>NZ_DASVWK010000497.1:0-6606 GCF_036389735.1 Archangium sp. | reverse complement strand
ACGTGCCTCGTGCCGGAGGGCGTCTGCCTGCCGGACTGCGGTGAGCGGGGGCCCTGTACCCCCGAGCTCCCCTCGGACACGGACGGGGGTGTCACGGCCCCCGCGCTCGTGTTCGAGCCGGACGTGCCCCCGGTGGGGCTGGAGACGGGGAACTACCTCTACCGTTTCCAGGCGAGCGGCGGCACTCCGCCCTATACCTTCTCCTTCCTGGGGGAGCTGCCTCCGGGCCTGTCGCTCAACGCCCGGGGTGAGCTCTCCGGCAGGTCCACCGCGGCCGGAGACTTCCGCTTCACCCTCGCGGTGATGGACCAGGGCACGCCGCCCCAGCACACGAGCCAGGAGCGCACCGTGCTCATCCGGCCCCTGCTGCGTCTGGCCGGGCCCGCCATCCTGGCCGATGTCCCGAGCGACATGGCCTACGTCGACCAGGTGTCGGCCACCGGAGGCACCCCGCCCCACCGCTTCGAACTCGTCTCCGGCAGCGCCCTGCCCGCCGGCATCCTCTTGAAGGACACCGGGCGGGTGGAGGGGATGACGAGCCAGGTCGGCACCTTCGCCTTCGAGGTCCGGGTGACGGACTCCGACGAGCCCCCCCAGGTCGTCACCCGCACCCTCCAGCTCACCACCGGCTCATGCCGCTCCTTGAGCCTGTGCATGAGGACCCGTGCCGTCCCCGACGCGCGTGTGGGCACGGAGTACACCCATGCCCTCCAGACGACCGGTGGCGCGGGCACCCTCCAGTGGAGCTACACCGGCACGCTGCCCCCGGGAATCACCCTGGGGACGACGGGCGTGCTCTCCGGCACGCCCACCCAGGCGGGCTCGTACGAGTTCACCGTCTCCGCGACGGATGTGTTCGACAAGCCCCAGGTACAGCTCACCCTCAAGGTGTACTGAGCCACCCGGCGTCCCTCGGGAGATCCACTCCCGCCCCCTGGGTTCAATACCTGACAGGTGAGTCCTCTCCCTTCGCTCGAGCAATGTGTGTCCCGCCACCCGTGGCTGCCGCTCCTGTCCGGGACGGTGCTCGCGGGACTGATGGTCGGGAGCCTCAGCCTGACCGAGCCGCCCTGCGCCTACGTACTGGGCCAGGTGGGCACCGTCACCGTGGCCACCCCCGCCCTCGTCCTCTTCGTCCCTGCATCCGCCGGGTTGGACGCGGGGCCCGAGGCAGGAGCCGCCTTCCATGCCCTGCCAGCACCCCACGGACGACCGCGGACGTGCTCCAACCTGGGCGTGAGCACGCTCGCCGTTCCCGTCTCCGTCCCCACGTCGGTACTCGACGACGGTCCGGGTGCCCTCCTGGAAGTCCAGGACATCGCGCTCACCCTCCAGGACACCCCGGTGACGGTGCCCGGGCACGTCCTCACGCTCGAGGGCCGCACCCTCTTCCTGCCCCTGCACGGCGCCCCTCCCGAGCCGGTCACGTATGACCTGCCCAAGCAGTCCATCGTCCTCGGCCCCGCCGACTCCGACGAGAACGCGCGCTACCTCGCGCCGCGCCGGAAATAGCCCGAAAAGAAATTTTTAATCCGGCGGATCCAAAAGCCCGGGCTTTTTCCAATTAATCATCGAGGACGCGATGAAGCCCGGGGCAGCCCCCTGGCGCACCGAGTCCCATTACCCCCTGTCGCATGACCACCCTGGAGAGAACAGCCATGACCACCCCCTCCCTGAAGCGTTTCCTCGTTGGTGCCGCCGCGGTTGCTGGTGTGTGCGTTCCGGGCCTCGCGCTGGCCGAGCCCACCTGCGTCTACGTCATGAGCAAGGTCGACTCCGTCACCGTCGCCACGCCGGCCGTGGCCGTCGTGGTCCCGGGCAGCGACAGCGACACCCAGCCGGTCGGCGTCCACCTGGATGAGCACGAGCAGGTCATCCTCGGCTACTCGGTGCGCGTGCCCGGCATGAACGTGGGCACGGAGGGCGACATGGTGTTCGTCCCCGGCATCTCGCAGTACGTGCCCTCCATCTCGGTCACCCTGCCGGAGCTCAACATCTCGCCCAACCGCTGCATCAACGTCGACGGCGTGAGCACCCCGGCCGTCCCCGTGAAGATCCCCGCCTCCGTGCTCACCCTGCCGGGTGCCACCGCGGACGTGGGCGCCATCATCCTCAACATCGTGGGCCACCCCGTGACGGCGCCGGGTCAGGTCGTCACCTTCGACGGCAAGACGATCATCATCCCCGAGCGCGAGTCCGGCGTCCCGAGCGTCCCGGTGGGCACGCCCAACCAGACCATCACCGTCGACGTCAACGGCACCCTGCACATGGCCCGTTACCTGCACCCGAACACTTAATCGGGAAAACGGATCCAAACAGGAAGTCCTGAATCAATAATAGAAAGAGAGCGCCCGCGGGTCCCCCGCGGGCGCTCCGTCTTTCCCCCAGGAGCACACATGAATCCCCTGAAGACGCTGGGCCTCGCCCTCACCACCACCGCCCTCTTCACCGGCTGCGGTAGCACCGAGTCGGACGCCACCCAGGCACAGAGCCGCCAGGGACAGGCGGCGCTCCAGGGGGGCAGCAAGAAGTCCGTCGTGGAGCAGCCCGTCACCACCATGAGCGCCTGCACCGCCGCCTATTCCAGCGCCCAGGCCCAGGCGGCCCTCACGCAGGCCGTGGTGGACCCGGGGCTCGCCACGGATGGGCTGGTGAAGACGCTCATCCTCTCCTTCAACACGCAGGAGGCGGTGGCGCCCGCGGTGGACCTGCTCCAGGGCACGCTGGGCCTCGCCGTGGGAGAGAACCTCGGCTCCTTCAAGGCGCTGCCCATGGTGGCGCTGGAGGTGCCCGTCACCCCCGCGCTCCTGAACACGCTGCGCACCACGCTCCAGCCGCTCGGCCTGCTGTCCATCTACCAGGACCGGCCGCTGCGCTACTTCCTCGACCAGAGCGTGGCCTACATCGGAGCGGACACCGCACGCACGGCCTTCCAGGCGACCGGCGCGGGCGTGGGCGTGGGCATCATCGACTCGGGCGTGGACGGCACGCACGGGGACTTCCCCAACCTGGTGAAGAACGTGAAGGTGGTGGCCCCCGTGCTCGAGTCGGGCATGAGCGGCGCGCTCTACCTGGACGTGCCCAACAGCGACCTCACCAGCGGCCATGGCACGCACGTGGCCAGCACCATCGGCGGCTCCGGCGCGAAGTCCGGCGGCAAGTACAAGGGCGTGGCCCCGGGCGCCAGCCTCCTCGCGGTGGGCGCGGGCGAGGCCATCAGCATCCTCTATTCGCTGCAGGGCTTCGACTACCTGATGAGCCCGGACATCCGCGAGACGTACAACGTCCGCGTCATCTCCAACTCCTGGGGCACCAGCGGCAGCCACTTCGCGCCCTTCGACCCGGTGAGCATCGCCACCAAGCGGGCCTATGACGCGGGCATGGTGGTGGCCTTCGCGGCGGGCAATGACGGCTCGGCCGCGGACACGCTCAACCCGTACAGCGCCTCGCCGTGCGTCATCTCGGTGGGCGCGGGCGCCGCCAAGGACACCAGCACGGCCACCAACCCGCTGCTCTCCCAGGGCCTGCCGGGCCAGCTCGCGGGCTTCTCCAGCCGCGGCATCCCCGGTGACGCCAACCACCACCCGGACATCGTCCTGCCCGGCGTGGCCATCGTCGCGGCGCGCGCCACCACGGCCACCATCGCCCAGCCCTACACCGGCCTGGACGGCCTGCACCCCGAGCCCTTCTACGCGGCCCTGGACGGCACCTCCATGGCCACCCCGCACTTGAGCGGGCTCGTCGCGCTCATGCTGGAGGTCAACCCGTCGCTCAACATGGATGGCGTGCTGGCGGCGCTGACGTCCACCGCGAAGCCCATGTACGAGCAGAACGCCACCACCGGCGCCACGCGGCGGCTCGAGACGTGGGAGGTGGGCGCGGGCTACGCGGACGCCTACGCCGCCGTGCGCGCCGCCACCGAGTCGGCTGGCACCCGCACCACCACCGTCACCACGGCCCTGCCGGGCTGGAGTGGCAACGTGGGCCTGTCGGTGAAGCTGCCCGTGGTGGACGTGAGCCTCGCCGAGGCCTCGCACACCCACTCGCTCGCCGTGCCCGCGGGCACCCACGCGCTGCGCATCACCACCACCTGGGGCAACCCGGCCTTCGACCTGGACCTCTACGTCCACGACCCGAGCGGCAACCTGGTGGCCAGCAGCGCCAACGGCACCTCCGTCTCGGAGGCGGTCTCCATCCCCCACCCCGTGGCGGGCACCTGGAGCGTGACGCTCAAGGGCTTCCTCAACACGCCCACCAGCTACACGGGCAGCGCCGCGGTGGACACGCTCGTCCCCGTCTCGCGGTAGGGCGCCCTTCTTTGCCCCCCCACGACGCCGGGGACTTCCCCCCACCGAAAGCGTGAAAGTACGGCGCAGCAGCCCCGCCCAGCAGCAGCCGGTTCACCGTGGCTCGGCCGACCTGGAACTGCTCGGCCAATTCCTCGTACGTTTTGCCGGCCTCCTCCCGCACCTTGAGGATGCGGCGACGTAAGTCTTCGGAAATCGGTCGGGTCATACCCCGAGCAGCTCATGCCCGGAGGATCGGCTCAATCAAGCCCCGCTGTGACACCGCGGGCAAGTGGCGCGCTTGGCGCGTGACCACGCCGCACGCCGTCTCCTACCGCATCAAGGACGGGCGCAGTGTCGAGGCGAACAGCTCAGACGGCTTGCCCGTCCGACGGTGACGTGACCCAGTCGACCATTCGGAAAAGGCTGGACCCTCAGGGACGTTTCCTG
The DNA here is from genome assembly GCF_036389735.1 of Archangium sp. GTDB lineage: Bacteria > Myxococcota > Myxococcia > Myxococcales > Myxococcaceae > Archangium. The sequence goes on along the minus strand of NZ_DASVWK010000497.1, from coordinate 1,870 downwards.
GGGATCCAGCCTTGTATCCTGGAGGGGTTGCCCCTCCCGCCCTACGGCGCGGGCTTCACGATCTTGTTGTCATCCAAAGCAACCGCGCCAATCCGGGCCAACGCCCTGCCGTTCAGCGCAGCGCCTGTATTGAGCGTGATGGCTTGATCCGCCAGGACCGTCCCCTGGAAGCTGGACGTCGTTCCGAAGGTCGCCGAGGTGCCAACCTGCCAGAAGATGTTGGTGGACCTGGCGCCCCCGGTCAGGATGACCTGGCGCCCGGCGGTGGTGGTCAACGTGGACGCCATCTGGAAGATGAAGACCGCGTCCCCGTCACCCTTGGCGTCGAGCGTGAGATCTCCCGCGGAGATCGCAAGAGAGGACGTCGACTTGTAGAGGCCAGGCGCCAGTGTCTGTCCGCCGAGGTTTCCAGCCACGGTGACCGCACACAGCGTTCGCCCAGCGGCCTCGTTGTAGGCCGTCGTCAAGTCGGCGATCCCCTGCGCTGCCGTCGGATCTCCCGCGTGCTTCGCCCCGATGAGGTTTCCAGGCGGGAACCCGGTGACGGCGGTGCCCGGGCTCACCCCGAGGTCTCCCGTGATGGAGGTCTGACCGGTGCTGGTCACGGTGGAGCCAGCCAGTACCGCGAAGTCGCCAGCCGACTTGAGCGCGAGCGGCAATTGGCTGCAGGCCCCCGTGGTGAAGCTCCACTCGTGGTTGGTCGCCAAGGGGCTGCCCGAAGCGTCCTGGGCACCGGTCGAGATTGTCGCCGTATAGGGCTGCGAGAGTTCAAGCGGGCTGGCCGGCGTGAAGGTCGCCGTGTTGGTCGCCGCCGACCAGGTGACAGCACCTGGGACAGCCGTCGCCCCTTGCCTCACGGTGAAGGTCGAGGTGTTGATCGTCGCCGGGTTCATCCCCTTGTTGAAGGTGGCCATGATTCTCTTGTTGATCGACACGTTCGTCGCGGCGTTCACCGGGTTCGTGGCGATGACCGTCGGCGAGATAATGTGCGCGTCCGTGGTGAAGCTCCAGGTGTAGTCCATGGCCAGGGCGCGGCCCTCGAGGTCCTTGCTCGCGATCGAGATGGTGGCGGTGAACACGGAGTTCGGGGCGAGGTTGCCCGCGGGGGTCAGCGTCGCGGTGGTGCCGAGGTAGGCCACAGTTCCTGCCACGGGGGTCATGCCTTGCTTCAGCGTGAACGCCGTGGCCAGCGTCGCCGGATCCATCTCCGTGCTGAAGGTCGCGGTGACGGGGGCGTTGACCGCGACCGACGTCTCGGCGTTCGAGGGGCTGGTGGAGACGACGGTCGGCGGGGTGCCGGCGTCAACGTTGGTGCCGGCGTCAACGTTGGTGCCGGCGTCGTTACCCGGGACAGCGGCATCGCCGGGGAACTCGACCAGTTGCTGCCCGCAGGCGGTCATCAAGGAGAACAGCAGGAACAGGACTCCGGTCTTCAGATTTCTCATTTCGTGCTTTCGTCATTCAAGATGTTGAAGTTGACAACGAACTCGACGCGGCGGTTGTTCTCGCGGCCGGCGACCGTGTCGTTGGTGTCGGTCGGCACGGACGAGCTGAAGCCCTTCGAGACGAGCCGCTCCTTCGCGATGCCGTGCTCCACGAGGTAGCCCAGCACCGTCTCCGCCCGCTGCTCGGAGAGCGTCTGGTTGTGATCATTCGCGCCGGACGAGTCGGTGTGCCCTTCGATCTGCACGCGGAAGTCCGGATTGTCCTTCAGCGCCTGCACGACCTCGTCGAGCACCGGGAGCGACGCCTCTTCGAGCGTGGCCTGGTTCCATTTGAAGTAGAGCTTTTCCTTCAGCTCCAGCTTGTCCCGCTTGACGACAACCTTCTTGTATTCAGGGCAGCCCCACGAGTCCATCGGCCCCGCCAC
>NZ_DASVWK010000496.1:0-5118 GCF_036389735.1 Archangium sp. | reverse complement strand
GGGCGTCACGGTGAAGGAGGTGGTGCCGCCATGCGCCACCGTGACGCTGTTGGGCGAGAAGCTGCCCTGGCCAGCGGCCACCTGGGTGCTGACGATGTACTCGTTGAGCACGAAGGAGGCGGTGACGGTGCAGGCCGAGGTAACGGCGCCGGTGGTGTAGGTGGCGTCCACCAGCGTGCCGCCGCAGCCCGTCACACTCTGCACCGAGTAGCCGGTGGCGGGTGTCACGGTGAAGGAGGTGGTGCCGCCATGCGCCACCGTAGCGCTGTTGGGCGAGAAACTGCCCTGGCCCGCCGCCACCTGGGTGCTGACGGTGTAGGTGTTCTCCTCGGTGGGGACGTAGCCGAAGCGGATGCTCGACGCTGCCGGGTTGCCTTGAGCGACCGCCACCGGCATGGAGTAGGTGCCGTACAGCGACATGCCGTTCAGCAGCTCCTGGTTCGACGCCACCATGGGGATGGACACCGACCAGGCCCCCGCCGGGAGGATGCGCTGGAAGTAGCCGAAGCCGTCCGTCTGGAGGCTGTACGGCGCGAGACCGGAGCTATCGTTGATGGTCAGCAGCACGTTCGCCAGGCCGGTGTCGCCGTCATCCAGGGCGCCGAGGGTCGGCCGGTCCCGGAAGACGTAGCCGGCGGCCACGAAGGATCCCTCGCCCACCACCGTCACGTCCTCCGCCGTGGTGCCGAGCGCGTCGAACGGCGTAATGCCCACACCGGCGGGAGCGACCACCGCCAGCGCGTTGTCGTAGGTGCCGGTACCGGTGAGCTTGTGGACGTCCACCTCGAAGGTGAACTCCAACTGCCCCTTCGCGGGCACCGTGAGCGCGGACCACGTCGGCTGACCCTCATCGACGGAGGTGGGTGCCGGCGTGTTGGACCCCGGCCGGTAGCTGAACCCGCTCGGCAGCAGGTCGGTAACCGAGACCCCCGTCACGGGCGCGTCGAGGGAGTTCTCCAGGGTAATCGTGTACGAGGCGATCGCGCCCACGGCTCCCACGGACACCACGGGCGTGCTGGTGCGCTTCCTGGCGCTCAGTCCACCCACCGTGGTGGTGACGGAGTCGGAGCAGCCCGGCGTTGCCGCGCTGGTGCAGGAGCGCGAGTCGACGACCGCGGACGGGAGCGTCGCGGTGAGGGTCGGAATCGCCACGACCTGCAGCGAGGACGACTCCCCGGCGGCGACGCCGCCGAGGCTCCAGCTCACGTTGCCCGTCGTCCCCGCGCTCGGTGCGGCATTGGCCGCGGGCTGGGACGTGACGTAGAGCCACCCCGCCGGCAGGGCGCTGGTGACGACCACCGACGCGGCGGTGGTGTTCCCCGTGTTGGCGAAACTGAGCGTATACGCCGCGCTCCGCCAGAGGGGATCCCCCACGCTCCCGGTCACCGGTGACGCCACCGTCACCATCGTGCCGGCGAGGCCCGTGATCCGAGCGACCGTCCCGTTGATGTGCAGGTACCCTCCGACCTCGAGCAGCGCGGCGCTGTCGACCTTCAGGGCCGTCGCGCTCGAGGCATTGGCCGCCAGCCGGGCGGCGGGACCTGGCAGGCTCGCCGGGCCGGTGCTGACGAGGCTCATCTTCGGCTCCGCCGCCGCCGAGGTCTGGACGGTCGACGTGCGGAGTTGCGCGTTGCTGGCGCTCACCGAGGCGATGTTCTCCAGGAGAGTCACGCCCGCCGGCAGCGTGCCATCCACCCGCACCCGGAACCCGCGCTGCACGGTCTGCCCCGGGGCGAGGTCTCCGAGGGAGAAGACCACCTGGTTCTTGACGGCGTCGTACGACCCGCTGCCCGCGGGGACGGTCTCGACGAAGCGCGTGTGCTCGGGGAACTTCGTGTCGCGGAGCACCACGGCGCTGGCCGTGGAGGAGCCCACGCTTCCCACCGTCAGCGTGTAGTCAATGAGCTGCCCGGGCACGACGGACGCTGGCGTGGCCGAGCTGCTCAACGTCAGGTTCGCCTTGCCGTCCACCATGACGGTGACCGTGTTGCTCGTGCAGCTCACGGGCATGGACGAGCCCGTGCAGGAGCTGCTGTCGGAGACCGTGGCGAGGTCATCCCGTGCGGTCTGTCCACTCGGGAGCCCGGTCGCGGGGGTGGCCATCTGGAAGGTGAGGGTGGCCGTGGCGTCCACCGCCAGGTTGCCGATGGTCCAGTTCAGGGTGTTGCCCGAGACCGAATGGGAGGCGCCTCCCGTGATGCTGCCCGGCACGTACTCGTACCAGGGAGTGGCGACCGGGAGGGCGTTGGACACCGCCACGTTCGTCGCCGGCCCCGTGCCCACGTTCTTCACCGTGAAGGTGTAGGTCACCTTCTCCGCCGGTCCGACGAAAACCTTGTCGGCGCCACCGGTGATGACCAGCATCGGCTGGTTGCTCCCCGAGAGCGAGGTGGACGCCGTCGCGCTGACCGGTGTGGGGGTCTCGGTGCTGACGATGCTCGCCGTGTTGACGAGCACCTGGCCCTGGATGGGCGAGGCCGGCGAGTCTCCCCGCACGAACACCGTGCCGCTCGCTCCGGCGGCGAGGGTGCCCAGGGCGAAGTCGTGGCGCTGCGGGCTGCTCGCCGCCGCCGAGCACGCCAGCCAGGTCGAGCCGTTGGTGGAGTACTCGCAAGCGGTCATCCCCGCCGGGAACTCATCCTTCAGCACGACGTTGGAGGCGGAGGTGCCGCCCGCGTTCGCGTACCGCAGCGTGTAGGTGAGCTTCTCGACCGTCCCCGCGATCCGCGGCTTGTCGACGGTGTTGGACACGGACAGGTTGGCCGGGGACGTGGCCGTGCAGAACGACGACCGGGACGGATACTGGATGGAATCGTAGTGGAAGATGATGTCGCGGCTGCCGCCCGCCGAGAACAGGAAGACCCACCGCAGCTTCTCGCCGCTACGCACGACCGTGGCCGCCGGAATCGTGGCGGTGTAGCTGTACGGCTTCAGACCGTTGGAGATGGAGAACTGGGTGCTCTGTACAATGAGTTGTCCGGTGCTGGCGTTCTCCAAGCGCACATTGGTGTTGCCACCGCCCTGCGTCGCGCCGAGGGTGAAGTTCACCGTGAGGTCCAGACCCGAGAGGTCCGTGTCCTGCGTGAGGGCCTGTTGCTGGAGGAAGACGAGCTGGTTGGTCGACGACGAGGTGGTGATGGTGGTGATCCAGTCGTCGGTCGCCGTGGGCTGCTGGATCGTGGCGAGGCGGTTCGTGTTTTCCAGATCGCGCCGGAAGTAATAGACGTTGCTGCAGTACTGCCCGGTGACGCCGACGGAGGACCGGGCCTGCGCCGCGCCGCGCCCGCCGGACGCGCTGATGGTGGCGCGATTCACGCCCGGGTTCGTGTAGGTGAAGGGGGCGGCCGCCGCGGTCGCGGTGAGCGTTACCGAGCCGGTCGCGCCAATCCCCACCGTGACTCCCGCGCCTGTCGCACCATCCGCGCCATGGAACGTGACCGTTCCCGAGGAGTTCGTGCAGCCGGTGAAGTGCGGGTTGCCGGCGACCGAGCAACTGGTGAAGGTGAAGCCGTCGGGCAGCGTGTTCACGAGGAAGCTGCCGGTGGCCGAGCCGCTCCCCTCGTTGGCGTAGGTGAGCGTCCACGTGACGGTGGTGCTCGGATCGATGCGGACCGCGCTCGACGTCATCGAGAGCCGGAACGCGGGGACCGGCTGCTCGACGGTGATGGTGCTGGTGGACGAGCGCTGCAGCTTGCTGCCGCCGGGCACGGTGGCCTCGAGGTTGGCGACGTTGGCGAGCGAGGTCGCGGTGAACGCGGGCGCGACGGTGACGGTGAACGTCACGCTTCCCTTCGCGCCCGCGGCGAGCGTCCCCAACTGCCACGTCACCTGCCCGCCGCTGAACGAGCAGGTGCCGCCTCCCGTGCAGCCGACGAAGTTGACGTTGGCGGGGAGGGCGTTGGTGAGGGTCGCATTGGACAGCGTCACCGACGATTCGTTCGCGTAGGTGAGGGTGTACGTGACTGACGTGGACCCATCGGGCTTGACCGAGTACCGGCTGGGCGTCTGGGTGAGTGAGGCCCGTGCGGCGTAGATCGTGAGCGCGACGGGCTCGCTGGCGACGTTGCCGAAGCTGGTGGTTGCTCTCGCCTGGGCGTTGTAGCTCCCCGCCACGGTGCTCGCGGTCGCGGCGAAGGCCAGCGTCGCCTCCACACCTGGGGCGACCTGGACGGCGGGGCTGAAGGTCCAGGTCAGGGTGGTTCCGCTGATGACCGGGTCGGCGCTGCCGAAGGGCCCGCTGGTGCTCCCGCTGACGTAGCTGAACCCCGGGGGCAGCTGGCCCACGATGCTGGACACGTTCACGGGGAACGGGCTGGTGGGGGGGGTGAGCAAGGGGATGGTGAAGTTCACCCGCTCGCCCGGGGTGAGCTCGCTGGGGGCGCCGGTCATGCCGAGGGTCGGCGCGATTCCACAGCTGTTGAGTGCTACGTCCACTCCCGTCCCGGCGACCTGGACGCCGGTGACGAGCGGGTTGCCGTACCAGTGCTCGCTCGACCGCGGTGCCATCGCCGGAGAGTGGCTGGGGAAGTTCGCCACGGCGATGTGCCACGAGCCGTCCACGTACACCCGGCCCAGGCTGTCGCTCGTGACATAGGAGAAGGTGCGGTTGTCCACCCCGGACGGCACCATCCCGTCGTCCACGCGGGTGTTGTCGTCCACCGCCTGTACGCCAATGAGGTAGCTGCCACGTGGCAGCTCGCGGCTGTCCCAGTTGGCCCGCCACTCGTTGAGCTTGCCGGGCACCAGGGTGCCGTTCACCGCCCAGCTCCAGGTGCTCCCGTCGTTGGAGACGCCGTCACCGTTCGCGTCGTGGTAGTACCAGAAGCCCACCGCCTTGACGGAGGGCTCGACCGTCTCCTGGGCGTTCACATACAGGGCATCCTGCACCTTGGCGCTGAGCGCATAGGTCTCCGCGCAGGTGCTCGGCGCCTGGGCCGTCACCGCGGTGATGAGGGGCTGGGCGTAGGGGTCCTCCTGGTCGAAGGAGATGAAGTCGCCGAAGGGGCCGGGCGCGTTGGTGTTCGCCGTCCAGTTGCGGTTGAGGGCGCAGTCCTTCTGGAAGGGGTTGTTCAGGCTGTTGGCGGTGCAGAACAGCATGGACAGCGGCGTGGAGCGCGT
>NZ_DASVWK010000495.1:0-7035 GCF_036389735.1 Archangium sp. | reverse complement strand
TCTCGCGCGCTTCGAGCTCCTCGGTGACCTTCTTGAGCTCCTTCTCCGCCTGGTCGCGCAGCTTCGTGTACTGCTCCTTGAGCTGCTTCTCGCGGTCCTCCAGCTTCTTCTTCTCCAGATCCACCTGGGCCCGGATCTTCTGGCTCCGCTCCTTGAGCTGTTTCTCGCGCGCATCGACCTCGGCGGTGGACTTCTTGACCGCCTCGTCGATCTGGGCGCGCAGCTTCTGGAGCTCGTCCTTGATTCGTGGCTCGCGGGACGAGAGCCGTGCCGCCGCGCCTGGCTCCTTCTTCTGGGCCTGGGCGCGCAGCTTCTGGAGCTCGTCCTCGAGCTGCTTCTGGCGGGCCTCCAGCTCCGAGGTGACCTTCTTGACGGCCTGCTCGGCCTGGGCGCGCAGGTTCTTGTACTCCTCTTCGAGCTGCTTGATGGGCGCTTCGACCTGCGCGATGACCTTCTGGATCTCCTGCTCGGCCTGGGCGCGGAGCTTCTCGTACTCGTCCTGAAGCTGCTTCTCGCGCTCCTTGAACTTCGCCACCAGGGCGTCCTTGCGCTTCTTGATGACGGAGGACAACTCGGAGATCAGCGACTCACAGCGCTGCTCCACCTTCTTGCCCAGCCCATCGAGCTGCGTCACGAAGGACTGCTCCTTGCTCTTCACCTGGCCCTCCAGGGCCTGGCAACGCGAGGAGAACGCCGGCTCGATCGCCGTCACACTGCTCCGGACACGGCCCGCGGAGGTGTCGAGCTTCTGCCGCAGGGAGAGGACCTCTTCCCCGGCCTTGTCGAATCGGGTCCACAGCGCCTTCACTCAGGGCTCCATCTTCGCCAGCTCGGCATCCAGGGCATCGATCTTCCGCGAGAGCTCCCCGCCCACCTTTTCCACCTCGGGGCGCAGGGTGGCCAGGGCGGACTCGAGCTTGCCCGTCAGGGTCTCGATCTCGCTCCGGATCGGCTTCACACGGGTCACCACGCCCGTGCTGAAGGACTCCAGTTCTCCGCGAAGCTCCGTTAGCTTGCCGCGCAGTTCCTGCATGGTTCCGCTCCGTCCTTCGACGTGTTGCTCACTTCAGCTTCTTGAGGGACGCCTTGGCGGCCTCCACCGTCCCCGACAGCTTGCTCACACCCTGGGACATCCGTGACGTCGCTCCCTCGAGCCCGCTCCTGGCCTCCGCCACCTTGCCGCCCACCTCCGTCCGGGCCCCGCTGAGCGCCGCCTTCGCCTCCGCTTGAGCGCTCTTCATCTTCGCACGCACGGCGGCCATCGCGCCCTGGTAGGCGGCCGAGGTCTCCCCGAGGGCGCCTCCCACGGCCGCCGAGAGGTCCGCCTTGGCGGCATCCACCTGGGGCGAGACATCATAGGTGGGAGCAGGCGGCCCAGCGTCCGGTGACTCCTTTACCTGGATGAAGAGGTGCCCCTCGCCCATGCGGATGATCTGCGTGTCACCCCCGGAGGTGCGGTGCATGCGCCACACCGGCTTGTCGTCCTGGAAGTCATGGGTGAAGGCCGTCTGGCTCTTCTTGTTCAAGCCCATCAGGATCTGATCGCCCTGGCCGTCCTGGGGTGTGCGGACGCCTTCCTTCCAGTCGATGAAGCGGACCAGTTCGGCGCGGTCGTAGTGCAGCTCCACCAGCACGCGCGTGTTCTTGTACGGGGGGAAGAAGAACTCGCCCGGGAAGTGGATGGGCTCGGCGGGCACGTTCACCGTCTTGTTCCACAGCGGCACCGTCATCTGGAAGTAGGAGACCGAGGTCTTCTCGTCGTCGACGATGAGGTAGCGCCTGTCCTGGGGCTCGCCTCCCGGACTGTGCACCAGGCCCTCGACATGGATGGGGTAGCGCGGGGCCCGGTAGGGGGGCAGGGTGACCACTGGCTCGGAGGCGGACTCCATCCGGATCGCCATGAGAACCTGGTAGCCGGCGACCTTCGCCCGCTGATCGTCGTGCCGGCCCTCGTTCTCGGCGTGGGCCTCCAGCTCCAGCTCCAGCACCCGCATGTCCTCGTCACGCCCCGTGAGGTTGGAGGGCCAGAGCGGGCCCACCAGGTGCAGCAGCGCGCCGGGAAAGACGCTCACCGAGGGGTAGTCCTTGAAGGACACTTGGAGCTGCCGCTGGCGCACCTGGAGACGTGTCTTCTCCAGCTTCTGGCGCTGCTCGGCCTGGGCGGTGATGGGCGTGCGCAGCAGCACGTCGTGGGACACGCCAGGGATGGCCTGGGCCTGTTCGAGCGGCACGGTGGTGGGCCCATTGGCCAGGGCGTTGAGCACGCGGGTGCCGTGGCGGATGGGCGGCGGCAGGTGCACCTGCACGTGCTCCACCCGGAGGCGGTCCAGCGAACCCACCTGACCCGAGGAGGGCTTGCTGTCGGCCAGCAGGTACTCGTTCTTCTGGCTGTCGTAGCTGAAGACGCCGTTGTGGGTGTCCACGTACCAGAGGACGAAGTCGTAGAAGCTCACCCCGGGGGCGTCCGCGCCCAGCGCGACGCACAGCATGGGCAGCTTCTGCCGGAGCGTGGCCCAGTCATGGGAGAGCTGGAGGCTGGCCTTGTGTGCGTCGATCAGCTCGGCCACGGACATGTCCGTGTGCAGCTCGACGGGGCGGTGCTGGCGCCAGAGCACCTGGGCGGGGTCGGCGAATTCGATGGTGTAGCGGCGGAAGACGCGCTCGCCTCCCTTGTTGCTCCCGTGGGTCTCCGCCAGGAGGCGGCGGCTGCGCACGAGGCCCTGGAGCACGAGCGGCGCGGGCGGCGGATTGGCCGTGTGGTCCACCGCGGCCACGGACAGCCGCACCTGGATCAGGTCCGGCTTGAGGAAGGCGGTGAAGAGCGGCGCGTCCTTCTTCTCCAACGCGGTCCAGAAGGTGACCGAGGCGGTGAAGCCGTGCGGATTCAGGCGCACGGACGCGTGCTTCACCTGGCCGCCGGGAATGGAGAAGGACTTGCCGCCGAAGGAGAGCGTCAGCTCGAACTGAAGTTTCTCCTGGAATGCCTTCCTCACCCGGGGGCTCCTCCTGTCGTGCAGAGCGCCAGGGGCATCATCGCACATCTCCCCGGAGACCGCCCCCGGAGACAGTGACGGAGCCGCCCCCGGGAGGCATGGCGGGAGGGCAGGGAAGCACGGGGCGAGGGCTGGGGAGTGGATTATAACGCGCCCGCATGACCCGACATGTTCCGCTCCTCTGCCTCCTGCTGCTGTCCTGCACCAAGCCATCCTCGCCGGCTTCGGCGCCGGCTCCCGCGCAAAAGCCCCAGGCTCAAGTGACGGCGGATACGGGGCCTGGTCCCTCCAAGCCCGTGGAGGGCCCTCGCTGCTCGGCGAGCACCCTGAACGCCGAGCCGAGCGCGCCCCGATCTCCCTTGCCGCCCGCGGTGGAGTCGATGCGCCGCCGTATCATCGCCGCCGCGGTGGCCTGTGACTACGAGGCGCTGGCCAGACTCGCCAGCGAGAAGGGAGCGGAGTTGTCCCTGGGTTTCGGCACCGATACGGACGTGGCGGCCACCTGGCGCAAGAGCGAGCAGGATGGAGTCCCGGTGCTTGCGCAACTGGTGAAGGTGCTCAACGTGCCCCATACCCAGGAGGAGACCGTCTACGTCTGGCCCTCGGCGTTCAGCGACAAGGACACGCCGGAAGACTGGAAGGCCCTGGAGGGTCTGTACCCCGCCGAGCGGCTCGCCCAGTGGCGCGAGGGGGACGGTTATACGGGCTTCCGCACTGGCATCGACGCGACCGGGGACTGGCAGTTCGCCCTCAGGGGGGACTGAGCGGTCCCCCAAGTGGCGTTCGTGGTGCCCTCCCGCTCTGACTCGGGAGGGTGGACCCCACTAGGGGTAGAACCACGTCTTGTGCTCGAGATCGAGGTGCACCCACGTCACGAGGAGCTCGCCGGCTCCGGGGTAGAGGGCCTTGTTGGTCTGAAGGACCTTCCTCACATGGTCCGCGGTGTAACCCACGATGTGGAAGTCCGTCGCGGTCCCGCGCAGGTGCGCGGATTTCTTCGCGCCCTTGATGTGGGTGTTATAGGCCGGCGGGCGCAGCCAGCAGTGCACCCCGATGGGGCTCTTGAAGTGATCGCGGACGACGTCGAGCGCCTTGGCCTGGCGCACGATGTTGTGGAGGATCGTCGGACTCACCTCGCTCGCGCTGGCGTGGCGGTTGAATTGGGGCAGCCAGAGCGCCTCGTGCCAGGTGAAGTACTTGGAGCCGGTGATCTTCGCCTTGAAGTCCTTGCTGATCTGCTCGTAGCTCGGGACGCCAGAGGTCGTCTTCGCGGGGATGACCGTGGAGCCCCCGCTGCCTCCGACCGCTCCGCTGCCCGTGGAGACGCTCGAGACGATTCCCGCCTTCTGCTTGACGAGCTGGTCCACTGCCGCCTGGGTCTGCGGGCCGAGGATGCCGGGGCCTGTCTGCATCTGCTTGTCGGTCATGTACCCGTACTTGACGAGCAGTTGCTGCAGATCCTTGACCGCCTCGGCGGAAGGCTTTCTGGAAGAGCCCGCCGAGCTGGAAGTGGTCTGGGAAGTCTGGGAGGAACTGGAGGGGAGCGGCCCCGACTGGGTCCGGGCCACCTGATCGAAGTTCGTGAGCTTGTATTGCCGGATGAGCTTGATGAGCGTCTGGGAGTAGTTGGGATCCGTGGCGTAGCCCGCCTTGTGGATCTCCTTGGCGAACCGCTCCGCGTCATCCGTGTGCCGCATGGCCTCGGCGTAGCGCTTGTTCACGATGAAGAACAGCCCGTGATCCTTGAAGGACTCCGCCGCCGACCGATAGACGCGGAAGCCATCCTTGATCACGACATCCTGGCCGTTCTCATGCTCCCAGGTGGTCATCACGGCGGTGCCCACCGTGCCCTTGCCCTTGATGCCAAAGTAGTTGTGGTGCTTCGTGGCCAGGCCGGACTTGCCCCAGCCGCTCTCCAGGATGGCCTGGGCCAACGTCACCGATGCGGGCACTCCAGTGGCGCGCTGGCTCTCGATGGCATCCGCCGCGACGGAGTCCAGGAATGCATTGCCAGTCTTTGGGATCTTGACCGCACCCACGTGTTGTCCAACGGTGCTCATGCGCCCTCCGGCAGCAAGAGGCCAGTCCGCCAGGCAATCAGGCGGAGGCCATCACGATAACCCAGTGCCTGGCGGACTGCCTAGATCGCCGCCGATAGAAGGATCAGGGCAGGGTGAATCCTCGGGCGATGCGAGCCGTATGATCCTGCCAGGTCTTGGCACCCCGCGGGTGGCTCCACTCGAAGCCGTAGATGACGCCATTCTTCTCCAGTTGCTTGAGGTAGAGGATCCTCCCCTCCCGATCCTCTCCGGAGAGCACCCACCACCCCTTGCCCCGGGGCTGGTAGGTGACGCGAACCCCCTCCTCTCGCCAACGCTCAAGGGTGGCCCGCCGGTGCCAGGCCAGGTTCGTCCGGCCCTCGGGCTCATCGTCGAGCTTCACCACCTGTGAGCCCCAGACCTTGAGGCTCACCTTGCCCGAGGCATCCCGGAACTCCTGACCATCGCCGTTCTGCGACTCGCCCTGTCCCTCGAAGCCTGGGGGGAGGGCGATGGAGTAGCCGTAGCGTGTGTTGGAATAGCTGCTCCAGCCCTCGGGAGCGGGCGCCGCGAGGACGAGCAGGGAGAGCAGGGAGTAGAGGAGCATGGGGCACCTTGGGTGAGAAAGGAGGTCAGGGCCTTGCGGGCTCGGGCCAGAAGGTGGCGACCTCGACGTCCTGGAGGGACACGAGATTCTTCTTCGTCCGGGTGTCGAAGACGTACACCGAGCTCGGCCCGGTGATGAGCAGCAGATCTCCCTGGAGCTGGATGCCCAGGCGGTCGCCCTGCTGGGCCGTCAACCCCTCGAGCTCCACGAGCTTTCCCTCCTGCTCCCAGCGCAGCGGGGGGGAGGGGTGGTAGAGGGACTCGTCATCCGGTCTCTGCATGGCCCGGTAGTGAAGCGTCCCACCCGGGGTGGTCAGGGACATCCACCGTCCGGTCTCGTCCTGTCCCGGAAGGGCCGTATCCAGCTTCCGCGCGGCGCTCTCCGAGGCCTTCTGTCCGGGCAGGTCCTCGGAGGGCTTCGGCAGGGACAGGGTCTTGGCGGCCTCGAGTGCGCGGACCTCGGGGGCACCCGCTGTCTCATAGAGGCTCCCCTTCGCCTCGAAGCGCTTCCAGGTCCCTCCCTCCAGCCGGTACGCGAGGGCCAACCCCGGCATGCCCTCGCCCGCCGGGACCGGGTAGCGCTGGCTCTCGAAGGAGACGAACCGTTCGCCGGCCTCGCTCTTCTCCGCCTCGCGTTCAACGTAGACGTCGGCGACGAGCGCCACCGGACGTCCCTGGGCGTCGAAGCCCACTTGAGCGACGTAGGGTTTGTCGGGGGCCTGTTCTCCCGTCCCTCCGGGCAGGTCCTTCAAGTCCAGCGGTTTGCCCGTCTTCGTGGCGAAGTCCACTCGCCAGATGCGCGCCTGGGCGCCTTCGCCCACGGGCCAGATGAACATCAGTCCCTCCCTACCATCCGGGCTCCAGGAACCCCGGGACTGGAGGCAGTCCGCATTGAAGGAAAAGACCGTGGTGGGCTCACCGGAGGGCAGCGGGTGCCGTACCCATGCGCACCGCTCGGAGCCCTCGGGTTTGAGGTAGGAGAGCGCGGGCCCGGAGAAGAGGGCCGGCGGTGGCGTCGGGGTGGGGGCCTTGCTCGGAGTGGAGACGGTGGCGACCCCCGCGTCCGTGGGAGCGGGGGACTTCGATTTGCAGCCCGCCAGCGCGAGGGCAATGGCGAGCAACGGACGGCTCCAGCGAAGCAAGGGCATGACGACTCCTCGGGCCTTCACGGGTTGGAGAGGGGGCGCGCGGACTATCCCCGCTCCAGAGGAGCAAGTCACGCGCCACGGGGCTCACTCCCTCTGGAGCACGGCCTTCTCGGGCTCGGCCTCGAGCTCCGGCCATTTGATGGAGAGCTTCCCATCCTTCACCACGCAGGTGGCCTCTTCGGCGAACACGGTACGCACCGGGTTGAGTGTCTCCGGCCGGCCGAGCACCAGCTGGCTGGTGGCCACTCG
>NZ_DASVWK010000494.1:0-7145 GCF_036389735.1 Archangium sp. | reverse complement strand
GGGTGTACCGGGATGTTCTCACGCTCGCGGGCCTCGGCCCCCTGGCCGCCGTGCGGTGGCTGGAGGGGCTCTCCCGCTCGGTGCTTCAGCTCCCCCCTTCGCCGTGACCGGGAGGAAACCATGCGCCTTTCCCTCGAAATGCCGAGTCTGTCCCTGGGGCGATTGAGCCCCGAACGACTTCCCCTCTCGCCTCGGGCCCGGTTGCCGCGAGTGCCTCGGGGGCGGAGCGTGGCCGTGGTGGGCGGTGGGCTGGCCGGCATGGCGGCCGCGACCCTGCTGGCCGAGCGCGGCGTCTCCGTCACCGTCCTCGAGCGCGAGTCGTTCCTCGGGGGCCGGGTGGGCGGCTGGATGGAGCGCTTGGAGGACGGCGAGTCGGTGGAGATGGAGCGCGGCTTCCATGCCTTCTTCCGCCAGTACTACAACGCGCGGGCGTTGCTGCGGCGGGTGGACCCCCGGCTGGAGCGGCTGCGGAAGCTGGAGGACTACCCCATCCTCGGACGCGGCGGGAGCATGGAGTCCTTCTCGCGCCTCCCCGCCCTCCCGCCCTTCAACGTGCTGGGGCTCGTCATGCGCACCTCGACGTTGAAGTGGGCGGACCTCGTCCGGATGGACCTGCGCTCCTCGATGGCGATGCTCTCCTTCGACATGGAGCGCACCTACGCCGGGTTCGACCAGCGCACCGCGCGCGAGTACCTGGATTCCCTGCGCTTCCCGCCCCATGCGCGGCGCATGCTGTTCGATGTCTTCTCGCACTCCTTCTTCAACCCGGAGGAGGAGATGTCGGCGGCCGAGCTGCTGATGATGTTCCACTTCTATTTCATGGGGAACCCGGAGGGCCTCGTCTTCGACGTGCTCGACGAGCCGTTCGCCACGGCGGTATGGCTGCCCTTGCGGCGCTACCTCGAGGGACTGGGCGTCCGGTTCCGGCTCGGCGAGGCGGTCACCGCGGTGGGGTTGCGCGAGGGCGGTGGGGTGCGGCTGCGGAGCGACGGCGGAGCGCCCGTCGAGGCGGATGCGGTGGTGCTCTCCACCTCGGTGGAGGCGCTGAAGCGGATCATCTCCGACTCACCAGAGCTACGGGACGGAGGGTGGCGCGAGCAGGTCGACGCGCTGGCGCTCACCTCACCCTTCGCGGTGTGGAGGATGTGGCTGAACAGGCCCTCGGCACCGGGCCGGCATCCCTTCGTGGGGACCACGGGCATGGGGATGATCGACAACATCTCGCTCTACCACCTGTTCGAGGGCGAGAGCCGGCGCTGGGCGGCGCGCACGGGTGGCTCGGTGGTGGAGCTGCATGCCTACGGCCTGCCCCGGGGAGTGGACGAGGCCTCGGTACGGCGCGAGCTGCTGGACGGGCTGCACCACCTCTACCCGGAGCTGCGCGGGGCAAGCGTCGTGGCGGAGCGATTCCTGATGCGCCAGGACTGTCCGGCCTTCGCGCCGGGCTCGTTCCAGCTGCGGCCCACGGTGGAGACGCCCTTCCCCCAGGTGGTGCTCGCGGGGGACTTCGTCCGCCTGCCCATTCCCACGGCGCTGATGGAGCGCGCGGCGACCTCGGGCTTCATGGCGGCCAACCACCTGCTCGCGGGCTGGGAGGTGCGGGGGCAGGAGCTCTGGTCCGTGCCCCGGCGAGGCCTGCTGGCCGGTCTGGTGCCTACCGGCGGATCCGCCGTCGCGTCACGGTGATGTCCACGACGGGAGGGGGGCTGCCTCCCGTGCCCATTGCCGATGCCTTGCGTACCCCGAGCACCAGCCGGCTGCCCTCGGGGCCACGGATGTGCTGGACCGCCTCCGCGAAGCCCAGCTCCACCACCGGGCGCCCGTCGATGCGCACGATGCCGTCCCCCGTCACGAGCCCCGCCTCGGCCGCGCCTCCGCCCGCCATGACCTCGCCCAGCACCAGGGCGTCATCGCGCGCCGCGAGCACCGCCCCGATGCCCACCAGCTCCACCCGCGGCTCCTCTCCTTCCTCCGTCTTCCGCAGCTCGATGAGCTGTGGGGCCGTGGCGTCGGGGCGCACCGAGATGCCCGAGAGGATGCGGCTGTGGTGCTGGTCCGCGGAGACGAACAGGGACAGCTCGCCCGTGGGCAACCCGTCGAGCGAGAATCCGCCCTTCGCATCGGAGAGGGCGTCGTAGCGCAGCGTCAGCGCCCCTGGGACGCCCAGGCCCTCGATGGCGATGCGCGCGCGCGCCAGCGGCTGGCCCGAGCCCTCCTCCACCACACGCCCCGTCAGCTTCGCGCCTCGCGTCAGCGAGAAGTCCGCCGTCACCGGCCCGGAGGCCCCTTCCGGCACCTCCACGACCCTCTCCGAGGGCGCGTAGCCGGACGCGGCCACCTGCACCACGTAGCTTCCCGGAGGCACACCGGCCAGCTCGTAGTGGCCCCGCGCGTCGATGAACGCGTGCTGCGCGAAGGGCACGCGCTGGAGGGGACCTCGTCGCGTGCTCACCCCCAGGCTGAAGGAGGGCACGGGCTTGCCGTTGGCCGCTTCGCTCACCGTGCCCGCCAGCGTCGCCCCCCACGCGAGCTTCAGCACTAGGTCCTCGCGCCCCGTGGCCACGTCCCGCAGCTCTCCGGGGGCGAGCCCCATCAACCTCGCGGTGACGTCGTAGGTGCCCGGCTCCAGGCCCTCGACCACGAAGCGTCCCTCCGCGTCCGTGAGCGTCCCGTAGCCGAGCTCATCTCCATACCCGCGAGGCCAGGCGCTCGCGGCGGACACCACGGATACCCGCGCGCCGGGGACGGCCGCTCCATCTCCCCCCACCACGCGACCCGCCAGGGCCTCCTCTGTCGTGGCCGTCGCGGTGCCCTCCCGCTTCCCCAGCTTCAGCACCAGACGGCGCGCCAGCGCCACGGTCGGCGTCACCTCGGCCCGGGCGGAGGCGTGGGCCGGGTGCCGGGCCTCCACGGTGGCTCCCTCGGGCGCGTGGAAGCGGAACTCCCCGCGCGCATCGGACTCGTGATGGTCCGACGTGGGGACGAGCACCGACTCCCCGTCTTGGCCGGTGAGCACCCGCACCCGCGCGCCGGGCACGGGCTGCCCATCGGGGCCCTCCACCCGGCCCAGCAACTCCACCTCGGGCATCAGGGCGAGCACGATCTCCGAGATGCGCTGGCCCGGGACGGCCGTGAGGCGGATGGGGCTCTGTCCCCACTCGGGGCCGAAGGGCAGGTAGCCCCGCGCCGTCACCACCGCGAGCTGCCAGGTGCCCGGCGTATGCGGCACGAAACGGAACCGGCCGCTGCTGTCCGTGTGGGTGGACGTGGCGCCTCCCTTCGAGGCGAAGGTCAGCTCGGCGTCCCCTACGCCCTCGCCCGTGGTGCCCGAGATGACGCGGCCCTGGAAGGAGCCCAGAGGCTCGGTCGTCTCCTCGGCCCGACTGGCGGGCACGAGGCGCGAGGGCACGGCGGAGGCGAGGGGCGCGGGCTCACGCCTCGGTGCGGTCTCCGGGACCGGGCGGGCTGGAGCCGGAACCGGGGCGGCCTGGGGGGCCCGCGTCTCCGACTCCGTCCCGCGTCCTCTCAGGGAGAGGACGAGGCAGCCCACGAGCACCAGCACGCCGACGAGCAGTCCGATTGTGCGCTTCCGGTCCATGGCACGGGAGGGTAGCGCAAGCGAGGGTCCGGTCGTTTCCATGCTCGCTGACCGCGAAGTCGTCATCGTGAAAGCGGACAGGTGGGCTTCCGGGGGCTATCTTCGAGGTCATGTCGAAGACATTACCGGAAAAGTCGTCCTCCGGCCTTGGCAGGTCGATGCAGCGTTGGCTCACCCGGGGGCAGCTCCTGGAACTCGCGGGCGCATGGGTCTACGACAAGGGGCAGCGGTGGGTGGCCAAGGGGCGCGTTTTCTCCTGGGTGGCCACGCCCGACCACGTGCGGGGTGAGGTCCTGGGGCGCGGGGGCGTGCACCTCCAGGTGTCCGTGTCCGCGGACGAGCGGGGGCTGCTCGGCGGGTGCTCGTGCCACCGCTTCCGGGAGTCCAGCATCTGCGAGCACGTGGTGGCGCTCGGGCTGGCCGTGCTCGGCTCCACCGCGCCCGAGGAAGACACGCCCCCACGGCGCTCCAAGGAGGCACCGCCGGGGACCCCCGAGGAGGCGCGGGCCTGGCTGGAGGCCCACCAGGTCACCCACCTGCGCCGGGCCACCGTCTCGGAGCTGGAGCCCCTGCTTCCCCGGGGCTTCGGCGTGACCCACCGGCTCTATCTGCTCGACGGGTACCCGCTCACGGCCGTGCTGGAGGGCTCCCTGGTGCTGCCGGACACCTGGTCCCAGAAGGCTCGGGACACCTTCCGTCAGGCCTGCTGGGAGCGCGTCCGCATCGAGGCCGAGCGCGTGCGGCTGGGGCTGGAGCGGGAGGGCGTCCAGCCCGTGCCGCTTCCGCCCACGGATGCGCGCCTCGAGCCGCTCGTCCACCTGCTCCAGCAGGCGCGGGCCCGGGTGCGCGAGCATGCCGTCCCGCGCCTCCTCCCCGAGAACGAGCGCCTCCTGTGCTTCCCGGACAAGCGCGTCGTCGCGCACCTCCACGAGGCCCGCACCGGCCTGTCCCGGACGGAGGTGCTCTCGGAGCAGCTCCATGGGCGGTGCGCGCGGGTGGACCTCGTGCAGCTCCTCGAGGGAGAGGAGCGCCCCTTCGGGTGCTCGGTGTGTGGCCCGAGGCAGCCGGCCCTCTGCATCCATGTCCTCTCCGCGCTGGACGCGCTGCTCGCCGCGCTCGGAGACCGGGAGCGGGCGACGCAGAACACGCAACTCGCCGAGCGGCTCTTCCAGGCGCCCGCCCAGCACCTGCTGGCGGCCATGGACAAGGCCGGGCTCCTGGCCCGGGCCCGGCGCGCCTCCAGGCCCGTGGCCCAGGTGAGCTTCCGGCTGGAGTTCGGCGAGGGAGAGCCACGCCTGCGGCCCTACCTCCACCGGACGTTGAAGCGGGGCGGCCTCTCCAAGGGCACCCAGGTGGCCTTTCGCGAGGAGGAAGAGGCCCGACTCCTCCTCGTCTCGCCCGAGGAGGTGGAGGCCTTCGAGCTGTGTCGGCTGGTGAGCCGGTTGCACGAGCCGGGAGATCGCCACCGGGTCCTCGTGCAGGCGCTGAAGCTGCTCGCGCACCACCCTCACCTGGTGCTCGAGTCGAGGCTGGAGGTGCCCCTGCGGGTGCGCACCGCGCCGCTCGGGCTCGGACTGGAGGAGGCGGAGGACGGGCTGCGGGTGCGCCCCACGCTGGGCGGAGAGCCGGTGTCCTCCGAGGTGGTGCGCGGGTTGGGCCGGGGGTGGCACCTGCCCCAGCCGTGGCTCCTCGTCGACCCCGCCGTGCCGAGGGTGACGCTGGTGTCCGCCTCCCCCGAGGCGCTGGCGGTACTGGCCACGGTGGTGGAGCACGGAGGGCGGCTGCCCGCGAAGTCGCGCGCGGAGCTGCTGCGGCGGCTTGGCGGGGTGGAGGCGGTCTTCCCCGTGTCCCTGCCCCCCTCGCTGGAGGCGCGCGAGGTGCCCCCCACTCCCGGGTTGCTGGTACGCCTGCGGCCCACGGGCGGCGAGGCCCTGGAGGGCGCGGTGTTCGTCCGGCCGCTGCCCGAGGCCCCCCCGTTGGTGCCGGGCGAGGGCGTCGACGTCGTCCGGGGGCTGCGCGGGGGCGAGCGGGTACGGGTGCGGAGAGATCTGGAGGCCGAGCGCGCCGAGGCCGCCGCGCTGTTGGAGAAGCTGGAGCTGCCGTTGGAGGACCAGGGCCGCTTCACCCTGGAGGGGCCGGAGGCGGCGCTCGGCTTCCTGGAGCGACTGGAGCCCCTGACGGGTCCCAGTGTGCACGTGGAGTGGGAGGAACGCCCGTGGAGCGTGGTGCGCTCGCCGGATGCGAAGGGGTTGAAGGTGGAGGTGCACCGGGAGCGGGACTGGTTCGGCGTAGCGGGCGGGGTGCAACTGGAGGGCGAGCGGGTGGAGCTGGCCGTGTTGCTGGACGCCATGCGACGCGGGCACCACTACGTGCCCCTGGGGCCGGGACGCTGGGTGAGGCTCACCGAGACGTTGCGCGAGCAGCTCTCCCCGCTGGTGGATCTGGCGCACCGCTCGCGCGGCCACTGGGAGGTGAGCGCGGCGGCGGCGCCCGTGCTGGACAGGCTGGCCGAGGTGGGCGCGGAGGTGGTGGCCCCCCCGGACTGGCGCCAGCTCGCCTCCCGCATCCGCAAGGCCCAGTCCTTGAAGGTGAAGGTGCCCGCGGGGCTGAAGGCGGAGCTGCGCGACTACCAGCGGGAGGGCTTCCGCTGGATGGCGCGGCTGGCGGAGTGGGGGGGGGGCGGGTGCCTGGCGGACGACATGGGGTTGGGCAAGACGCTCCAGGCGCTCGCGCTGCTGCTGCACCGGGCGAAGGCCGGGCCCGCGCTGGTGGTGGCGCCCACCTCGGTGTGCTTCAACTGGGTGCGCGAGGCGGCGCGCTTCGCTCCCTCGCTGAAGGTGCACGCCTACGACGCGGCGGACCGGGAGGCGCTGCTCTCCGGGCTGGGCGCCGGGGACGTGGTGGTGGTCAGCTACGGGCTGCTGACGCGCGAGGCCGGGCGCTTCTGCGAGGTGTCCTTCGCCACGCTGGTGCTGGACGAGGCCCAGGCGGTGAAGAACCCGGACACGGCGCGGGCGAAGGCGGTGCGGGCGCTGAAGGCCGAGGCGCGCATCGCCCTCTCGGGCACGCCGGTGGAGAACCGGCTGTCGGAGCTGTGGAGCCTCTACCGGCTCGTCTTCCCGGGGCTGCTGGGCAGCCGCGAGTCCTTCCGCGAGCGCTTCTCCGGCCCCATCGAGCGCACGAAGGACCCCCAGGCCCGCGCGGCGCTGGCGCGGGTGGTGCGGCCCTTCCTGCTGCGGCGCACCAAGGCGGAGGTGGCGCGCGAGCTGCCGCCGCGCGTGGAGACGGTGGTGCCCATCACCCTCTCGGAAGGCGAGCGCCGGCTGTACGAGGACACGCGGCTGGCGGCGCTGGCGCGGCTGCGGGACGCCTCGGGGCCGGCCAGGCGCTTCGAGATGCTGGTGGCCCTCACCCGGCTGCGGCTGGCGGCCTGCCACCCGAGGCTGGTGGACGGGGACTCGCCGCTGCTGTCCTCCAAGCTGGAGCGCTTCCTGGAGCTGGTGGACACCCTGCGCGCCGAGGGGAGCCGGGCGCTCGTCTTCAGCCA
>NZ_DASVWK010000493.1:0-6131 GCF_036389735.1 Archangium sp. | reverse complement strand
GATGCCAGCGTGGGCATCCATCGAGTTCTACCAGACGGTGGATCGCACCGAGGTGGGCACGGAGGACATCTTCCAGCTCACCGTGGTGGTGGTGGACCCTCCGGACAACGCCCAGGTGCAGTTCCCGGCGCCGGACGACTTCGAGGTGCTGTCGTCCTCGGAGAGCACCCAGCGCTCCATCGAGATGAGCGGCAGCGGTCCGCCCGTCATCCAGACGGTGCGCAAGCACGTGCTGATGATGCGTGCCAGCCGCGTGGGCTCCCGCACGATTCCTCCGTCCGTGCTCACCGCGGGCGGCCGCACCTGGCGCACCGAGTCCCTCAAGATGACGGTGCGCAAGGGCCGGGTCGGGCCTCCGCCCGCGCAGGCGGGGCGCCAGCAGCTCCCGGACCCGTTCCGCAACTTCCCCTTCGGCTCCATGCAGGACCCGTTCGCCGAGGAGGAGGAGCCCAACGACCGCGAGGATCTGCGGATTCCCCGCGGCGACTCGGACCTCTTCCTGCGCGCCACCCTCGACAAGAAGCAGGTGTACGTGGGCGAGCAGGTGACGCTCTCGCTCTACATCTACTCGCGCGTGGACCTGTCCAGCGTGGACGCGGTGACCATGCCCAAGCTGGAGGGCTTCTGGAGCGAGGACGTGGAGAGCCCCACGCAGCTCTCGAGCGAGCAGCGCATCGTCAACGGCATTCCCTACCGCACCTACCTGCTGCGGCGGCGCGCGCTCTTCCCCGTGAAGAGCGGCGCGCTCCCCATCACCCCCGCCGAGGCGGACATCACCACCGGCTTCCTCTTCGCCGGCCACCGGGTGCACCGCAAGTCCAACGACCTGGAGGTGCAGGTGAAGCCGCTGCCGCCGGGCGGGCCCAAGGGCCTGTCGAGCGCCAACGTGGGCGAGTGGCGGCTGTCCATGGAGGTGTCCCCGACGCGGGTGGAGCTGGGCCAGCCCGTCACGGTGAAGGTCCTCCTCGAGGGCATGGGCAATGTGAAGAACGTCACCCCGCCCAGGCTGACGATGCCCCCGGCGCTCAAGGCATACGACCCGAAGACGACCGACAAGGTGGTGCCCAACAAGTTCCGCATCCAGGGCAGCCGCGTGCAGGAGTACCTGGTGATGCCGCAGCGCACGGGCACCTTCACCCTGGAGCCGCTCGAGTTCTCCTACTTCGACCCGAACACGGGCCGCTACGAGGTGTCCCGTACCGAGCCGGTGGAGATAACCGTGGAGCCGGGAGCGGGTGGGATGGCCTCCGCCCCGGTGACGGGCTCGCCCTCGACGTTGGCGGACGCCGCGTCCGAGCAGAAGAACGTGCTCACCGCGAGCGGCCTGCGCCCGCTGCGCTACCAGGCGCGCTTCGAGGAGCCCGCCGCGGCGGTGTGGCAGCGGCCCTTCTTCGTGCCGGCGGTGCTGACGCCGGTGGGGTTGATGCTGATGCTGGGCCTGGGCGGGCTGGTGCGTGGACGGATGTCGCAGGAGGACGAGGGCAGCCGCAACCGCCAGCGGGCCAAGGCCGCGCGCAAGCGGCTGGCCGAGGCGGAGAAGCTGCGCACGGGCAGCTCCAGCGCCTTCTACGGCGAGGTGGAGAAGGCCGTGCTGAACTTCCTGGAGGCCCGGCTGAAGACCCCGGTGGGGGGCCTCACCCGGGACGCGCTGGAGGCGAAGCTGACCGAGGCCGGGGTGGACGTGGAGCGCCGCCAGCGGGTGCGCTTCGTGCTGGAGTCGTGTGACGCCGGCCGCTTCGCCCCCGGCGCCGAGGCGACCGCCCGAGAGCGCATCCTGGACGACGCCTCGGCCGTCATGGAGGGTTGGGACAAGTGAGCGCCATCACCGCCATCCTCGTGGCCACGCTGCTGGGGCAGGGCTACTACTCCCCCGAGGAGTCCCAGGCCCTCTTCCAGCAGGCCAACGAGGCCTTCTACAAGCAGGACTACGCCGCCGCGCAGGCGGGCTACGAGAAGCTGCTCGAGCGCGGCATCGGCGGCCCGGATCTGCACTACAACCTGGGCACCACGTACCTGGCGCGCGGGGACCTGGGACACGCGGTGCTCGCCTTCGAGCGGGCGCGCCGGGCCGGTGGCGATGGGCCGGACCTGGAGGCCAACCTCTCGCTCGCCCGTGCGCAACAGCTCGACAAGGTGGTGGGCAACGCGCCCGAGGAGCCCTTCCAGCAGCGCGTGGTGGCCGCGACGAGTGGCAACCTCGCGGCGTGGGCGTTCCTCGGGACGTGGCTCGCGGGCTTCGCCTTCCTGCTCCTCTTCCGGCTGCTGCGCCCGGGCCGGCGCACCTGGGCCGCCGTGGTGGGGGGCCTGCTGCTGCTGGCTTCGCTGCCCTCGGGCGCGCTGCTGGCCGCGCACGTGTGGGTGCACGAGACGCTGCGCGAGGCCGTGGTCGTCGCCCCCACGCTGCGCGCACGCGAGTTCCCGAAGGAAGAGGCGAAGGTGTCCTTCGAGGTGCACCCCGGCCTGAAGGTGCGGGTGATGGAGGAGACGGGGCGCTACGTGCGCATCCGCCTGCCCAATGGCCTGGAGGGCTGGGCCGAGCGCGAGGGTGTGGCGGAGATATGATCGACATCGTCGAGGCCATGAAGGTGTACCGGCGCGGGCGCACGGAGGTGCGGGCGCTCGCGGGCGTGACGCTGGCGGTGCCGAAGGGGCAGTTCCTCTCGGTGATGGGGCCCTCGGGCTCGGGGAAGAGCACGCTGCTCAACCTGCTGGGGGCGCTGGACGTGCCCAACTCGGGCTCCCTGAAGATTGATGGGCGAGAGCTGTCGCGGATGAAGGACGACGAGCTGTCCGCCTTCCGGCGCGAGCGGCTGGGCTTCGTGTTCCAGTTCTTCAACCTGATGCCCACGCTGACGGCGCTGGAGAACGTGATGCTGCCGGGGCTGCTGGCGGGCCGGGCGCAGGCGGAGCTGCGGCGGCGGGCCGAGGTGCTGCTGGAGACGGTGGGCCTGGGCGGCCGGACGCACCACCGCCCGGACGAGCTGAGCGGCGGGGAGATGCAGCGGGTGGCGGTGGCGCGGGCGCTGCTGGGCGAGCCGGCGGTGCTGCTGGCGGACGAGCCCACGGGCAACCTGGACTCGCGCACGGGCACCGAGGTGCTGCGGATGCTGCGCGAGGCGACGCGGGAGCGCGGGCTCACGGTGGTGATGGTGACGCACGACCCGAAGGCCGCGGCGGTGGGAGACCGGATCGTCCGGCTGGCGGACGGGCGCATCGTCGGCGACGAGCGGTTGCAAGAGCAGGCGGCCTGAGTCTCACGCCCCCGAGGCTCAGAACGCCGCGAAGACGAGCACCTTGCCCAGGGCGTCCGCACCGCGTCCCGGGCCCATGAGGCCCTCGGCGAGTCGGAGGAAGTCCGGCGCCTGCTCCACGTGCTTGGCCACCAGTTGGAAGGTCTCCACGGCCGCCCGGTCCAGTTGCTCCTGGGACGCGGCGGTAGGCACCTGGGGATGGCACACGAACGTCAGCCGGAGCAGCGCCACCCGCAGGGCCAGGCGGAACACGTACGCGAGCGGGCTCGGCGCCTCGGTGAACGGGCTGCGCCAGAGGGAGTGGGCGATGTAGTTGTGGAAGTACCGGTGCACCCGCTCGCCGTGCAGCGCCTCCAGGCGTTGCCACCGCTCCACGTAGGTGCGCCAGGCCAGGTCCAGCTCGCCCGGGCCGCCCGCGCCGAGCGAGAGGGACTCCAGCACGCCCCGCACCAGGGTGGTGAACCGCTCGCCGCGACCGGCGGCCAGCCGGGCCTTCAACACCGAGGTGAACAGGCCCACGCAGGGGCCACCGGGAAGCGCCAGCGAGGTGAAGCCCCGGTGTTCCGCTTCCAGTACGTCCGAGGACTCGAAGCGCTGGAGCACCTCCTCCACGGAGCCGCCGTCCAGCGCGTACGCCAGTTGTCCCAGCATGGCGAGCCGTGAGGCCAGGGGGTATTCGCGCCGCTGGAGGAGTCGCAGCATCGCCGCGCGCACCGAGTCCGCCACGTCCTGGGAGGCGGGAGGCGTGGAGTCCGGCTCCACCGCGTCCTCCTCCAGGAGGCACAGGCGCGCCACCTCGGGGCAGGCCAGGGTGCCCGACACCTCCACGCGCTCGCCCCTCTTCGTGAAGACGCGCGGAAAGGTGGCACAGATGTCCGGCAGCACGGCGTCACCGTGACGCCGCTGGAGGGAGCACAGCCGCTCCGTGTCCAGGAAGGGGCAATACCCGTCCGGACGCATCTCGATGAAGGCGTGCTCCGTGGAGGCTCCTCCCGGGCTCGGGAGCACCAGTTGGTACAGGCGCTCCGAGTCCTCCGGGCTGCTCGCCACCGTGGCCCGCATCCGCTGCAACCGGGCTTCGCTCACGGGTACGCGGAGCCCGCCGCAGCAGGTGTCCTCACAGCGATCCGCGATGCAGCGGAAGCGCGTCATGTAGCGCAGGATGGTGGGCTCGGCGGGCATGGTCATCGAGAGCTTACGCCATGACAACCCCGAACCCCTCGTGCCAGACTGGGTGCACCTGTGGGCCGGCAGGTTTTCGAGACGCCACGACATGACCACGACCCACCGAAAGCTCCGCCGTACCGTCGCCCGACTGTTGCTCCTCGCTCCCGCCCTGCCACTCGCCGCCTGCAACGGCCCGGAGTACTCGTGCGAACCCGCGGGTGGCGGCTCCGGCGGCCAGACCGATGTGCGAGTCTTCGTCCCCGAGCGCTTCCAGTTCCCCGACGGAAGCACCCCCGGACCGGACACCACCTGCGAGCAGTTGTGCAACGCGCTCTCCTCCTACTCCCCGGGCCAGCCGTGTAGCGTCGAGGCGAGGGACTCCGCCGGCGTTCCCACCGAGCTGACGTGCCGCGTGCTGTTCCTGTGCGAGGGCCGCCGTCCCGAGGGGCTGCTGAGCGACGGCAGCGTGGAGGGCCGCTTGTCCGCGCTCGGCGATTTCTTCGCTCGCCTGTTCCACCTGGAGGCCGCCTCCGTCCCCGCCTTCGAGCGGCTCGCCGAGGAGCTGGAGGCGCAGGGGGCTCCCGCGCGGCTGGTGCGCGCCGCCCGGCGCTCGGCCGGGGACGAGGTGCGGCACGCCCGGGCCATGGCGGAGCTGGCGCGGCGTTACGGCGCGCCCCTCCCCGAGGTGAGGGTGGAGCCCTTCCGCCCGCGCTCGCTGGAGGCGCTCGCGCTGGAGAACGCCATCGAGGGGTGCGTCCGCGAGACCTTCGGCGCGCTCGTCTCCGGGTGGCAGGCTCGCACCGCTGGAGACGCCGAGGTCCGCCACGTGATGGGTCCCATCGCCGAGGAGGAGCTGCGGCACGCCGAGCTGTCCTGGGCCATCGATGTCTGGGCCGCGCGCGGACTGGATGCCCAGGCGCGGGCCCGGGTCCAGGAGTCCCGGCGCGAGGCCCTGCGCACCCTGGAGCGTGAGGTGGAGGAGCGGGAGCCTCTGGAGGAACTCGTCCAGGTGGCGGGGCTGCCCTCCCGTGAGGCCGCGCGCCAGCTCCTGCGAGGGCTGGCGGAGCTGGTGCTCGACGTCGGGGCTTGACCGGCCGGGTCAGACCTTCAGGGTCCGGGCGAGGGGAAGCTCGCGGACGCGTGTCCCGGTGAGCGCGAAGATGGCGTTGGCGATGGCCGGTGCGACGGGCGGCACCCCGGGCTCGCCAACGCCCGCGGGACGCTCGTCACTGGGCACGATCTCCACGTGAATCTTCCGTGGCACATCGCCGATGCGCGCCAACCGGACGTCGCGGAAGTTGGACTGTTGCACCTCGCCGCCCTTCATCGTGATGCCGCCGTACAGCGCGAGGCTGATTCCGAAGACGACGGCTCCCTCCATCTGCGCGCGGACGCGATCCGGGTTGATGATGGTACCGGCATCCGCGACGATCCACGCCTCGTCCACCGAGAGCTTGCCGTTCGCATCGCGCACCACGGACGCGACCACCGCGGTGTATGCCAGGAAGCTGCGATGGGCGGCCAGTCCGAGGGCCCGGCCATCCTTCTTCCGGTCGCTCCAGCGAGAGAGCTCCGTCACGCGCTCGATGACGCCGCGGAGGCGCCCGACGTTGACGGGGTGGTCCTCGATGGACGCGCCGTAGTTCCGGAGCTTCTCGATGCCCAGCTCCTTGAGGGTTGCCACGCGGGGCGGCCCCAGCACCTCCAGCAGGA
>NZ_DASVWK010000492.1:0-2045 GCF_036389735.1 Archangium sp. | reverse complement strand
GCAGCCAGCCCAGGCCACGCTGCTGGACGGCGTTGGCCAGGGCGGCATGGTTGGGCATCACCTTGACGATGACGGTCTCGCGCAACGTGCCCCAGCGCGCGAGTCGGGGCAGCGCCTGCTCCACGGCCCGCTGGACGCGGGCGGCGTCCTGGGCGTCGGCGGGGGTGTACTCGATGCGGAACTGGCCGGACGGGCCCGTCATCTCCACCGAGGCCGACAGGGCGGGTTCCGGCGCCACCATCCGGCGGGCGGAGGCGCAGCCGGACAGGAGCGCCAGGACGAGCACGGCGATGAACCCCACTCCACCCTGCCCACTGCCGTTGCGCATCTCGGTCCTCATTCAGCGTCCAACCAGCGGAGCACCGTGCGGCCCACATCCGCCACGGTGGCCAGGGCCTCCACCTCGGGGGCCGGCGGGCCGAAGTAGAGCACGGGGACGGGGTTGAGGGTGTGGGAACGCGTCGTGAGGTCCTCCACGTTGCCGTGGTCGCTGCACACCAGCACCCGGGCCTCCGGGGGGCGGGTGGCGACGACGGCTCGGGCGAAGGCGTCGAAGGTGGCCAGGGCCTGGCGCGCGGCGTCGAAGTCCCGGGCATGTCCGGCCTCGTCCGCCAGGTAATGCTCGAAGAAGGTGAAGTCCACCTCGCCGGCCACCCGCCAGAAGACCTCGGCGGCCTCGGTGGGGGTGCGCTCGGGGACGTGGGCCATGCCCCGGGCCCGGGCGAGCGTCCCGGTGACGTCATGGGTGAGGCCCTGCCCGGCCCGGGCATCATCGAAGGTGCGCAGGGGGACTTCCCCGGCGGCGAAGGCCAGCGTGGTGGCCGAGGCCTTCAGGCGTCTCAGGGCCGCGGGGGGGAGGGTGAATTCGGGGGCGCTGGAGGAGGGGCGCCGGGTGAGCTTCAGCGCGTCCAGGTAGGCCACGGGGTAGCTGTTGGCGAAGGTGGCGCTCCGGCCCGCGGCCACCAGGCGCTTGATGATGGAGTGCTGGGCCAGAAGCTCCCGCAGGGGCTTGTCCGGGTAGCCCAGCACGTGCCGGCCGATGAGGGCGGGGGCGGGCTGGCCGGTGAGGATGGCCGTCTGATTGGAGGCGGACTGGGGGCGGCCGGTGACACCGAAGGTGGTGTCCACGGGGATGCACCGGCCGGAGTCGGGGAGGGGAGCGCCGGGCGCGTCCTGGAAGTGCGACAGGAGATAGTCGCGACCCGCGAGAGGATTGGCCTCCGGGTCGTTTCGTCCGATGCCAACGCCATCGATGAACAGGACCGCGACGCGCATGGCCTCCGACTGTATCTTCGATGGACACGCATGGCGCTCCACGGCGATTTCTCCAGCTTCCCCCTCCCCGAATTGCTCCAATGGTTGGATAGCTCCCGGAAGACGGGCACGCTCCAGCTCCTTTCCTGGGAGGGAGGCGAGCGCAAGCTCTACCTGCTCTCGGGACAGGTGCTGGCCATGGCCAACGAGGGGCTCTGGGGGCGGGTGGCCCGGGTGCTCTCCCTGGCGAAGCTGGCGGATGCCGCGGCGGTGCTGGCGGCCTTCAAGTCGATGCCGTCGGGGGGCGAGGACGTGGAGTCCGTCTTCCGGGCGAACAAGGTGGAGCCCAAGCAGGTGCGGGAGCTGGTGCGTGAGGAGCTGTTCGGCTCCATGGTGGACCAGACGCGGGCGGGCCATGGGGCCTTCCACTGGACGGAGGACCTGGACCGCTCGGGTGACGAGTGGGCGCCGTGCGAGCTGGGGCTCCGGGAGCTGCTCTTCGAGTCCCTGCGGTGGGTGGACGAGCAGCCGGATGTGGACCGGGTGCTGCCGGGGGACGCGCTGACGGTGCGCTCGAAGGTGCAGCCGAGCCCGCGCCAGCCGCTGATGCACCGGATTCTGCTGGGCATGTGCGCGGGGGGGCAGAACCTGGGGCGGCTGCGGCTGTCGCTGGGGATGTCGCGCTCGTCGACCACGCGCCGCGTCTACGAGCTGCTGAGGGCGAAGCAGGTGGAGGTGGAGGGGGCGCCGGAGGTGGTGGTGGATCCGGTGACGGACATGCTGGAGAAGGG
>NZ_DASVWK010000491.1:0-3204 GCF_036389735.1 Archangium sp. | reverse complement strand
GGACTCGCTCGGGGTGCGCTCCACGCAGATTGGCCGCATCGTGGACGTCATCCAGGAGATCGCCGACCAGACGAACCTGCTGGCGCTCAACGCCGCCATCATCGCCGCCCAGGCCGGTGAGCAGGGCCGCCCCTTCGGCGTAGTGGCGGACGAAATCCGTGGCCTGGCCGAGCGCACCGCGCGCTCCACGCGTGAGATCGCCACCATGGTGGGCGGTATCCGCCGGGAGGTGGACACGGCGGTGTCGCTGGTGAAGGAGGGCCGCGAGCAGGCCGGTACAGGCGTGTTGCTGGGGGACCGGGCCGCCGAGGCGCTGATGGAGATCCGCACCATCACCCAGCGCACCTTCTCGGCGGTGGAGGCGACGCTGGCGGAGACGAAGCGGCTGGAGGCCCAGGGCTCCACGGTGGTGGATGCCAGCCGGCGGGTGGCGCGGCGCGTGGACGACGTGACGCGGGCGGCCATGGAGCAGTCGAGTCACGGGCGCGAGCTGGTGCACCAGACGCAGCAGATGGCGAAGCTGGCGCAGGAGGCCTCGCACAAGGCGGAGGGCCAGGCGCGCACCGGCCGGGACTTGTCCAACGCGGTGGTGCGGCTGAGCTCGGCCATCGAGGAGATTCGCGCGGCGCACGACGTGCTGATGCGCGGGGACTCGGCCATCGGTGAGGAGGTGGCGCGGGTGCGCGAGGACGCGCTCCAGGTCATCCGCATCGGCGACGGACTGAGCCGCACGGTGGAGCAACTGGCGCACGAGGCGGCCAGTCTGGACGGCGAGGTGTTCCGCTTCCGGCTGCCCGCCCCGCACTCGGGCGGCACACTGCGCGCGGGCATCCACCAGACGGCCTTCGTCCGCGCGCAGGGGGTGTTGGATCCGCTCTTCGCCGTGGACAACCAACTCCTGGAGATGAGCTGCTGCATCTTCTCCAGCCTGCTGCGGCTGGACGATGGAATGCTGGGGCCGGATCTGGCCGAGCGCTGGGAGGCGGACCCCTCGGCGCGCCGCTACCGCTTCTACCTGCGCCCGGGCGTCACCTTCCACGATGGGCAGCCGCTGAGCGCGCGCGACGTGAAGCGCCACTTCGAGCGGCTGCTGGACCCGGTGGCGAAGTCGCCGGACCGCGGCCTGCTAGAGGACGTGGAGGGCGCGAAGGCGTTCGCGGAGGGCAAGGCGCGCGAGGTGACGGGCATCGACGTGCTGGACGACCTGACGCTCGAAATCCGGCTGGAGGAGCCCAAGTCCTTCTTCCTCCACCTGATGGCCCTGCCGGGCACGGCGGTGGCCCGATTGAACGCGAGCGGCCAGGTGATGGGCACGGGCCCCTTCCGGCAGGTGAGCTTCGATTCGAGCCTCATCACGCTCGAGCGCAACCCCACCTACTGGCGCAAGGGACAGCCGATGCTGGACCGGCTGGAGTTCCAACTGCTGGAGTCGCGCGAGCAGGCCGTGGCCGCGCTGCGCGAGGGGATGGTGGACCTCGTCTCGCACCTGTTCGTCACCCACGTGGACTCGCTCGAGGTGGAAGGGCAGCAGGTCGTCACCAGCACCACGCCGTCCACCTCGTTCCTCGGCTTCAACCTGCGCGAGGCCCCGTACAGTGACGTAAGGGTCCGCAAGGCCCTCCGGGCCGGCATGGACGTGCAGGGATTGGTGGACCGCTTCCACAAGGGCGCGCGCGTGGCCCGCTCGGTGACGCCGCCGGAGCTGCTGGACGACGAGGGGCTGCTGCCCGATCCGCAGCTGGACATCAACCTGGCCGAGCGCCTGCTGCGCGAGGCCGGGGTGCGCGTGCTGCCGTTGACCATCCACAATGCGGAGGGGCGTGACAGCTCGGCCGAGGACGCCATCCTCTTCCGGCCGCTGGTGGAGGCGGGGCTGGTGGAACTCCAGCACATCCAACTGAGCGCGGAGGAGTTCACGGAGCGGCGGCGCGAGGGCCGGCTGCCCGCCTTCCGCGTGGGGTGGATCGCCGACTTCCCGGACGCGGACAACTTCCTCCACTTCCTGCTGAGCTCGAAGGCCCAGACCATCTACTCGCTGGGCTACCGCAACGAGCAGCTGGACAAGCTCACGACGGAGGCACGCGTCACCATCGACCCGGGGCAACGCAAGCAGCTCTACCGGCGCGCGGAACGGCTGGTGCACGAGGACTGCCCCATCATCCCCCTCTTCCACCACCGCGTTCACACGGCGGCGAACGGACGGGTGCAGGGGCTGCGGCTGCACCAGACGCCGCCCCAGGTGCGCTTCGAGGATCTGTGGATGGACAAGGCGGAGAAGGAGGAGGAGACGCGCTGAGCCTCAGGGGCGTGCGCGCCGCGAGCCGGAGACACCCGCCCCCTGGGGCCACCCGCGCGTCTCCGCCGTGACGAGCGACCCGAGGTCGAACGCCTCCAGCCACCAGGCGCCATCGCGCTCGAGCGCGATGTAGACGAAGCGCCCCGCGTACGCGGCACCGGCCACGCGGGGAGAGCCGGACAGCGGGCACGCCATGAGCCGCTGGCCCTCGGCGAACACCTGCACGTGAGACCGTGAGCCCCCCGGGAGTCTCATGCTCGTCACCGTGCTCACCGCGCCGCCCTGCATCAACGCCGCTTCGTGCAGTGTCCCCGGGGCGTCGTCCGGAAGCAGGGAGTCCTCCCAGCGCACCCCGCCTCCCCGGACGTCGAGCGCGCGCAGCAGGAGCCGCTCCTCCTCCGGCGCGCAGGGCGCGCCATCCGTGCGCGGACAGGCCCAGGCGAAGGCGTAGCCGGTGTCGTCCAGCAACAGCACGGGCTCGTCGAGCGGCCGTGTCACCCGAGGCCCCGCACTCCAGTCCACCGTGCCGGACAGGCCCCCATCCACCCCCACGAAGGCCCGCGTCCCCGCGAAGAGCCAGTCCCCCGCCACCGCGAGCGAGGCCCCCGCATCCGGTACCTCCGCGAGCAGCGGCACGGTGTGGAAGCCCGGGCCTCCGTCTTCCGGTTCGGCGCGCGACAGGGGCCCACCCGCCGCGAAGAGGAAGATGTCCCCGCGCGTGTCCAACGCCACCCGCGCTTCCCCCGCGAAGCCTTCCACCGGCCCCGAGCGCAACACCCCTCCATCCGGGGCGAGCACCACGAGCGTCGCGCCCTCGCCCCCCTCCAGGCCACCATCCCCCGCGTCCGCTGGTGGCGCCCACGATACGAGCGACACCACCTCGCCCTGGGGGCCAAGCGCGGTGCGCC
>NZ_DASVWK010000490.1:0-2737 GCF_036389735.1 Archangium sp. | reverse complement strand
GCAGGAACACCACGCCCGAGAGGGCCGCAGCCGCGGGCTCCAGACTCATCAGGATGCCGAAGGTGCGGCTCGAGAGCACACGCAGCGCCATCATCTCCAAGGTGAACGGCACCGCACTGGAGAGGAGCGCGACGGCGAGGCCCGCCGCGAACAGTGGAGGGGTCAGGCGTGCCGCGAGGCCCTCCGCGAACGAGAAGGGCAGGACCGTCAGGGACGCGAACAGCATTCCCGTCGCGACGCTCTGCCCTCCCGGGAACACCCTGGACACGCGCCCACCGAGCACGATGTAGGCCGCCCAGCATCCACCCGCGAGGAGCGCCAGCAGCACTCCCAGCGGATCGAGCGCGCCGACTCCACCGCGCCACGGTGCGATGAGGGCGATGCCGGCCGCCGCGAGCACCACCCACAGGAAGTCCGCGGCGCGCCGCGACCCGAACACCGCGAGCGCCAGGGGCCCCACGAACTCCAGCGTGACGGCCAACCCCAGCGGGATGCGCTCGAGGGCTTGGTAGAAGCTCAAGTTCATCGCGCCGAGCACCACCCCATATGGGATGACCGCGCCCCATTGCGCGCGCGTGAGCCGCGCGAGCGGCGGACGGAACACCGCGAACAGCAGGAGCGCGGACAACCCGATGCGCATGCCCGCCGTGCCCGCCGAGCCGAGCGCCGGGAACAGCTCCTTCGCGAAGGCGGCGCCGCCCTGCACGCTCACGACGGCGAGGAGCACCGCGGGGATAGGGGGCAGGGCCCGAGGAGGACGAACCGACGGTGCTTCACTCATGCGAGTCACCCTACCCGTTTTCCCCCACGCCCATGCGCCCACGATGAGTCCCGCGGGTTCACGGTGGAGTTGCCGCGTCAGCCCTCGACCGCCTCCAACTCCACGGTCCCGCCGCCCGAGGCGATGTGCAGACCCAGGCCCAGAAGGCTCAGCTCCCAGCCCACGCCTGCCGCGCCCGGCCCATACTGTTTCCAATGCTCGTCGACGTCGGAGGCATGGACGATGTGCTCGATCGTCAGGCGCATCCCCTCGCTCTCGGGCTCCAGCCGCACCGTCACCCAGCTCATGCCGCCCATGAATTCCCAGGTGACGTCCAGCGCCTCCGGCGGCTCGCAGCGAGTGATCGAGCCGCCGGCGTTCCCCTTGAACTGGTAGCGACCGCCGAGCCTCAGCTCGCCCTCGATGGGCATGAACCAGCGGGGAATCCGCTCGCGGTTCGTCACCGCGGCTCAGAGGTCGGCCGGGTGCGTGCGATAGCCGCGCACCGCCCGGACCACCCGCGCCGGCTTTCCCTCGTGCTCCCGCTCCAGGAACTGGCGGAACTCGGCCCCGATCGCATCAGCAAGCATGTGCAGCCTTCTCTCGCTTCTCGAAATGGATGTTGGGAGTCACTACGCCGGCTTCTCTGTGCGCCCGCCGATCGCCGGGAAACGCGCATAGGCTCGCTTGAGGGCCTCGAGGTGGGCGGGGTTGTCCAGGTCGAGCGGCGCCTCGGTGAGGCTCACCACCCACCCACCCGACGCCGTCCGCCGGGCCCGCGCCAGCAGCTCGGCATCGCGGGAGGGGTCCGGGAAGCTGATCGCCTCCGCAGCGGCCGCGGACCAGTAGTTGATCCACCCAAGGTACCTGGGAACCTTGGGCGAGCGGATGTTCCATGGGAGCTTGAGCGCCGGCAGCCCAAGAGGTGGTCCTTCCGGATTCCCGAGCTTCGGCCCTACTTGAGCTGCGATGACCTGCCTCACGGGCCCGGGGGCCATGACCCCCCACCGGGCTCGAACGCCCTCCGCGACGTGCTCCAGCATGTCCGCCGCCGCAGCGACCACCGGCTCGTCTTGCGGCAGCTTCGCGTGGACCTGCAGCAGTGGCTCGCCGCCCGGACTGTCACTCGGGCCCAATCGCTGCCCATCCATCGTCACCGGGTAGCTCTCGTCCCCATTGCACAGCAACCCGAACTCGCCGCCCGCGGCCGACTCAGCCAGCCACGCCTCGCGCTGCGAAAGCGCGATGGGCCGCCCCGCCTCAGAGAGCCGCCACGCCAACCGCAACCCGGGGAGTGCCCGCTCCATCCCTTCAACGGCCGCGAGCGGGCGCCCGTCGTCGCTGGTGAGAGCTGGCGCGAAGACGTGCAGATGTAGGCGAGCCCGAGTGGTCATCGTTTGCACCCTGTGATGACGATATCAAAGCTGTCGTCTTCCTCCAGCAGCGTGGCCTTGTGGGCCTCGCTGATCACCCCGACCTTGAAGCCATATCCACAGGCCCGGGCGATGTTCCGGTACTCCCTGAACTCTTTAATCTCCTTATTGACCGTGACCTCCTTGATGAAGTCGCTGTACCCGTCGAACGTCTCGGTCTTGATCTCCCACAGCACCCGTACTCCGACCTGAAGCGCGTCGAAGTCCCTGCCATCTACACGTGCATCCATCCCGGGCCAGCGGTTGGGCGGATACCAGTCGGCACACTTGTCGTGCGCCTTGTCACCGCCTGAGTGCGGCACCGGGATGGCCTCGCACTTGTGGTCGCGCTTCCTGTCGGTGGGCTCGGGTGGCAGCGGGGGCGGCCTGTCCTCTTCCTCTGGCTCCGGCTTGGGCCGCCGCTTCTTCTTGGGCTCCTGTGAGACGGGCTTCGTCTCGGCCACCGGCAGCGCTTCCGGCACAGGCCGCGTCTCCGGTACCGGCCGCGAAGGCGGCGGCCGTACCTGGGGACGCCCACGCTTCTCGTACGCCTCCAGCGCCTCTG
>NZ_DASVWK010000489.1:0-3924 GCF_036389735.1 Archangium sp. | reverse complement strand
CTCGGGTGGAAGACGAGGCAGGCCACGAGCAGCTCGGGGAGGGGGTCTCCTGGCTCCACCCGGCGTCGCGCGGCCCGCCAGAAGAGGAGGGCTCCCAGCACCACGCAGACGAGCTGCGCATGCCGCGTCTCCCCGGTGAGGGCATACGCCGTCGTGGTGAGCAGGAGGTTGAGCGGCGGGTAGGCGTAGGCGTCGATCGTCCGCGCGAAGGTGTGCGAATCGAGGGTGTGCATGGCCCCGCCGTAGACGGGCAGGCCACTCAGGAGGGCCCGAGCCCCCTGCTGGTGGATTTCCCAGACATCGATGGGTGGCGAGGGCGACGCGGCGAAGAGCTGGAGCCCGAGCGCGAATGGGAGGACGAAGAACCCCACCGTGCGCGCGCCGCGCAGCAGTCGGGACAGGCGCGAGGCCGACGACGCGGGCGCGAGACAGCTCCCCACGAGCAGCACCGCTACCCCGCTCAAGAGCGTGAAGGGACGCGGGTCGGTCTCCGCCCGCAGGTTGGTGCCCGGCTCGAGGATGAGGTTGTAGACGGTGAAGAATCCGGCCACCCCCCAGGCCCAGGCGCGCGTCGGGGCGTGCACCGCTTCCGCCCCGGCCTGGCGCGACCTCACCAACGCCACGAGCCAGAGCACCAGCGCCGCGGCGACCACGAAGACGAAGGGGTTCTTGTAGTGCCCCCGCGTCCGCGCCAACGCGAAGCCCAGCAGCGCATGGCCCGCGAGCAACAGGGGGACGAATGAATGCGGGGGCGAGGCCAGCGTGGGGGAGGAGGGCATCGGGGGGCGCGGCGTCCTACCGCCGTGGGCGCGCACCCTATCATCCGTGCCTCGGGGCTCCATCCCCGCGAGACCCTCACTCCAACCCTCTCCCGGAGGGAGGGGGAGGAGGAGTTCAGGCAGGGGAGTGGGCCCCTGCCTGGGTGCTTCCTTCGACGACTACGGCGTGGTCGGGTCCATCGTGGACATCAGCCAGCCCGCGCGCTCGTGGCCCGTCTTGTTCCACTCGGGGTTCTTGCCGCTCAGAATCTGCGAGTCCGTGAAGGTCGGCGTGCTCGTGCCCGAGCCGGTGCCCACGGTGCCACCGTAGTAGGTCGGGTGGGTGTTGTCCGACTGGATGTAGTCGAAGCTGGTGCTCGAGTTGGCGAAGTGCGTGTTTCCGTCGCGGATGGTCGAGCGCAGCGTCGAGGTGATGCGGGTGACGTAGCTGGCCTCCGTCTCGCCAGGGATGTAGCGCAGGGCGGCGCTGTCGATCTGGCCGTCACCGTTGGAGTCGTAGTCCGCGCCCATGTAGTCGGCGAACGAGTCGGCGCACTGGAAGCCGTACTTCGCCGCCAGGCTGCAGGCCCGCCAGTTGCTCTTGGCCAGGTAGGGCAGGAACTTGCTCTGCTTGTTCACCTTGGTTCCCGTGGCCGAGTCCGTGCAGTTGGTGAGCACGTTGTCCGCGTTATAGCCCGGGTAGTACACGTTCATGATGATCTTGGCCTTGGCCGTCGTCGCGTACGTGTTGATGGCCTGCATGGCCTTCTCCATGTACGTGGTGCA
This sequence comes from Archangium sp., assembly GCF_036389735.1. Lineage (GTDB taxonomy): Bacteria > Myxococcota > Myxococcia > Myxococcales > Myxococcaceae > Archangium. The sequence goes on along the minus strand of NZ_DASVWK010000489.1, from coordinate 2,380 downwards.
GTTGGCCAGCGCCGTGTCCAGGCCGGCATAGCTGCAGGTGCCCGTCTGGTCCGTGAAGGCCGAGCGCGCCTGGAGGTAGTCGTTGCCGCACATCTCGAACATCACCACGCGGGTGTTGGTCGCCTGCATGTACGAGCGCTCGTAGACGATCTTGTTGTTGTAGATGTCGTCGGCCCGGGCGCCCGACTTGGTGCGGCGGATGACCTCCATGTCGGCGTTGAAGTCCTTGGTCAGGTACTCGCCCTCGACATACGGCGCCGCGCGCTTGGCCACGCTCCACAGATCGCCCATGTAGCCCGCGAAGATGGAGTCGCCGTAGGCCACGACGCGGTACTTCGCGGTCGTGTTCGCGCGGTCAATCGTCCACGACGTGTTCTGGTTGATGGTGCTGGCGGCGGCGGTGCCACCCATCACGAGGCTGGCGGTGAGGGCGACGGCAAGGGACAGCCCCTGCCCGTTGGTGCGAGAGAACATGAACGTCTCCTGGAAAGGTCGGGAATACAGAGTGAAGCAGGGCTCGGCTGGTTGGCCGGCTTCACGGGTATAACAGAAAATTCTGATTCCAGATAATGCTGATTCCACAACTGATGACAGCCGTACTTTCCCGGAGCGGCTCGACAATGCATTGCGTCATGAAGGCATACGACGCGGTGCGCCGACGGCAGCGTCGTGGCGCCGGCTAGCGCACGAGGCGCAGGGTGCGATAGCCCGGGGTTTCCGCGGCGCGCGCCCGGACCTCGAACCAGTTGTCGTGGTAGGGGTGGCGACCGCGCACGAACTGCCAGAGCGAGGCGAGGCCGTACAAGGGCAGGAACAGCGGTCCCAGGACGAGCGTCTGCACGACGTGTGCGCGCTCATGGCGCACCAGACGCACCTGCCTTGGGCCCTCCTCCCCGGAGTACGTCACCACCGTCCCGAGGGTGAAGCCGGCGATGTTGAAGCGTCGCACGTACCACGCGAGCGGCGTCCCCGGCTGGACGACGAAGTGGAGGATGTATTCCGCGTCCACCGAGTCGAGACGCGCGAAGAGCAGGGCGGGCAGCAGACCCAGCGCCGTCACCGGGAATGCCCAGAGGTAGCCGACGAGCCAGAGCACCTTCCTCATGTCTCCATGATGCCAGTCCTTCACGACGGGCCGCCGCCGGGTCCAGCCGGATATCGTCCGCAACGTCCACTGGTGGCGGCTTGCGGGCAGGAGCCACCGGGAGCGGGTCGTGACGGGAGGGGGCCGTGAGTTAAGTCCAGGGCCATGGCGCATGACGAAGACACTCCTTCCTCCTCCTCCTCGGAACCCACCCTGGTGCGGACCATGGGTCTCGGGGCGCTGACGGTCTACGGGGTGGGGGACATGCTCGGGGCTGGCATCTACGGCCTGATGGGCAAGGCCGCGGGCCTCATGGGCAACGCCGTCTGGCTGGCGTTCGTCATGGCCATGCTCGTCGCCCTGTTGACGGGGCTGAGCTACGCCAACATCGGCTCCCGCTATCCCCGCGCGGCGGGCGCGCCCTATGTAGCCCAGCGCGCGTTCCGGGCACCCTTCGTCTCGTATCTCATCGGCCTGGGCGTGGCGGCCTCCGGCCTGACGTCGATGGCCACTGGCTCTCGCGTCATCGCCGGCTACGTGCAGAGCCTGGGCGTGCGGTGGCCCACCGAGGTGCTGGTCATCGTCTTCCTGGGGCTGCTGACGCTCGTCGTCTTCCGGGGCATGCGCGAGAGCACGTGGATGAACATCCTCTGCACGACGGTCGAGCTCTCCGGGCTCTTGATTGTCATCGCCGTGGGGGTGGGCTCCTGGGGCTCGGTGAACTACCTCGAGACACCACCGACGAGCTCGGGGGACGTGGCGGCTGGCATCTCCGCGGGCCTGTTGCTCCAGGGGGCGGTGCTGACGTTCTTCTCGTTCATCGGCTTCGAGGACATCCTCAACGTCTCCGAGGAGGTGAAGCATCCGCGCACGACGCTGCCGCTGGGGTTGCTGCTGGCCCTGGTGATCGCCACGACGCTCTACATCCTGGTGGCGATCACCGCCGTGTCGGTGTTGCCCTATCGCGAGCTGGGCCAATCGAAGGCGGCGCTGGTGGACGTGGTGCGCAAGGCCGCCCCGTCCTTCCCGCCCATCCTCTTCACGGCCATCAGCATCTTCGCGGTCGCCAACACGGCCCTGCTCAACTTCGTCATGGGCTCTCGGTTGCTGTACGGCATGTCCCGCCAGGGGCTGCTCCCGGCGCGGCTGGGCAGGGTGCACCCCGTCCGCCGTACGCCGCACGTGGCCATCCTCGTGCTGCTGGTGCTCGTCCTGGCCCTCGCGCTGACGGGGGACATCCGCCAGCTCGCCGACGCCACCTCCCTGCTGCTGCTGGGGGCCTTCGTGGTGGTGAAC
>NZ_DASVWK010000488.1:0-4079 GCF_036389735.1 Archangium sp. | reverse complement strand
CCGAAGGCGGGGATGAACCAGGTGGCCGTCTCCACGCGGCCCCGGGCTCGGAGCGCGGCGAGGGCCTCGGGAAGCCGGCGGAGGTTCTCCTGGCGCTGGGCCTCGGAGAAGTCCAGCTCGCCCAGGTGCTCCATGAGGTGGCGCTGCTCGCGGGCGAGCTTCTCCACGCGCACGTCGCGCGCGCTCGGCACGTCCCGTCCCAGCGTGCGCACGGCGAGCGCCTCACCGCTCTCCTCGTGGCGGCGCAGGTCGCAGTCCACGGACAGGAGCGAGAGGTTCGGGTTGTAGAACGGGTCTCCCCGCCTCAGCCACGGGCGGTAGGCCGCGTAGGACAGCCAGTAGTCCGCCTCGGGGATGGCGTCCGAGCGGCGGCTGGCCGACTCGTGGTGGATGACCCGGGCATGGGGCGTATACACCACGCGCAGGCCGCGCTCGTTGAGCCGCAGGCCCAACTCCACGTCGCTACCGCACACCTGGAAGCGCTCGTCGAAGCCCTTCAGGGACTCCCACACCTCCCGGCGCACCATCACGCACGCGCTGGTCACGGAGAGCCAGTTGCGCGTCCACTCGACGTGGCCGAAGGGCGTGGAGATGGGACCCTCGGGCAGGCGCCAGAAGGGGTGCCCGGCGAAGCCGGTGATGCCCACCACGACGCCTGCGTGCTGCACCGTGCCCTCGGGGAAGAGCAGCTTGGCGCCCACCGCACCCACCTCGGGCCGCTGCGCCTGACCCACCAGCTCGTCGAGCCAGCCGGGGTCCACCACTTCCATGTCGTTGTTGAGGAAGAGGAACAGCTCGCCCGTGGCCTGCTTCGCCGCCCAGTTGTTGATGGCCGGGTAGTTGAAGGGGAAGTCCCACGTGAGCTTCACCAGCCGGGGATCCGTCAGCTTGTCCAGCAGCGCGAACGTCTCCGGCCGCGTGCTGTTGTTGGAGACGAGCAGCACCTCGTAGTTCCGGTAGGTGGTGCGCGCCAGCAGGCTCTTCACCAGCGTGTCGAGCAGGTCCGGCCGGTCCTTGAACGGGACGATGATGGAGACCTTCGGCTCGCCCCGCACGGGGTAGCGCACGCGGTAGCTGCCCGGCGTGGGGCTGCTCACCTCGGCCTGCTCGCCACGGCGCGAGAGGTGCGCGGAGAGTGCGCGGCAACCGGCGCGCGTCGCGGATTCCGGCGTGGAGGATGCCGACCCGCTCCGGCGGTGGCACAGCAGCCGGGGCACGTGGCCGATCCGGTCGCTCACCTCGCTCAAGCGCAGGTGCAGCTCGAAGCCCTCCGCGCCCTCAAAGCCCTCGCGCGGCCCGCCGGCCTTCATCAGCGTGGCGCGACGCACCACCACGAAGGGGCCGAAGTAGTCCACCGAGCGCAGCAGATCCGGCGACCAGTCCGGCTTGAAGAACGGCGCGCTCCGGTGCCCCTGGGCGTCCAGCCGATCCTCGTCGGCGTAGACGATGTCGGGCCCCTGCTCCTTGTCCGCCGAGAGCGCCAGCACCACCTCGGCCAACGCGTGCGGGGCCAGCGTGTCCTCGGGCGAGAGGAAGCCGATGAAGTCTCCGCGCGCGGCCTCGATGCCGGCGCTCACCGCCCGGGCGGTGCCCTGCCGGGTGCGGAGGGAAAGGACGCGGATGCGCGGCGTGCGGTGCTCGGCCTCGGACAGCAGCCGGGCGACGTGGGACGCGGAGCTCGCGTCATTCACCAGCACCAACTCCCACCGCGGGTACACCTGGGCCTCCACCGACGCGAGGCACTCACGCAGGAAGGCCTCGGAGGTGTCGCGCACCGGCACCACCAGCGACACGAGCGGCGGACTCACCAGCGCGGCCGCCGCCGTCCGGGCCGCGTCGATCTCCGCCGGCTCCCGGCGCTCGCACCAGGCCTCGAAGTCCGCGAGCGCGGGTGGCTGGGGCGGCGGCGTGCGGACGCCGAGCGCGTTGGCCAGGGCGATGACGGCCTCGCTGTTGAAGCGGGCCTGTCGGCGCAGCACCTCACGCCACAGAGGCGAGGTGGCGCGCACTCCCAGTGGGAGCCCATCCCGGCGCAGGGGCTCACTCAGCGTATCGAGCCGGGCCACCCGGCGAGTCGCCTCGGCCTCATCGAGGGCGCCTGGCTGGGCCGCCGCCAGGAGGACGTCGAGCATGGCGGCGTTCCACTCGGCCTGCCCGCGCAGCACGGCCTCCAGCACCGGCTCGAGCGCGGTGAGGTAGGACTTTTTGGCAAAGCCCACCAGGGAGGCGAGCGAGCCCGTGCGGTGCGAGCGCGTCTGCTGCCAGCGCGTGGGCGACACGCCCTTCTCCAACTGGCTGCGGATCCACGTCTCCAGATCCTCGCGCAGTCCGAGGCTCCGGTGAACGGAGAGGAACTCCAGTACGCGCACGAGGCTGCGGTTGAAGGCCTCCTGGGGCCGCAGCGCCTCGACGTGGAAGGGCTTGAGTCCCTCCACGAAGGCGCGCTTGGTAGCCGTCACCAGTTGCCCGCCCTTGGAGCGGTGCGAGGGCGGGACGGAGAACTCGTAGGGGATGACGAGCTGGGCCGCGGTCTGGAGCGAGGACAGGGGGCTGCTGCCCGGGGGCACCGCCCGTTGGAGCTGCTCGGTGAGCAGGCGCAGCGTCCGCTCGAGTGCGGAGAGTTCCGCGCAGTCCTCTGGCAGACAGGGCCGACGCTCCTCCAGGAGGGTGCGCTGGGCGGCGATCATCTCCGCGAGTGCCGCCGCGTCCGGCGCGGCCGAGGGGTCGCGGGAGTCCTCGAGAAGCATGTGGAGTCTGGTGCTCACCTGGAACGACCTTCTGGGCTGGGGGCCTCCGGCCGGAGCGGCCCGAAGGCCGCGTCCGCTCAAGAGGCCGAGACGCGCGCGAGTTCCGGCTGGCGCTGCGCGGTGGGGGCTTCGTCCACCACCCACCGGTGTACCGGACGGAAGAGACCGTGGTCCTCGCGCTCGGAGACCACCGCGAAACGGCACTGGGCCTTCGGGCCCGCGAACGAGGCGCCGGGAACCCTGGCCTGGACGGACAGCACGTACTCCCCGCCGAGCAACCCGAGCCGCTCGATGAGGAAGCGCACCCGGCCCTCCTCGGGCAACCGCGCCGGCAAGGCCACCTCGTCGGCCCGGGTGCTCGTCACATAGAGGGGCTTCCCATCCGCCGCCTCGATGGACAGCTCGAACTCCGCGCCCTCGGTGCCCTCACGCGCCGTGTAGTCGATGACGACCTCCACCGACTGCTCCGGAGACAGGCTCCGCAGCTCCGAGCCCGCCCCATCGACGAGTTGGACGTGCGAGAGCACCATTGGCGCGGGAGCGGCGGACGGAGCGGGCACCTCGGGGACGTGCGCCGAGGGCACCTCGGGCAGGCGCCCCGCGTCTCCCTCCGCCAGCGCGGGCGGGGTGAAGCTGGTGGAGTTGGCCTCGGCGAGGGCGACGGCCTGGCGGTACTCCTGGGCGATCTCCGCAGGCGTGCCCACGCGGCGGATGCGCCCACCGTCAATCCACGCGGCCTGGTCGCACCACCGCTCGACGGTGCCCAGGTCGTGCGTCACCAGGACGATCGTCTTTCCCTGGCGTTTGAACTCCATCATCTTCGCCAGGCTCTTCTTGCTGAAGTGCTCGTCGCCCACGGCGAGGATCTCATCGATGATGAGGATGTCCGGGTCGACGTGCGTGGCCACCGCGAAGGCCAGCCGCATGTACATGCCGCTGGAGTAGGTGCGCACCGGCTCGTCGATGAACTCGCCCAGCTCGCTGAAGGCGATGATGTCGTCCATCTTCGCCCGCACCTCGGCGCGCGACATGCCGAGGATGATGCCGTTGATGAGGATGTTCTCCCGGCCGGAGAAGTCCGGGTGGAAGCCGGCGCCCAGATCCAGCAGCGCGGAGATGCGCCCATGGACGTCGATCTTCCCCGTGGTGGGCGCGTAGATGCCGGTGATGAGCTTGAGCAGGGTGCTCTTCCCCGAGCCGTTGCGCCCGAGGATGGCCATCGTCTTGCCCCGGGGGATGCGCAGGTTGATGCCGCGCAAGGCCTCGATGAAGAGCTTCTGCTTGGGCTGGCGCGCACCTAGCACCCAGCGCACCAGCTCCGACTTGAACGTC
>NZ_DASVWK010000487.1:0-4260 GCF_036389735.1 Archangium sp. | reverse complement strand
CGGCAGGATCTTGGCGTGATCGAGCAGGGTGAAGCACAGCTCGAGCAGGTCCTTGGGGGTGCTGTTCACGCCGCGCAGCAGGACGCCCTGGTTGCGCACGTCGCGGAAGCCCATGTCGAGCAGCTTGCGCACGGCCTTGCCGACCAGCGGGGTGAGCTGGCGCGCGTTGTTGACGTGGGTGTGGAGCGCGAGGTCCACGCCGCGCTCGTTGGCCTTCTTGGCGAGCCGCTCCAGCCCCTGGAGGACGGAGTCCTGGAGGAAGTGCTGGGGGATGGCCATGAGCCCCTTGCTGGCCAGGCGGATGTCCCGGATGTTGGGGATGTCGAGCAGGGCGCTGACGAAGGGCTCGAGCGCCTGGATGGGCAGGTTGGCGATGTCGCCACCGCTGACGACCACGTCGCGGACGGTGGGCGTCCGGCGCAGGTAGTCGAGCATCTGCTCGTAGCGCTCCTTCTGACCGAGCTGAAAGCGGTGCTTCTGGACCTGGGGGACGTCATTGCCCACGAGGTCCATGCGGGTGCAGTGGCCGCAGTACTGGGGGCAGGTGGGGAGCATCTCCGCCAGCACCTTGGTGGGGTAGCGGTGGGTGAGTCCCTCGACGGCCCACATCTCCGCCTCGTGGAGGCTGTCGCGGCTGGCCTTGGGGTGGTTGGGCCACTCGGTGTGCCGGTCGTCGAAGGCGGGGAGCATGTACCGGCGGACGGGGTCGTTCCACAGGTCCGTCTCGTCCAGGGTGTTGAGCATCTGGGGCGGGACGAGGATGGACATGGTGGCGCGCTCGCGCTGATCGCGCTCCATGCTGGCCAGCAGGTCATCCGGCAGGAGGTTGCCCAGGACGGCCTGGAGCTCCTTGAGGTTCTTGACGGTGTGCTTGCGCTGCCAGACGGAGCTCTCCCACTCGGCCTGGGTCACGTCCTTGAAGCCGGGCAGCCGCTTCCAATCGGGCTCCACGAACTCGCGGCGGAGCGGATAGGAAAAAGGCTGCTGGGCGGGGCCGGCCGAGGAGGCTTTGCCGCGAATGGGCGTCGTCATGGCGATCCACCTTGAAGGAACGAGGGCCCGGGAGGAGTCACCCGGGCAGAGGGTCCCTCTTTACCCAACAATGGAAAGAGGGCAACCAATGTGTGACTACTCGACCGGTACGTTGACGAGCTTGGCCATCCCCCCCTCGGAGATGTCCACGGTCTGGGGCTTGCTCTGCTTGCTGCCGATCTTGAAGATGACCGTGTGGCTGCCCACTGGGAGGATGAGCGGGCTGCCGAGTCCAGCCGGCGTATCGCGCCCGGTGTACTTGCCATTGATCCAGATCTGGGCACCGAGCGGGCGGGAGCTACAAGCGAGCTTGCCCTTGGCGGACGACACCTTGCCGGAGGCCTTCACCACGGTGCTCTTCGGAGCGGGCGGCGCCTTGGTGGCCTGACGCTCGGGGGGAGGAGGCGGCGGCGGCGCCTCCTTCTCGAGCGCGAAGGACACCTCCAACTCCGTATCGCCCTTGGAGCGGAACTTACTGGAGTAGGACTTGTAGCCAGCGCGCTTGACGGTGAAGGCGTAGGTCTTGCCGATGGTGAGGTTCTCGAGCTTCGCATCGGGCGTCTTGCCCACGCGCCTGCCGTCCACCTCGATCTCGGCGCCAGAGTCACCCACGAACAGGGCGGTGAACCGGGTCGGCTTGGCCGGCTCTGCGGGGGTGGGTGAGGTACCCGTGCCGGTATCCTTCCCAGAGGCGGCCTGCTGCGCCGGCTTCTCCCGACCGGTCTCGGAAGGCGGGGTCTCCGACTCCACCTGGGTACCGGTGCCAGTGCCAGCGACCTGGGTGTCGTCGCCTGCCAGTGAATCGGCCGGGGGCGCGGCGTTCAGCGTCACGGCCACGACCTGGGGGCTCTGGCCCTTGGTGACGGAGACTACCTGCTCGGTGGGCAGATGACCCGGAGCGGTAGCGGTGAGCGTGTGGGAGCCTTCGGGGAGTTCGATGACCTGGTTGTGCGCGAAGATCTGCCCGTTGATGCGGATCTCGGCGCCCTCGGCGGGCTGGACGGAGATCATCAAGCTACCGGTACGAGGCCCGGAGAACAGCAGGACACCCACGACCACGACCACGACCAGCGCGACGGCCGCGGCGACGCCGAGCAGGGCCTTCGGGGGCGGCTTCTTGCCCGTCGCGGCGGCGCGCGGCGCTACCTTCTGAGGGGCGGGCTTCGTCTTCTCGGGAGCGGGCTCTGGCTCCTCCTGATGGAGGTCAATGGGGCCGGTGGTCTCCTCTTGTTCGGACTCGCCGAAGGCCCCAGCCTCGGGCGATTGCTCCGCATCCGGATGCGAGGACGAATGCCGCTCATCCTGGTCCAGCCGCATGCGCTGGCCGGTGGGCATGGGGCTGATCATGGTGCTGCCGGATTCGACCTGCCCGACGCGGGTGGCATTGGAATCCACCGCGGCATCTGTAGAAGGCCGCGCCGTGGGGGCGAGTCCGACGACAGTGGCGCCCGCGTAGCTCTCGGATTCATCCCCGATGACGACCTGCTGCTTGCCACCGCCGCGGACCCTGTCCCGGGGGGTGGGAGGCAAGGTGGAGTCCTCACCCGTCAGGCTGTCATCGACCAGCACGCTCGCCGCGGAGGGCGCGGGGCTGCTGGAGGGGTCTGGACGCATGGCGAAGGCCGAGTCGACGATCTGCGTCTTGTCCCCTGCCCCATCGAGCTCCGCCAACTCTTCCTCGGTGGCAGGTGGCACGTAGTTGTTGGCCACGGAGGGTTGAGCTGGAACAGTGGTCGCACGACTGACTGCGGGCCCCGAGGAAGAGGCCTGCTGCCGGCGCGACGAGCGGGAGATGTCGCCGGTGACGCCGGAGGCCTCGATCTCCTCCGGGCGCTGGATGGAGGCATAGCGCTCCATCTTCTCGGCCTCGCGGAGGATGTCCTCCGCGAAGACCTCCTTCATGAACCCCGAGAGGTGCTTGGAGGAGTAGATGGCATCGCCGGCCAGGAGGAACCGCATGAGGTCCTCCTGGAAGTCCGAGGCCCACTGGTAGCGATCCTCGACATCGCGGGCGAGCGCCTTGAGCATCACCTTCTCGAGGCCCGCCGGAACGTTGGGGTTGAACTGGCGCGGCGTGGGGATGTCCGCGTTGCGTACCTTCTCCAGTGTGGAGTAGTCCGACTCGCCGACGAATAATCGCTCGCCGGTGAGCATCTCGTAGAGGATGACGCCCACGGCGAAGACGTCGCTGCGGCGATCGATGGGCAGGCCGCGGACCTGCTCCGGACTCATGTAGCCGAACTTGCCCTTGAGGATGCCGGCCTGCGTCTTCTGCGAGCGGTTCGCCGCCTTGGCGATGCCAAAGTCGATGATCTTCACCTCGCCTTCGTACGAGACGAGGATGTTCTGCGGAGAGACGTCGCGGTGGATGATGCCCAGGTCCTGGCCGCGCGCGTCCTTCTTGCGGTGCGCGTAGTCGAGCCCCTCGCACATCTTCGAGGCGATGAAGACGGCCTGGGCGGTGGGCATGATCTCCTTGCGCCGCCGGTAGCGCTCCAGGAGGGTGCGCACGTCCCGTCCGGCCACGTACTCCATCGCGATGAAGTAGGTGTCCTCGTGCTTCCCGAGCTCGTGGATGTGAACGACGTTGGCGTGGTTCAGCTGAACGCTGATCCGCGCCTCGTCGATGAACATCGTGATGAACTCGTCGTCCTCCGCCATCGTCGGGAGGATCTTCTTGATGGCGAGGATTCGCTCGAACCCTTCAACGCCGAAGGCCTTGGCCGTGAATACCTCCGCCATGCCGCCAACGTTGATGCGCTCGAGGAGGAGGTACTTCCCAAATAAGGTCGGCTTCTTCATTGCGTGGGATCCGCCCGCACCCGGATGGCCACAGTGCCGCTCCTGAAGGAGCAGTGGGTGGAAAACCGGACGAACCCGGGACTTTAGTCGGAGCACGGACGGGGAGTCAAACCACCCCCGACGGCGGATTCCCCAGGAGTTCCAGCCACTTGGACTTCGCCCCGTCTCCAGGGCACGCCAGTTCGGATAAGGACACGGAGCACGCGCCTGGTCGCCTGGAGAGCCCGGGACCGAGCTGAGCCCATGAAGCGGCCCGCAAAGGCGAAGGCCCCGAGGCCTCACGTGTGTGAGGACTCGGGGCCTTCAAAAAAAATCCGGCAGCGACCTACTCTCCCGCGCGGTTTCCCGCGGAGTACCATCGGCTCTGGAGGGCTTAACTTCCGTGTTCGGGATGGGAACGGGTGGAACCCCTCCGACATTGCCACC
>NZ_DASVWK010000486.1:0-3453 GCF_036389735.1 Archangium sp. | reverse complement strand
TTGGTCGGGGTGGAGCTCCGGCGTGAGTGTGCGCCGAACGTCGAGCACCGGCGCGAACGCGCTCACGATCAGCGAGAGCGGCGCGACCACACTCTTGTCCACGCCCGCGTCGTTCCACACCGTGCGCATGGACATCGAGTCCTTGCCCACGGGAATCGCGATCCCGAGCGCGGGGCACAGCTCCTTGCCGACCGCGCGCACGGCATCGTACAGGCTCGCGTCTTCGCCGGGCTGACCCGCCGCCGCCATCCAGTTGGCCGACAGCTTCACCTTGCCGAGTTGGGCCACGCGCGCCGCGGCGATGTTGGTGATGGCCTCGCCCACCGCCATGCGCGCCGAGGCCGCCGCGTCGATGAGCGCCACCGGGGTGCGCTCGCCCACCGCCATGGCCTCGCCCGTGTAGCCCGCGTGCGCCGACAGCGTCACCGCGCAGTCCGCCACCGGCACCTGCCACGGGCCCACCATCTGATCCCTCGCCGTCAGGCCCGACACCGTCCGGTCACCGATCGTGATGAGGAACCCCTTGTCCGCCACCGTCGGGTGCCCGAGCACCCGCGCCAGCAGCTCCTTCACCGGCCCGTCCAGCTTCAGCTCGGCGTGCGCCAGCGGGCGAGACTTCACGTCCCGGTGCATCCGCGGCGCCTTGCCGAACAGCACGTCCATCGGGAGATCGATCGGCGCGTTGCCGAATTGCCGGTCGCCCACCTTCAGCACCTGCGCCTCGGTGGCATCACCCAGCACCGCGAAGGGCGCGCGCTCGCGCTCGCACAGGGCCGCGAAGCGCTCCAGGTTCTCCGGTGGGATCGCCAGCACGTAGCGCTCCTGCGCCTCGTTGCACCAGATCTCCACGGGCGCCATGCCGGGCTCCGCGTTGGGGACCTCGCGCAGCTCGAAGCGCCCGCCCAGGCCCGCGTCGTGGATGAGCTCCGGCACCGCGTTGGACAGGCCACCCGCCCCCACGTCGTGGATGGAGCGGATGGGGTTGGCGTCCCCCTGCTCCCAGCAGCGATCGATGACCTCCTGGCAGCGCCGCTCCATCTCCGGGTTGTCGCGCTGCACCGAGGCGAAGTCGAGGTCCGCCGCGCTCGCGCCCTGCGTCATCGAGGACGCCGCGCCACCACCCAGGCCGATCAGCATCGCCGGGCCACCCAGCACGACGATCTTGTCTCCCGGCTGGAGCTGCCCCTTCTTCACATGCTGGTCCCGGATGTTGCCCAGGCCACCGGCGATCATGATCGGCTTGTGGTAGCCGCGCACCTCGACGCCCTCGGGCGTGGGCACCTGGAGTTCGAAGCTGCGGAAGTAGCCGCACAGGTTCGGCCGGCCGAACTCGTTGTTGAAGGCAGCACCACCCAGCGGCCCCTCGATCATGATGTCGAGCGCGGACACGATCCGGTCCGGCTTGCCGTAGGGCTGCTCCCAGGGCTGCTCGTAGCCCGGAATCCGCAGGTTCGAGACGGAGAATCCCGTGAGGCCCGCCTTGGGCTTGGCCCCGCGCCCCGTGGCGCCCTCGTCGCGAATCTCTCCGCCCGCGCCCGTCGAGGCGCCCGGGTGCGGCGAGATGGCCGTGGGATGGTTGTGCGTCTCCACCTTCATCAGGATGTGCGCGGGCTCGCGATGGAAGCGGTACTCGCCACCCACCGTGTCCGGGAAGAGGCGCTCCACCTCGAAGCCCGCCATCACCGCCGCGTTGTCCTTGTACGCGGACAGCACGCCTTCCTTGTTCGCCGCGTACGTGTTCTTGATGGCCTGGAAGAGCGAGCGCTCCTGCTGCGCTCCATCAATGGTCCACGAGGCGTTGAAGATCTTGTGCCGGCAGTGCTCGCTGTTCGCCTGCGCGAACATCATCAACTCGACGTCCGTGGGGTTGCGCTTCAGCTCGGTGAAGCGCGCCACCAGGTAGTCGATCTCGTCCTCGGCCAGCGCCAGGCCCAGCACGCGGTTGGCGGTGACCAGCGCCGCCCGGCCTCCGCCCAGCACATCCACCGTGGTGAACGGCCGGGGCGTGTGTCCGGCGAAGAGGATGGCGGCATCGTCCTCGCGCCCCACAACGGCCTGGGTCATCCGGTCGTGCAGCACCGGCTGGACGCGGGCCAGTTGCTCGGGCCCCAGGGCCTTGCCCGCGCTGTCGGCGACCCAATAGGAGATGCCGCGTTCGATGCGCCGCACGCTCCGCAGACCGCAGTTGTGAAGGATGTCCGTGGCCTTCGAGGACCAGGGCGAGATGGTTCCGGACCGTGGGATGACGAGCTGAAGGCCGCCGCGCCGCGCTCCCTGGGGCAGCCGGGGGCCGTACTCCAGCAGCCTGTCGAGCAGCGCACGCTCGGACTCCGAGAGGGCGACCGCCACGTCGAGGAAGTGCACGAACTCCACGTAGACGGAGGCCACGGCCGGCTCCAGCTCGCGGCAGCGAGCGAGCAACTTGGCCAGACGGAACTCGGAGAGAGCGGGGGCGCCGCGCAGGGTAAGCATGGGATCTCTGTGAAGAGGGGTCCGGAAAGGTATGGGTGTCTTATAACCACAGCCCCTCCCTGCATCCGAAGAGATTGGGGAGGGGAAACGGAAGGGGCCCTCCCCCCGCCCCCCCTGCCACCGGCTCCGCACGAACCGGTCACACGCCGGAGGCCTCTCCCCATGCACACCCGCCCGGTTCCGGATGTGGTTGAATGCGCGCCCCGCTTCAAGACCACCCGATGGGACAGCCTCCGGCGGGGCGAGCCTCGAGGAACAGCATGTTCAGCGCGAAGACGACCCTGGTGGCCCTGTGTGCCCTCATGGTGGGGAGTGCCTGCACCGCCCCCACACAGGAGGAGCCAGCACGAGGGGCCCCGAGGGTCACCGCTCGCCGCGCCCTGGGCGAGGGCCCCGCCGCCCTGGTGGCGGACCTGGGCGTGCAGACCGAAGGCGCGCTGGTGCGCCACCCCGGCAACCTCGTGACGGCGGGGACGACGCTCCTGTTCTCGGCCACCGACCCCCTCACCGGGACCGAGCTCTGGAAGCTGACGCCCTCGGGCCCCCTGCTCGTGGCCGACATCTCCCCCGGTTCCCTGGGTTCCGAGCCCTCGAGCTTCTTCCACATGCGGGGGCTCACGTACTTCACCGCCACGGACGGCAAGCATGGCCTGGAGCTGTGGAGGACGGACGGCACATCCCCGGGCACCTTCCTCCTCAAGGACATCCAGTCGGGCACGGTGGGATCCTGGCCCCAACGCTTCGCCGAGTACGCCGGGTGGATCTTCTTCGCCGCCGAGGATGGCAAGCGCGGCAGCGAGCTGTGGCGCACCGATGGCACCGAGGCGGGCACGGTGCTCGTCCGGGACATCCTCCTGGGCTCGGGGAGCAGCGCGCCGAGGGCGTTCACCGTGTTCGGCGGCAAGCTCTACTTCGTGGCCACCGGTCCCGGGGGCACGCAGCAACTGTGGCGCACCGATGGCACCCCGAACGGCACCGTCC
>NZ_DASVWK010000485.1:0-2756 GCF_036389735.1 Archangium sp. | reverse complement strand
GGACTCGCTCGGGGTGCGCTCCACGCAGATTGGCCGCATCGTGGACGTCATCCAGGAGATCGCCGACCAGACGAACCTGCTGGCGCTCAACGCCGCCATCATCGCCGCCCAGGCCGGTGAGCAGGGCCGCCCCTTCGGCGTGGTGGCGGACGAAATCCGCGGCCTGGCCGAGCGCACCGCGCGCTCCACGCGTGAGATCGCCACCATGGTGGGCGGCATCCGCCGGGAGGTGGACACGACGGTGTCGCTGGTGAAGGAGGGCCGCGAGCAGGCCGGCACGGGCGTGCAGTTGGGCGACCGGGCCGCCAAGGCGCTGATGGAGATCCGCACCATCACCCAGCGTACCTTCTCGGCGGTGGAGGCGACGCTGGCGGAGACGAAGCGACTGGAGGCGCAGGGCTCCACGGTGGTGGATGCCAGCCGGCGGGTGGCGCGGCGCGTGGACGACGTGACGCGGGCGGCCCTCGAGCAATCGACGCACGGGCGCGAGCTGGTGCATCAGACGCAGCAGATGGCGAAGCTGGCGCAGGAGGCCTCGCGCAAGGCGGAGGGCCAGGCGCGCACGGGCCGGACCCTGGCCGACTCGGTGGTGCGGCTGAGCTCGGCCATCGAGGAGATTCGCGCGGCGCACGACGTGCTGATGCGCGGGGACTCGACCATCGGCGAGGAGGTGGAGCGGGTACGCGAGGACGCGCTCCAGGTCATCCGCATCGGCGACGGACTGAGCCGCACGGCGGAGCAACTGGCGCACGAGGCGGCCAGCCTGGACAGTGAGGTGTTCCGCTTCCAGCTTCCCATTCCGAAGCAGGGAGGGACGCTCCGGGTGGGCATCCACCAGACGGCGAACTTGAGCGCGGTGGGCCGGTTGGACCCGCTCTTCGGCGTGGAGATCCAGTCCGTGGAGATAGGGTCCTGCGTCTTCACGGGCCTGCTGCGGCAGCAGGATGGCCGGCTCGTGGCGGACCTGGCCGAGCGCTGGGAGGCGGACCCCTCGGCGCGCCGCTACCGCTTCCGCCTGCGCCCGGGCGTCACCTTCCACGATGGGCAGCCGCTGAGCGCGCGCGACGTGAAGCGCCACTTCGAGCGGCTGCTGGACCCGGAGATGAAGTCCCCGGAGCGCGGCCTGCTGGAGGACGTGCAGGGCGCGAAGGCGTTCGCGGAGGGCAAGGTGCGCGAGGTGGTGGGCATCGAGGTGCTGGACGACCTGACGCTCGAAATCCGGCTGGAGGAGTCCAAGGCCTTCTTCCTCCAACTGATGGCGCAGACCCCCTCGGCGGTGGCTCGTGTGGACTCGCGAGGCCAGGTGCTGGGCACGGGTCCCTTCCGGGTGGTGGACTTCGGCACGGACCGCATCGTGCTCGAGCGTCACCCCACCTACTGGCGCAAGGAGCAGCCCCTGCTGGACCGGCTCGAGTTCCACCTCATGGGCTCTCGCGAGGAGACCCTCGCGGCCCTGCGGGAGGGGACGGTGGACGTCGTCTCGTACCTGAACGCCACGCACGTGGAGGAGCCCGAGCGCGAGGGCCTCCAGGTGGTGACCGGCATCACGCACTCCACGTCGCTGCTCGGCTTCAACCTGCGCGAGGCCCCCTATAACGACGTGCGGGTGCGACAGGCCCTGCGGGCGGGGCTGGACATCGCGGGGCTGGTGGACCGCTTCCACCGGGGAGCGCGGCTGGCGGGCACGCTGACGCCACCGGAGCTGCTGGGCGAGGAGACCCTGCCGTCCGAGCCCCGCCAGGAGCTCGCGCTCGCCGAGCGCCTGCTGCGCGAGGCCGGAGTGCGTCGGGTGCCCGTGACGATCTACCAGACGGTGGGGCGCGACACGTCGGAGGAGGATGCCGTCCTGTTCCACCCGCTGGTGGAGGCGGGGCTGGTGGAGCTGCGGCACGAGGAGGTGAGCGCGGAGGAGTTCGCCGAGCGGCGGCGCACGGGGCGGCTGCCGGTCTTCCGGCTGCACTGGGTCGCCGACTTCCCGGACGCGGACAACTTCCTCCACTTCCTGCTGAACTCGCAGGCGCAGGCGGTGTACCCGCTGGGCTACCGCAACGACGAGCTGGACAAGCTCACGGCGGAGGCGCGCGTCACCATCGACCCGGAGCAGCGCAAGCAGCTCTACCGGCGCGCGGAGCGGCTGGCCTACCAGGACTGCCCCCTCGTTCCCCTCTTCCACCCTGGCGTCTACGCGGCGGCGAGTGGACACGTGCAGGGGCTGCGGTTGCACCAGATACCTCCGCAGGTACGCTTCGAGGAGCTGTGGTTGGACACGGTGGAGGACGCATGAGCACGAAGCCTCGAGTCCTGCTGGTCGGCGCGGGGGCCGTTGGTCAGGTCTTCGGGAAGTACCTCCAGGCGGCCGGTTGCGACGTCTCCTTCCTGGTGAAGGAGAAGTACGCCGAGGAGGCCCGCCAGGGCTTCACCCTCTATGAGCTCGGTCTGCTCGACCGGGATTACGAGCCGACCTCCTTCTCCGGGTTCGAGGTGCTCGTCTCCCACCAGGAGGTAGCGGCCCGGCGGTGGGAGCAGGTCTGGCTGTGCGTGTCCTCGACGGCGCTGCGGGCCGGCGACTGGGTGGACGCGCTCGCCCGGGCCACGGGCGAGGCCACCTGGGTCATGCTCCAACCGGCGCTCGCGGACCGGGACTGGCTGCAACAGAGGGTGCCCCCGGAGCGGCTCGTCTCCGGCATGATTCCCTTCCTCAGCTTCCAGGCGCCCTTGAAGCCCGGAGACCCGGTCCCGAAGCCGGGCACGGCGTT
>NZ_DASVWK010000484.1:0-4794 GCF_036389735.1 Archangium sp. | reverse complement strand
GATGACCTCTCCGGCGGCGGTGAACTTGATGGCATTGCCAATCAGGTTCTGGAGGATCTGCCGCAGCCGCAGCGGATCCCCCCTCAGCTCGCCCGGGATGTCGCGCCCCATGTCGAACAGCAGCTCGAGCCCTTTGTCCTGGGCCGTGCTGGCGAACACGTCCGCGAGCCCCGACATGAGCTCGTTCAGGCACACCCGCACCTGCTCGAACTCGAGCTTGCCGGCCTCGATCTTCGAGAAGTCGAGGATGTCATTGATGACGCCCAGCAGGGACTGGGCCGAGCGGCTCGCCTTGATGATGAAGTCGCGCCGCTCCTCCAGGGACCTGGCCTCGAGCGCCAGCTGCGTCATGCCGATGATGGCGTTCATCGGCGTGCGGATCTCATGGCTCATGTTGGCGAGGAACTCGCCCTTGGAGCGGTTGGCCTTCTCGGCCGACTCCTTGGCCTGGCGCAGCTCCTCCTCCGAGCGTCGCCGGGCATGCAGGTTGTCCAGGAAGGCGTTGAACCAGCCCACCATCTTCCCGATCTCATCCTGGGTCCGCGAGGGCGGCAGCGGCCGCACCTGCTGGAGCTGATCCCTCTGGATGTTGCGGAAGCCCTCGGAGATCGCCCGGATGGGGGCCACCACGCGCCGCGAATAGCGCACGGCCACCCCACCGATGACGGCGAAGCAGGCCAGCAGCACGGCCAGGCCGACGCCTCCGATTCTCGCCATGGGCGCCATCAAGCCGACCCGCGGCAGGATGCTGACCACGTGCCAGTTCATCTGGCCCAGGTGGAGGTAGTTGAGCAGCACATCCTGGTCGCCCAGCCGCACGGCCATCATGCCCTGCGGCCCCTTCAGCAACGCCTTGAACTCGGGCAACAGGGGCTGGCCGATCAGCGACTTGTCGGGATGGAAGATCAGGCGTCCCTGGCCGTCGACGACCATCAGGTAGCCCCCGGCGCCCACATCCAGGTTCCGGAAGTGCTCATACAGGTGCTCGATCGAGTAGTTGATGACGACGATGCCCACCGGCTCGAGCTCCATGCGGTCCGGATGGACGCGCCGGATCAGCCGGGTGGTGACGAGCACCTTGCGATAGGTGGAGCTCACATTGACGTTGTCCTCCACGCCATGCCAGACGAGCGACTCACGGGAGTCCAGGGTGGCCGCGTAGAACCGGCTGCTCAAGTCCGGTCTGACGGTGGAGCCGTCCAGGGTATCGCCCACATGGAAGTGCCGTCCGCGAGGCGTGAACAGGTCGATGGACGCCAGCCCCTTCAGGCTGTTGTAGCTGCTCAAGATGTAGCCGAGCCGGGCCTGGGTGGCCAAGGCGGAGTAGCTGTCGCCCGCCTCCGCGGCGGCGAGCACGTTGGCGATGTCCTCCACCCCGGCGATGGTGGTGGCCAGACTCGCCACCTGATCGGACTGGAGGATCAGGTAGTCGCGCTGGTTGGCCAGCAGCCGGGCGTTGTAGTCGCTGGCCAGACTGACGATGGTGCTTTGCGCCAGGTCATAGGCGGTGACGCCGAAGACGAGCAGCGGCGCCACGCTGACGGCCAACAGGTAGCCGATCAGCTTGAACGTGATGGAGGACCGGAGGGCCACGCTGTCCATGGGGGCCGGGCTACTTCAGGTCCCGCGCGGTCACCAGGCGCGTCTCGACGAGCACGACCTCCAACGGGGTCTCGCCCTTGAGCGCACGGAGGGCCGAGACGACACCCTGGTAGCCCTGCTCGGAGGCCTGCTGGTCGACGGTCACCGCCAACTGGCCCGCCCTGACGGCCTCCTTGGCCTCTTCGAGGGCATCATAGGCCGCCACCTTCACCCCCTCCCTTCCCGACTCCTGGAGGTACTTGAGGGCGCCCAGGGCCATCATGTCATTGGCGCAGAACAGCAGGCGGATGTTCGGATGCACGGAGAAGAGCCTGCGGGTCACCGCATAGCCCTCGTCGATCTTCCAGTTCGCCGTCTCCCTGGCGACGATGCGGACGTGGGGGTTCTCCTGGAAGGCCCGCTCCGCCCCGCTCCTGCGCTGGCGCGAGTTGTCGGCGTTGCGAATGCCCTCGAGAATGGCCGCCTCGGTGGGCTTGTTGATGTGCCGGGAGATGAACCGGGCCGACGCGTACGCGGCCTTCTCGTTGTCGGCGCTGATGAACGGCACGTGCTTCAGGCCGTGCTTCTTCATGGCCTCGGCGTCCAACCGGTTGTCGATGTTGACCACCTGGATCCCCGCCTCCTGCGCGGTCTTCAGCACCGGCACCAGCCGCAGGGAGTCTCCGGGGGCGATGACGATCGCATCGACCTTCATCCGGATCAGCTCCTCGACGATCTGGATCTGCTGCTCGATCGAGGTCTCCTGCGAGGCCGTCTTGACCAGCAGCTCGACGCCCAACTCCTTCTGGGCCCGCCGGGCGCCCTTCTCCATCTCGACGAAGAAGGGATTGGTGAGGGTCTTCATCACCAGGGCGATCTTCTTGGCCGCGGGGGCCTCCCGCGGCCTGTCACCGCTCGCCGCGGGATTGGAGGCGGCAACTCCCGACACCGTCGGTTTGTGGGAGTCGCCGCAGGCAATCAGCCCCCAGGACAAGGCCAGGGCCAGCACGAGTCGCGGGAAATACACGGGGGCCTCTTTCCAGCAGGCGCGGGGGGGGGGAAGGGCGTGCCTGACGGGAACACCTCTTATACTTGAACCCACAAGCGTCGTGAATTCCAGCGCGGGTGTAAGTCAACGGGAATCGACTCCCTGCTTCCCGGGAAATCAGGATGACGGAGGGGGGGGTTCAGTAGTTTAAGGAGCCGGAATGACAGAAAAGGCCTCTCCCGCCGCTCCTTCCGCAGAGGGCCCTGCGCCAGCCTCCCGACGGGTGCTGATCGCCGATGACGACGCGGTGAGTCGTAAAATCGTCGCGACCCTGCTCGCACCCCTCGGCTACCGCCTGCGTTTCGCCTCCACGGGGGAGGAAACCCTGGCGGTGGCGAGCGAGGAGCCGCCGGACCTGATTCTTCTCGACGTGGTCATGCCGGGACTGGACGGCTTCGAGGTCTGCCGCCGGCTGCGCGAGCGGATGCGAGGGGACTACATCCCCATCGTCCTCATCACGGCCCTGGATGGGCGGCACGAGGTGCTCCAGGGCTTGGAGGCGGGCGCCGACGACTTCCTGCACAAGCCGGTGCATGGCGCGGAGCTGAGGGCTCGCGTCTCCAACCTCCTCAAGGTGCGTGCCTACCACCAGATGCTGGCCACCCAGCGCGACAGCGCGCTCGCCACGGTGGACATGCTGCGCCAGCAGGTGGTGCACGCGGATCGGCTGGCCACGCTGGGCACCTTCGCCGCCAGCGTCAGCCACGAGTTGAACAACATCGCCCAGGTGATGCGCAGCGCCCTGGAGCCCGCTGCCCCCGACGACGCGGGCGAGGAGGACTTGAGCGAGCGGGACATCCTCACCCATGTGAGCGGCCACGTCACCGAGCTGTCGCGCACCCTGTTGAACCTGGCCCGCCCCGCGGAAGGCCCTCAGCCCGAGGCCGAGCTCGGCCGGACGCTGGAGGAGGTGCGCCACATGCTGCGGCTCACCGGGCGCATCCACCACGTGCGGGTGTCGCTGGTCCTCCCCGAGACGGCCTGTGTCATCCGCGCCAACCCGGTGCATGCACAGCAGGTGTTCCTCAACCTGCTCGGCAATGCCGCCGACGCGGTCACGGACACGCGCGAGCCCCTCATCGAGGCCGGCGTGCGGGCCCTGCCCGGGGGACGGATCGAGGCGTGGGTGCGGGACAACGGCCCGGGCATGTCCGAGGCGGTGCTCGCCCGCATCTTCGAGCCCTTCTTCACCACCAAGCCCCCTGGGTACGGAACCGGCCTGGGGTTGCCCGTCGTCAAGCAGCTCGTCGAGTCCTGGGGCGGTCACCTCCACGTCCACAGCCACCCCGGGAGCGGGACGCGCATGGTGCTCGACCTTCCGGCCGCCCAGGCGCCTTCCCCTCTGAACTCCTCCCCCTGACCCTACCGCCGGGAGGCACTCTCCGTGCTCCCGGCGGGCGGAGCGGTTCAGGGCTGGAACTTGCCCGAGTACGACGAGGTGTAGTCGTACTCCGGGCCGGTCAGGTACGGCGCATTCGGGTTGTAACCCGGCTGGTAGATGGCCTGCAGCTGGAGGAAGTACGTCTTGCCGGCGACCAGCAGGTTCGGCGGCAGGCGGAGCTGCGTCTGCGTCGTGCCGAGGTTCGCCACGGTCACGCGGGAGGTGCCACCCGTGGCCGTCGCGATGAGCTCATACACGCGCACCTGGTAGCGGGTCGGGGTCCCCAGGGCCGGAGCCGTCCAGGTCACGACCGGGGTCAGCCCCACGCCCGTGACCGTGCCCATGGCGTCCTGGCCGTTGATCTTCGGGCTCTGGACCGGGCCCATGCGGGGGGAGATCGGCTGCCACGTGCCGTCCACCAGCCGGGTCTGGGAATAGGTGGTGGCCGAGAACCGGGCCGTCCGGGCGGCCGTGCCATCGGGCAGCGTGGCCGCGAACGGCACGTACACGACCGACTGGGCGGTGATCATGCGATCCCACTGGCGCGGATACGGATTGCCGTACTCGAGCGCGAGCGAGAGGTCCCCCTGGCCGGGCTGGGGGTTGGAGACGACGGCGAGATCCGGGAAGCCAGCGTACTGGCCGTACTCCGTGTAGCGCGGCAGGGTGCTGACGTACAGGATGTCCTCGAACAGGGTCGCGCCGGGGTTGCCGGCGAGCACCAGGGACTCGAACTGGGACGCCCAGAAGAAGATGGGCTGCTGGGTGGTGGGCAGCGGCGCCA
>NZ_DASVWK010000483.1:0-11529 GCF_036389735.1 Archangium sp. | reverse complement strand
TACATCATCACGGAGAAAGAGGGACTCCCGTCGGCGTCTGAGTTTACGTCCAGCCTGACTGCGCAATGGCCTGGAGCCACGGTGGAGCGGATTGTGAATCCCGACAGAAGCCATGCCCTGGAGTTCCAGGTCCCCATGGTTCATTCCCATGTGGAGGGACTGCTCGACCGGACCGGGAGTTCCATCAACTTCGAGGGTGACCTCCGGGACATGTCCGAGTTCGTTCAGTGGTGCCGCTCTCTCATCCCGCCCCACCTGCGTCTCATCTTCTGCGATGAGGGCATGAATGGCGATGTGAAGGTGACTCCGCCGATGACAGCCGCAGACATCCTCCAGGCCTTCTATGCGAGCGGTGGGTAGGACCCGGTCCTCATATCGACCTCTCAGGGGCAGGGGGAACGAGTGGGAGACGTACCCGGAACGTCGTTCCCTTGCCTGGAATGGACTCGACGCTCACGTCGCCACCGCTCGCCGTGACGATGCGCTGCACCGTGGCGAGCCCGATGCCGTGGCCCGAGGCTTTCGTCCCCGGGGCCCGGTAGAAGGGCTCGAAGATGTGGGGCAGCGCGTCCGGGTCGATGCCAGGGCCCGTGTCCTTCACCTCGAGCACGCACTGACCCTCCCGCGTGTGCGCGGCCACCGAGACCCGCCGCACGGGCCGGCCCTCCATGAACTTGAGCGCGTTGGTGAGCAGGTTGACGAGGACGACGTAGAGCAGGCCCGGTGGCAGGACCACCCTCACGTCCTCCGGGGGAGTGAGGTCCACCTCACCTTGAATCCGATCGCGCAGGCCACTCACGTCCTCCACCACGTCGGTGATGACGCTACCAAGGCTCGCGCCTGTCACCCCCGCGTCGGGTGGCTCCGCTCGGGCGAAGGCCAACATGCCGTCCAGCAGGTTGTTCGCACGCCGCGAGAGCCGCTCCAGGCGCTCCCCGGCACGCTGGGCACGCGCGTCCTCGGAGGACTTGAGCTGAGCGCCCATCAGCCCCAGGGGCGACAGCAGGTTCTTCACGTCGTGCGCGATGCGGCCCGCGAAGGCATCCAGGTCCTGCCGGGCCCGCGCCGCCCTCACGTTGCCCTCGACCCGGGCCAGCAGCTCCCGCGCGGAGAAGGGCTTCACCAGGTAGTCGTTGGCCCCCGCCGTCAGGCCCTCGATGGTGGCCTCCTCCCCGGCGCGCGCGGACAACAGGATGACGGGGATGCTGGCCGTGCGCGGGTCCGCCCGGAGCTCCCGCAGCAGCCCGAAGCCATCCAACCCCGGCATCATCACGTCCGAGAGCACCACGTCCGGCACCCGCCCCCGCGCCGCCTCCAGGGCCGCCCTCCCGTCCTCGACCGCCACCACGGTGAAGCGGCCCTCCAACAGCCGCACCACGTACTCCCGCATGTCCGGGTTGTCATCGGCCACCAGGATGTGGCCACCGAACGCGCCCGTGGCCGGCGCCCCCGGAACGGCGCCCCGGACCGTGGCGACCGACGTGTCGCCGGCCAGCCATCCCGAAGCCTCCTGGATGAACGCCGTCTCCCCCACCGGGTGCGCGGCGACGCTCCGGGCCTCCACGAGCCGCTCCGCGGGCAGATGGGCCTTGCCTCGGGGAAGCGAGACGGTGAACGTCGTGCCCTGGCCCACCGTGCTCTGGACCCGCACGTCGCCGCCGTGCAGCTTCACCAGCTCCTGCACCAGCGCGAGCCCGATGCCGCTGCCCTCGTAGCTGCGGCCCTTCGCCCCCTCCACCCGGTGGAAGCGGTCGAAGATGCGCGGCAGCTCTTCGGCTGGAATGCCCGTGCCCGTGTCAGCCACGGTCAGCTCCACCCGGTCGTCCCGCCACCCGAGGGACACGCGCAGCTCTCCCTCGAAGGTGAACTTGAAGGCGTTGGAGAGCAGGTTGAGGACAATCTTCTCCCACATCTGCCGATCCACCCAGACGGGCTCCGGCGGGGGTGGGCAGTCCACCGTCAGGCGCAGCCCCGCGTTCTCCACGGTGGCGCGGAAGGCGCTGGCCAGCTCCGCCGTCAGGGTGGACAGGTCCGTCGCCTCATACGTCGCCTGCACCCGGCCCGCCTCGATGCGGCTGAAGTCGAGCAGGCTGTTGACGAGCTTGAGCAGTCGCAGCCCGCCCCGGTGGATGACGTCGAGCTGCCGCCGCTGGGCCTCGGAGAGCGCGCCCTGCCGCTCCGCCAGCAGATCCTCCACCGGCCCCAGCATCAGCGTGAGGGGGGTGCGGAACTCGTGGGACACGTTGCTGAAGAACACCGTCTTCGCCCGGTCCAGCTCCGCGAGGGCCTCGGCCCGCTGCTCGGCCTCTCGCAGCACCCGCACATTGGCGATGGCCGTGGCGGCCTGCCCCGCGACCAGCTCCAGGAAACCGCGGTACCTCTCGTCGAAGACGAGGTGCGGACTCAACCCCGCCACGAGAACGCCCATGGGCCGTGACTCCCCGGGGCGGGACACCGGCAGGGCCAGGGCCTCGTCCGGCACCGGGGCCCCCTCCCGCTGGGCTCCGAAGCGGGCCCGGAGCCCTCGCAGCTGGACGGGCCTTGCCGACTCCAGGACGGCGCCGAGCGACCACGAGTCCGAGGTGTCCGGCTCGGACACGTCCAGGCCGGTGTTGGCCATGAGGCGCGCGTGGCCCCTCTCGTCCACCAGGTAGAGACGGGAGAACGGCACGTCCGAGGGGTTGCGCCGGAGCGCCTCCGCGACGAACTCGCACGTCTGCTCCAGCGTCCTCGTCGCGGCCGCCCTCACCGCGATCTCCTGGAGCATGCGCAGGCGTCTCTCGCTCAGCACCTGCTCGGTCGTCTCCTGGCACGTGACCAGCACCCCGCCCAGACCGCCCGAGTCGTCGGGAACGGGGCTATAGGAGAAGGTGAAGTAGGTCTCCTCGACGAAACCCTTGCGTCTCATCGGAAGGTACAGGTGCTCGCTCCAGGTGGCGGCGCCTCCCTCCTGGATGCCTTGCACCATCGGCCCGATGATGTGCCAGATCTCCGCCCACACCTCCGGCCCCGGTGCGCCCATCGCGCGGGGATGCTTGTCCCCGAGAATCTCACGGTACGCGTCGTTGTAGATCTGGATGAGGTCCTCCCCCCACCAGAGCAACATCGGGAACCGGTTCTCCAGGAGCATGCCCACTATCGTCCAGAGACTGGTCGGCCAGTTCCGCATGGGACCGAGCTTCGTCCGGGCCCAGTCGATGGAGCGCAGGAGCTTTCCCATCTCGCCCCCACCCGACAGCACGGTGACCGAGAGGCCGGGTGCCTTCATGGCGTCCCCTCCTCCGCGTCCACCTGGGGAGCCTGGAGCGGCAGCTCCACCGTGAAGGTGGACCCGCCTCCGGGTGTCTGGGTGACCGTGATGTGCCCGGCGTGGGCCTCCACCACCTGCCGGGCGATCCACAAGCCCAGGCCGAACCCGCTGTAGTGGCGGACGGAGACGGCGCGCTCGAAGCGCTCGAAGATGCGCGCGCGGTCTCCCGGAGCGATGCCGATGCCGTGGTCGGTCACCGTCAGCAAGGCGAGGGAGTCCTCGGACCGGAGGCTCACCTCCACGGGCCTGCCCTCGCCGAACTTCACCGCGTTGGAGAGCAGATTGCCCACCACCTGGCCGATGCGCAGCGCATCGCACCTCGCCACGACGGCGTCGGCATGCTCGAAGGCCAGGGTGCTGCCCGAGCGCGCGGCCTCCTCCCGCACCGCCCCGAGCGCCTCGTCCACGAGCGCACGCAGGTCCACCTCGTCGAGCCGGAGCCGCAGCCGCCCGCTGTTGAGCTGCGCGACATCGAGGAGCGTCTCGATGAGCGAGGTCAGCCGCTGCACGGAGTGGCGGGCCGCCTCGAGCCGGTTCCCCACGCTCGCCCGGCCCTGCTCGCCCAGGTCCCGCGCGATGAGGTCCAACTGGAGCCGGAAGCTGGTGAGGGGCGTCTTCAGCTCATGGCTGGCCACGGAGAGGAAGTCGTCCCGGGCCTGGACGGCTTCCCGGAGACTGGCCTCGAGCACCTCGTGGCGGAGCACCTCCCGGCGCATCCGCGCGAGCTCGAGGTGGGAGCGCACCCGCGCGATGAGCTCCCGGGCGGAGAAGGGCTTGGCCAGGTAGTCGTCCGCTCCCGCCTCCAGTCCGCCGACGGTGGCCTCCTGACCGGCCCGCGCCGACAGCAGGAGGATGGGAATGGCACGCGTGCCCGGGTCCTCGCGCAGCCGCTGCACCAGCCCGAGGCCGTCCAGGCGCGGCATCATCACATCGCTGACGATGAGGTCCGGGGGCCGCTGGCGCGCCGCCTCGAGCGCCGCGAGCCCATCCACCGCCGTCTCGACCTGGAAGTGGGGAGCGAGGACGCGCCGCAGGTAGTCGCGCAGATCCGCGTTGTCATCGGCGACGAGCACCCGACCGGTGGGCTCGGGGGACGGGGGGGCGGGCGTGTCCTCGGGCAACCACCGGAGCGCCTCCTGGAGGTAGGACGAGGCACCTGTCGCGGTGGAGGCGAGCCCGCGCGCGGCCTGGAGCCTGTCCTTCGGGAGGTGCGCCGTGCCCAGCGGGAGGGACACCCTGAACCGGGTCCCCCGGCCCACCTCGCTCTCGACCTCGACCGTGCCCCCGTGCAGCTTGACCAGCTCGCGCACCAGGGCCAGCCCGATGCCCGTCCCCTCGAAGCTCCGGGAGCGCACTCCCCGCACGCGGTGGAACCGCTCGAACAGGTGGGGCAGCTCGTGCGCGGGAATGCCCGTGCCCGTGTCCTCCACCTCCAGCACGGCGTGGCCCGCCCTCTCGCACAGCCGCACGGTGATGCCACCCTCGAAGGTGAACTTGAAGGCGTTCGACACCAGGTTGAGGACGATCTTCTCCCACATCTCCCGGTCCACGTAGACGGGCTCGGACAGCCGCGGGCAGTCCACGTCGAGCGAGAGCCGCGCACGGTCGGTGGCGGACCGGAAGCCGCTGGCGAGGTCCACCGTCAGGGTGGCGAGATCGGTGGGCTCGTAGTTCGCCTCGGAGCGCCCCGCCTCCAGGCGGGAGAAGTCCAGCAGGCTGTTCACGAGTCGCAGCAGACGCTCGCCGTTGCGGACGACGGTCTCCAGGTCCACTCCCCGAAGCGCCCGCTCCGGAGCGGCCAGCGCATCCTGGAGCGGCCCGAGCATCAGCGTCAGCGGGGTGCGGAATTCGTGGGACACGTTGCTGAAGAAGGCCGTCTTGACCCGGTCCAGCTCCGCCAGGGACTCGGCACGCCCGCGCTCCTCTTCGTACGCGCGGGCACTCGCCACCGCGGCGGCGAGCTGACTGGCGGCGAGTTGGAGGAACGTCTGGTAGTGCTCGTCGAGCGTCCGGCGCGGGCTCAGTCCGACGACGAGGAAACCGTAGGGGCGCTCCTGCTCCGCACGCGCGATGGGGAGCACGAGCGCGCTGGACGTGGGCTCCGGCCAGGCGCCTCCCGGCAGCGCCCCGACACGGCCCGCCAGCTCGGAGACGAGCTGCGCCACGCCACCGTGCATGACCTTCGCCAGGGGCCAGACCGCGTCCTCGTCGCCCAGGGCAATCAGGGCCGGGCTCGCGGCCGGGTGGGCGCTGGTGCCCGAGGCGCTCGCGAGCCGCGCCTGGGCCCGCGCCTCGTCCAGGAGGTAGAGCGCCGTGAAGGTGACGTCCACGGTGTTGCGGCCCAGGGCGCGCGTGGCCGCGGAACACGCGTCCTGCACGCTCCGTGCGCCCAGGGTGGCTTCTCCCAGCTCCCGCAGCGTACGCAGCCGGCGCTCGCTGAGCACGCGCTCCGTGGTCTCCGTCACCGTGCAGAAGATTCCGCCCGTCCCGCCACTCTCGACCGCCATGGGCGCGAACGAGAAGGTGAAGTAGGCCTCCTCCAGGTAGCCGTTGCGAAGGAGCGGGAGGAGCTGGTCCTCGGACCAGGTGGCGACTCCCGTCGAGGCCACCCCCTTGAGCATCGGCTCGAGGACGTTCTGGACCTCCGGCCAGACCTCGAGCAGGGGCCTGCCGAGCGCCGAGGGATGCTTCATCCCGAGAAGGTGGGAGTAACCCTCGTTGTAGAACATCGCGAAGCGCGGCCCCCAGAAGAGGACGGTGGGGAAGCGCGAGCTGAGGCAGATGCTGGAGGCGGTGCGCAGGCTCTGCGGCCAGTCGCGCGGAGGGCCGAACGGCGTCTTCTCCCAGTCCAGCTCGTGGATGAGCGCCCCCATCTCGCCCCCGTGCGTGAGGCTCTTGGCGAATGGGTCGGTGCTCATGGGGCTGCTCGCTCCTCAGGTGTCCGTGTCGGGCGGAGCCTCACCCGTCACCTTGCCGATGATGTCGATGCGCTCGGCCACTCCGGTCCCATCGCGCCGGAGCTCGTAGACCAGGCGGACCTTCCTTCCGGGCTTCACCGCGCCGAGGTCCGCCTGGATGCCGTTCTCGAGGACGCTCGTCTCGGGCGTCACCCAGACGCGCACCTTCTTCTCCCAGGGCGCCATCGGGTTGAACACCCAGGCCTTGCCCTCCTGGCCCACCCGGGTGAAGACGCCGGTCTCCACCATCGGCTCGCTCACGTACACGCCCGCCGCCTGCCGCCGGTTCACACAGGCGCTCCCCAACGTCGCGGCCAGCATCATGGCCACCAGCACCGGTTTCCTCATGGTTCCTCCTCCTGCCGGATCCTCGAGGTGAAGCTGGCGTGGCTTCGGGGTGACGGCCATCCTCCCGGGCGGATCAGGGGCCCGAGTGCTTCCTGGCGAACAGGCCCCCGGTGGTCCGTCTGACGGTGCTCAGCTCAAGGCTTCCTGGCACTTGGGGCAGACCTCCGCCCCCGCCGCCACCTTCTCCGAGTAGGTCCAGCAGCGCGGGCACTTCGCGCCCCTCGCCGGCAGCACCTCCGCCTTCACCTCCTCGCCCAGCGCCTGCGCCAGGTTGAGCGCCTGCGCCTTGTCCCCCGCCTCGTCCGCCAGCTCCACCTGGCTCACGATGAGCAACCCCGGCAGCTCCCCCAGGTTCGCCTTCAGGAAGTCGCGCGCCTTGCCGCTCGCGCTCAGCACCACCCGCGCCTCCAGCGACGCGCCAATCATCTTGTCCCGACGCGCCGCCTCCAGCTGCGCCTGCACCGCGCCGCGCACCGCGAAGAGCTTCTCGTACCGCTCCCCCAGCGCCGCGTCCGCCTTCACCGCCGGCTCCGGGAAGTCCGTCAGGTACACGCTCTCCGCCTTCTTCCCCGGCAGGTACTGCCACGCCTCCTCCGCCGTGAAGCTCATCACCGGCGCCAGCAGCTGCAGCAGCACCGTCGACACCTCGTGCAGCACCGTCTGCGCGCTGCGCCGCGCGGGGCCCGTCGTCTTCGTCGTGTACAGCCGGTCCTTGAGGATGTCGAAGTACACCGCCGACAGGTCACCCGCGCAGAAGTCCACCACCGTCGCGTACACGAGGTGGAACTCGTAGGCCTCGTATGCCTTGCGTACCCGCGTCACCACCTCGGACAGCCGGCCCCGCGCCCACTGGTCCAGCGGCAGCAGCTCGGCCGCCGGCACCGCGTCCTTCGCCGGGTCGAAGTCGTACAGGTTGCTCAGCGCGTACCGGATGGTGTTGCGGATCTTCCGGTAGCCCTCGCTCAAGCCCTTGAGGATCTGATCCGACAGGCGCACGTCGTTGCGGTAGTCGCTGCTGGCCACCCACAGCCGCAGCACCTCCGCCCCGTACTGCTGGATGATCTTCTCCGGGGCCACCACGTTGCCCCGGCTCTTGGACATCTTCTCGCCCTGCCCGTCCACCACGAAGCCGTGCGTCAGGCACGCCTTGTAGGGCGACATGTCCCGCGTCCCCACCGCCACCAGGATGGACGAGTGGAACCAGCCACGGTGCTGATCACTCCCCTCCAGGAAGAGGTCCACCGGCATCCGCTGCCGCCGCCCCGACACCGCGCTGAACGCGCACGCCGAGTCGAACCACACGTCCAGGATGTCCGTCTCGCGGCGGAACTCCGCCTTGCCGCACTTCTGGCACTGGTAGCCGGCCGGGAGGAACTCCTTCACCGGGGTGCGGTACCACACGCCCGCGCCCTCCTTCTCCACCGCGCCCGCCACCTTCTCCATCAGCTCCGGGGAGATGACCGCCTCCTCGCAGCCCTCGCAGTACGCGATGGGGATGGGCACGCCCCACGTCCGCTGGCGGCTGATGCACCAGTCCGGCCGCGTCTCCAGCATGCCCCGGATGCGGCTGTGCCCCCACGAGGGCACCCACTGCACCCGGTCCACCTCGTCCAGCACCTGCTGGCGGAACGTCTTCTCGCCCTTGAGCGGCCGATCCAACGGGATGAACCACTGGTACGTGGCGCTCAAGATGACCGGGTTGTGGCAGCGCCAGCAGTGCGGGTAGCTGTGCTCGACCTTGTCCGACTTGTCGTTGAGCAGCACGCCCTTGTCGACCAGCGCGTCGATGATGACCGGGTTGGCCTCGAAGACCTTCTTGCCCGTCAGCCAGCTGCCCACGCTCTCGTCGTAGCGGCCGTCCTGGCGCACCGGGTTGTAGATGTCGAGCCCGTACTTCAGGCCCACCTCGTAGTCCTCCTGGCCGTGCCCCGGCGCCGTGTGCACCAGGCCCGTACCGGCCTCCAGCGTCACGTGCTCACCCAGGAGGATCTTCCCCTGCCGCTCGTAGAAGACGTGCTGGTAGGTGCAGCCCTCCAGCTCGTCGCCGCGCGCGTAGGCGAGGATGCGCTCCGGGTCCACCAACGCCGCCGCCGACACGTCACCGCCCGGCAGCTTCACGTTCTTCACCGCCAGCTCGTCCGCCTTCACCTCGGCCAGCACCTTGGGCAGCAGATCCTTCGCCACGCAGATGACCCGCTCGCCGAGCGCGTAGAACACGTACTCGTACTCGCCGTTCATCGCGATGGCCAGGTTGGCCGGCAGCGTCCAGGGCGTGGTGGTCCAGATGACGAAGGCGACGTTCCGGCCCTCGAGCTTCGGCACCCGCTCGGCCAGCTCGGGGCCCGCGGGGAAGGCCACGTACACCGAGGGGCTCGCGTGGTCCTCGTACTCCACCTCGGCCTCGGCCAGCGCCGTCTGGTCGGTGAGGCAGAAATACACCGGCTTCTTGCGCCGGTAGAGCATGCCCCGCTGCGCGAAGGTGGCCAGCTCGCGGATCTCCTGCGCCTCGTAGGAGAAGTCGAGCGTGCGGTAGGGGTTGTCCCAGTCCCCGAGCACGCCCAGGCGCTTGAACTCGGTGCGCTGGATGTCGATGAACTCCAGCGCGTACGTGCGGCACTGCTCCAGGAAGGAGTCGCGGTCCAGCGTGCGCTTGTCGATCTTCTTGTCCTTGAGCCGCTTCTCCACGGCCTGTTCAATCGGCAGACCGTGGGTGTCCCAGCCGGGGATGTAGTCGCACCGGCGGCCGGACAGGTTGCGGTACTTCACGACGATGTCCTTGAGGACCTTGTTGAGCGCGTGGCCCGCGTGGATGTGGCCGTTGGCGTACGGGGGCCCATCCGTCAGCACGAAGGGCTCTGCGTCCGCGCGCCGCTCCAGAGTCTTTCCCCAGATGCCTCGCTCCGCCCACCAGCCGAGCATCTTGGGCTCGAGCTGGGCCAGGTTCCCCTTCATGGGGAAGTCCGTCTTCGGGAGGTTGACCGAGTCCTTGTAGTCCTTGGGGGGTGCGCCGGTGTCGCTCATGGCAACTGGCCGTAACACGCACGAGCAGGCGCTTCAATCCGCCTGCGCACCCGACCGTCACCCAGGCGGCCAGCCTGCCCTCGTCAGTCGCAGTCCTTGGGGACCGGAGCGGACGCCGGCAGGCCGAAAGAGGCGGGCTCCACCACTCCCCCGGCGTCATGGCACGAGAGCGTCGGGTCTCCGGAGAGGGTCCGGTAC
The DNA here is from genome assembly GCF_036389735.1 of Archangium sp. Taxonomy (GTDB): domain Bacteria; phylum Myxococcota; class Myxococcia; order Myxococcales; family Myxococcaceae; genus Archangium. The sequence goes on along the minus strand of NZ_DASVWK010000483.1, from coordinate 1,695 downwards.
AGCACGCACGAGGCGCGCTCGACGAAGGGGGCCTGCCGCCGCCAGTAGTCCTTGCCCCGGCGGGCCAGCAGCGCCACGGCGTAGCGGTCCCCGCCGGGCACCTGAACCACGCCCACCTCGGTGAGGGTGTTGTAGACGGAGTCGTCCGAGCAGCAGCCGGGCGGCAGCCAGCCGGCCTTGTGCATCAGCGTGGCGCGGGCGGGCTCGGGCAGCAGGGCCCCCATCCACCCGCCGCACCCGGTGCGAGGGGTGAGCGTCATCCAGTGGCGCAGCGCCTGCGTCTCCGACGGGCCGAGCAGCGCGCCCTGGTCCAGCCGCGAGAGGACGTCCACCGCGTCCCGGGCGGTGAAGTAGTTGTTGTCGCCCAGTTCCCGGGGCGAGTTGGTGGCCACGCGCGGCTCGCCGTAGCGCCACCGGGTGAGGGCGGTGTGCTTCAGCCCCAGCTCCCGGTACCAGTCGTTGACGGCGTCGATGCCGATGAGGTCGATGACCTCGCCCGACACCTCGTTGTCCGAGGTGCGGAAGATGGGCTCGGCGAGGGGGGCCACCTTGTCGGTGCCCACGCGCGCGAGCGCCGCCGCCACCCACAGCACCTTCGCCGCGCTGGCCGACACGTGGGGCACCTCGTCCCCGAAGCCGGCGTACTCGCCCGTGCGGAGGTTGCGCACGGCGATGGCCACGTCCGTGCCGGGCGACAGCAGGGCCGCCTCGGCGCCGAGCTTCGTCACCACCTCCCGCAACGAGGGCGTCGGCGCGGCGGCCGGCACGGGCTCGGGTCGGACGCCACGCGCCACGCACCCCGGCGCGGTGAGCAGCAGCCCCACCACCGCCCACGCTCCCACTCCCGCACGACCGCGACTCATCACCGGCTGCTTCCTCCTCAGGGCTTGCCCACCTCGGGCGTGGGCGCGTCCAGGGCCGGAGCCTCGACGGACGTGCGGAGCATGAGGAGGACGGACACGCGGCCACCCGGTCCCGGGCGAAGCCCCACGCGCAGTTCCTCCCCGCCCCGGCGCCACGTGCCCTGGGCCTCCTCGGTGAAGCCCGCCGCGCGCAGCTCCGTCAGGTAGAACTCCCCCACCTTCGCCGGCTCCGCCACCACGGTGTACGCCAGCGAGCGCGCTCCCTCCATGTCGCTGCGCATGACGTCCGTGCCCCCCGGGAAGATGGGGGCGAAGGTGTCCTGCTCCTTGCGCGCCTTGCCCAGGTTGGCCTCGCCCATCACCACCGTGGTGGTGCCGTCCGGGTTGGGCTGGAGGAAGAAGGTGTAGGAGATGAGCCGGTCCGTATCCAGCGCGGTGAGCTGAGGCTCGGCCAGCCGCTGGGTGCGATGGGCGTCCGGGGGGATGTAGAAACCGGCGGCCTCGAAGCGGTCCACCAGATGCTGAAGGATGATCTCGGGGCGCTCCGCGCTCTTCACCGAGCGCAGCTTCACCGGGACACCGTTGGCCCGCATCACCCCCGGCACGTCCACCGACTCCAGCACCCGGGGCACGTCCCAGGTGAAGGTCGGCCGCTGCGCGAAGGCCACGCCCGCGCTCCACAGCACCGCCAGGACCAGCACTCCCACGCGAGCCATCAGGGGCACACCTCTCCCAGGAAGCAGTTGCCACGACCGTTGTAGGAGGTGTCGTACTCGGTGGTGGGGCTCTTGGCGCCCGGCGTCGTCACCCAGTCGTTCGGGTCCTGGTCGCC
>NZ_DASVWK010000482.1:0-18284 GCF_036389735.1 Archangium sp. | reverse complement strand
GAGCGCACGCCGATCATCTTCGAGTAGTGCCGCTGCCCGGCGTTGATCCACTGCCAGTCGCCGCAGAGCAGGGCGCCGTTCTCCACCCGTCCCGCCTTCTTCACGCGCGACGAGGGACAACCCGAGAGCGCCTGCTCGTTCACGCCAAACCCGGCGGGCTCCGCCCCGACCTCCTCCGGCATGCAACCCACGGCGAGACTCGACAGCAAACCGACAGCGAGAAGGCGAGGCCACAGCGCCACTGCGTTAGAATGATTAAACATTCCTGGAGCCTGCTACGATTGGAGCTTCAGGGATAGCCGGCCAGGCAAGCTGCTGTCGGAACGGGTGCGGTTCGTTGCTCCCTCCAGCCTGGAGGGGGACCGGGGCATGGGCCGGGTGCTAAAGTAGGGACTCATGCGCTCCCTGCACTCCTGGCGCGCGGCACTCGCCGCGGGCCTGCTGCTCCTGGCTCCCGCGGCGCGAGCCGATGAACGTGAGCCCTCCACCACCCCGCGCACCTCGACGTATGAGCAACTCGAGGTCTTCGCCCGGGTGCTCTCGTACGTGGAGAACAACTACGTGGAGCCGGTGGAAGGCCGGAGGCTGATGCACGGCGCCATCCAGGGGATGCTGGAGACGTTGGATCCCCACACCGTCTTCATGCCGCCCGAGGTCTTCAAGGAGATGAAGATCGACACCTCCGGCGAGTTCGGAGGACTGGGCATCGAGGTGGCGCGCAAGGGTGACGGCATCGTGGTGGTGGCGCCCATCGACGACACACCGGCGGCGCGCGCGGGCATCCGGGCGGGAGACGAGCTCGTGGCCATCGACGGCGAGAGCATGCGGGGGAGGGATCTGTCGGACGTGCTCCAGCGAATGCGGGGCCCGGCGGGCAAGCGGGTGCTGCTGACCATCATGCGCGAGGGTTTCAGCGCACCGCGCGAGCTGGCCATCATCCGGGACCACATCCGCATCATCTCGGTGGAGGGGGCGCTGTACGGAGGCATCGCGCACCTGAAGGTGAAGAACTTCCAGGACCGCACGGTGCTGTACCTGCGCAAGGAGCTGGAGCGGCTGCGCGGACTCAACGGCGGCAAGCCGCTGCGGGGCGTGGTGTTGGACCTGCGCAACAACCCGGGAGGGCTGCTGGGCCAGGCGGTGGCGATGAGTGACCTGTGGCTGCCGGGGAACCTGCCCATCGTGAGCACCCGGGGGCGCAAGGGGGCGAACGTGACCGAGGAGCGGAGCAAGGACCGGGACACGGAGCCGGAGTACCCGCTGGTGGTGCTGGTGAACGCGGGGAGCGCGTCGGCGTCGGAGATCGTGGCGGGGGCGCTCCAGGACCACGGACGGGCGACGGTGCTGGGCACGCAGACGTTCGGAAAGGGGAGCGTGCAGACGATCATCGAGCTGGAGGATGGCTCGGGGCTGAAGCTGACGATCGCGCGCTACTACACGCCGAGCGGGCGGAGCATCCAGGAGAAGGGCATCACGCCGGACTACTGGGTGCCGGAGAATCCGGGAGCGAAGGGCGAGAAGGATCAGCCGCGGGAGAAGGACCTGGACCGGCACTTCAAGGCGGAGCCGACGGTGGCGAGCGAGCCCTCCTCGGTGACGAAGCAGCCGAAGGGTCTCCCCGAGGGCGTGAAGGACTGGGATGTGACGGCGAAGCTGGCGGACCACCAGTTGAAGATGTCGCTGAACTACCTGAACGGGATGGCGAAGAACGCACCCGTGAAGGCGAGCACCGAAGTCCATTGAAGAAAAAGAGCATCCCGATGCGTCGTGCGCTGCTCTCCGCGCCGCTGCTGTTCACCGCGTTCCCCGTGCTCGCCGCCGAGCCCCCGTCCCAGCCCGCGTGGCCGCGCATCCGAAAGGCCCGCATCCAGAAGCTGCTGCCGGAGGCCATGCGCCGCGCCAACGTGGACGCCTGGGTCGTCATCTGCCGGGAGAACGACAACGACCCACTGGCCGCGCACATCGGCTGTGAGAACGCGGGAGGCACCGCCGCGTTCCTCTTCCTGAAGCAGAAGGAGGCGGTGCGCTCCGTCGCGCTGTCGCCAGCGGGAGAGGCCAAGGCGCTCCAGGACGTGGGCCTGCACGACGAAGTGGTCTCCCTGGAGCGGGGCACTGACCTCTACGCGCGCGTGGCGGCGCGCCTGTCCGAGGCGAAACCGCGGCGCATCGCGGTGAACTCCTCGCGCACCATGACGATGGCGGATGGCTTCAGAAGGGCGCGGAGTACCTCATCCCGCCGCAGGAGGAACTCATCCTCATCGGGCCGTGAGCACCTACCGGGGCACGACGCGAATCTGGAACAACTTCGGCCAGCGCTTCCCGGTGACGAACAGCCGGTCGTTGGCCGCGTCGTGGGCAATCCCGTTCAGCACGTCCTCGTCTCCGCTCTTCTCCTCCTCGGGGAGGAGCCCCTTGAGGTCGATCCACCCCTTCACCTGTCCCGTGGCGGGGTCGATCCGGACGAGGAGGTCGGTCTGCCACACGTTCGCGTAGACCTCGCCGTTCACGTACTCCAGCTCGTTGAGGCGGGCGACCTCCCGGCCGTTGTCGGTCACCTTGACGGTACGCCGCACCGCGAACGTGGTGGGGTCCAGGAAGCGCAGCGTGCTGGTGCCATCGCTCAAGATGAGTGACTTCCCATCATCGGTGAGCCCCCAGCCCTCGCCGGTGTAGCTGAACTGCCCCGCCAGCTGGAACGTCGCGGCGTCGTAGATGAAGCCCACCTGCGAGCGCCAGGTGAGCTGATAGAGCTTGCCGCCGAGCAGGGTGATTCCTTCCCCGAAGTACTCCGGAGCGAGGTTGCGCCTGTGCAGGACGCCTCCTGTCTGGAGGTCCACCTCGCGAATGCTCGATTCGCCATTCATGCCCGTGCCCTCGTACAGCCGGCCCTCGCGGTAGACGAGACCCTGGGTGAAGGCGTGGGGATCATGGGGCCAGCTCTGGACGACCTCGAACCCGGACATCGGCACTCCTCGCGAGGCGGGGCGCTCCGCGCTACAGGCGAGCGTGGTGAGGAGCACGAGGGGAAACAGCCAGGCGAGGGGGGCACGTCGGGTCATCACGCTCCCAGGCTACTCCGCGCACCGCTCGGAGCGTACAGGGGAGCGGCCAGGGGAACCCTCTTCGGCCTATGGTGGGCGTCCCATGTCCCAGACGCCGCCGCCCGACTCTTCCACGCCTGCCCTCGCGAGCCCCGCCTCCGCCGCGCAGGCCATCGTCGATGCCCCGGACCGGAGCGAGGCCGATCGGGCCCTCGATGCCGGACGCCACCTGGCCGCGCTGCTCGACTTCGTGGGCGTCCAGCCGGGCATGAAGGTCGCCGAGTTGATGGCGGGCCGTGGTTACACCACCGATGAAGTTCATCAAGCCACGCTGAGTCGTGTCAGAACCCCAGGGTGCGGATGGTGTTTCGGATGGTATCCGCACTGCGGCGCAGCCCCTCGCGCTCCGTGTCGTTCAGGGGCAGCTCCAGCACCGACTCCACGCCCATGCGGTTGACGATGCTCGGCACGCTCAAGCAGACGTCCTGGATGCCCAGGTAGCCCTCCAGACGAGAGCTCACGGGCAGCACCCGCTGCTCGTCGTGCAGCACCGCTTCGAGGATCTGCGCCGTGGCCAGGCCGATGGCGTAGTTGGTGGCGCCCTTGCCGCGGATGATGTGGTAGGCGGCGTTGCGCACGTTGTCGAAGATGTGGGCACGGTCCTCTTCCGTCAGCGGTGCGCGCCCCGGCAACGCCAACTGGAGCAGCGGCACTCCGCCCACCGTGGCCGTGCTCCACAGGGGGAGCTCCGAGTCCCCGTGCTCGCCCGCGATGAGGGCGTGCACGTTCTGCACCGCCACATCCAGGTGGCGCGCCAGCAGGAAGCGGAAGCGCGAGGAGTCCAGCACCGTCCCGCTGCCGAACACCCGCCGGGTCGGCAGCCCGCTCAGCTTCTGCACCACGTACGTCAGGACGTCCACCGGGTTGGTCACCACCAGCAGCAGCGCGTTGGGGGCCACCTTCAAGAGCTGGGGCACGAGCGTGCGGCACAGCTCCACGTTCGCTCCCGCCAGCTCCATGCGCGTCTGCCCGGGCTTCTGCTTGGCCCCGGCGGTGATGACCACCACGTCCGCCCCCGCGCACACGCCGATGTCGTCCGAGCCCTCCAGCGTGGCCATGGGGACGAACTGGAGCCCGTGGTTCAGGTCCAGCACCTCCGCATCCACCTTGGCCCGGTTGACGTCGTAGAGGGCGATCTGCTTGGCCACTCCCCGGATCATGCTGGCGTAGGCGATGGTGGCCCCCACCGCGCCCGCCCCGATGATTGCGATCTTGCTCACTCGCTCAAGCATAGGCGGTGCAGCCAAGCACACCCGTCCCTGCGTGGACGTGAAAAAGGGAGGGGCCCGTGACGTGGCTGACACGCCACGGGCGCCGGATCGCGTCAGTGCTGGCCCGCGAGCCGCTCCCCGGTGCGCCGGGCCCCCATGGCGCGGGCGTAGTCGAGCGCCGTGCGTCCCTCGGCATCCTTGTGCTCCGGCGAGGCGCCGCGCGAGAGCAGCAGCTCCAGCACGTCCAGCCGGTCGAACATGGCCGCGAACAGGAGGGCCGTCTTCCCGTCCGGCCCCGCGCCATCGACGCGGGCTCCGTGGTCCAGCAGGAGCCGCGCGACGTGGACGTCCCCCTTGAAGGCCACCCCGGCCAGGGGCGTCTGCCCCCGGTCGTTGAGCCGCTCCGGGTCGGCCTTGTGCTCCAGCAGCAGGCGGGTGGTCTCCGTGTACCCGTGGTAGGCCGTGAGCATCAGGAGGGTGTCCCCCTTCTCGTTGCACAGGTTGACGGGCAGTCCCGCCTCGAGGAGCCATGCCAGGGAAGCCGTGTCCCCCGTCCTCGCGTGCTGGAACGCCGTGCGCGCCAGGGCCATCACTTCGCTGTCCATGTCCATCGCCTGTTCATCCTGGGTGCGTGCCTTCATGGGGAGGTCCTCGAGGAGGAGAGTGGGGGAGCGGGGGACTCAGCGCGAGTGGCGCTGCTGGTGGACGGCCGCGGCGATGCGCGAGCCGTACTCCTCGTCCGCGTTGCGGAAGTGGGCGATGCTGCGGGTGATGACGTCCTCGCGGCTCACCTGTGCGAGGCTGCCCGCGATGTTGGCCACGAGGCGCTCGCGCTGCGGCTCGCTCATCAGCCGGTACAGGTTGCCGGCCTGGACGAAGTCGTTGTCCTCGGCGTGGCGCACGGGGGCGTAGGTGCCCGTGGAGCCGTTGACGGAGACGCCAACGCCCGGGGCTTCGTTCGACTGCGCGGGGCCGTTGTAGCTGTTCGGCTCGTAGTTCCTGCTCCGCCCGCCGTTGCCGTCGAAGGCCATGGCGCCATCACGGCCGTAGTTGCGCGCGCCGCCCCGCACGCCCTTGGGCGAGTTCACCGGCAGCCGGGTGTGGTTGATGCCGAGCCGGTAGCGCTGCGCGTCGCCGTAGGCGAAGAGGCGCGCCTGAAGCATGCGGTCCGGCGAGGGGCCGATGCCGGGCACGAAGTTGGCGGGGTCGAGCGCCGCCTGCTCCACGTCGGCGAAGAAGTTGTCCGGCGCCCGGTCCAGCACCATCCGGCCCACCTCCATGAGGGGGTAGTCCTTGTGCGGCCACACCTTGGTGAGGTCGAACGGGTTGAAGCGGTAGGTGGCCGCGTCGGCCTCGGGCATCACCTGCACCTTGAGCGTCCACGAGGGGTACTCGCCGCGGTGGATGGCCGCGTAGAGGTCGCGCTGGTGGTGCTGCGGGTCCTTGCCGCCAATGGCCGCGGCCTCGTCGGAGGTGAGCGTCTTGATGCCCTGGTTGGTCTTGAAGTGGAACTTCACCCAGAAGCGCTCGCCCTTCGCGTTCACCCACTGGAAGGTGTGCGAGCCGAAGCCGTCCATGTGCCGCAGCGTCGCGGGGATGCCGCGGTCACCGAAGAGCCAGGTGAACTGGTGCGTGGCCTCGGGCGAGTACGAGAAGAAGTCCCACTGGTTGTCGGGCTCCTGGCAGTTGGTGAACGGGTCGTACTTCTGCGAGTGGATGAAGTCCGGGAACTTGATGCCATCGCGCAGGAAGAAGACGGGCGTGTTGTTGCCCACCACGTCCCAGTTGCCGTCCTCGGTGTAGAAGCGGACCGCGAAGCCGCGAGGGTCGCGCGCCGTGTCGGGCGCGCCCTTGGAGCCGGCCACGGTGGAGAAGCGCAGGAAGACCTCGGTGCGCTTGCCCGGGTGGCTGAAGACCTTCATGCGCGTGTAGCGCGCGATGTCCGGGTTGGTGACCTCGAAAGAGCCGTAGGCGCCCGAGCCCACCGCGTGCACCACGCGCTCCGGGATGCGCTCGCGGTTGAAGCGGGCGAGCTTCTCGAGGAGGTGGTGGTCCTGGAGCAGCACCGGGCCCGTGGCGCCGGCGGTCTGGGAGTGCTGGTTGTCGGCGACGGGGGCTCCAGCCTCGGTGGTCAGTTGGGGACGGTTGGACACGGGAAATCTCTCCTGCAGTGACGTGGGAGCGTTTGTGACACCACTAAAACTAGAGAAAGGGCACTGAGTTGCCCAAGACATCGTTCCGATGGGATTGATAGGGTGGACCTATCAGTTGTCGCCGAGTCCCATGCCCTCGCTCAACGACATCTCCCTCCGACAGCTCGAATATCTGGTGGCCGTCGCCGACCTGCTCGGTTTCCGCCGGGCGGCCGAGCGTTGCCACGTCTCCCAGCCCGCTTTGAGCGCACAGATTCAACACCTCGAGGAGGTGCTCGGGGTGAAGCTCTTCGAGCGCGACAAGCGCCGGGTGATGCTGACGCCAGCGGGGGAGGATCTGGTGGCCCGGGCGCGCCGGGTGCTCACCGAGGCCGGGGACATCCTCTCCGCGGCATCCCGGTTGTCCGACCCGTTCGCGGGAGAACTCCAGCTGGGCGTCATCCCCACCATCGCGCCCTACGTGCTGCCCGAGGTGGTGCCCGCGCTGGTGAAGAAGTACCCCCGGCTGCGCTTGCGGCTGCGCGAGGAGAAGACGGAGGTGCTCGTCCGTTCCCTGGTGGAGGGACGGCTGGACGTGGCCCTGCTGGCGCTCGAGGCGGAGCTCGGGGACGTGGAGCACGCCGTCATCGCGGAGGACGCATTCGTCGTCGCCGCGCCTCCCGGGCATCCGCTCGTGAAGAAGAAGCAGGTGCAGCTCGGGGAGCTGGACGAGGAGAACGTGCTCCTGCTGGAGGACGGCCACTGCTTCCGGCGGCAGGCGCTCTCCCTGTGCACGCGGGGCGGGGCGCGCGAGGTGGACTTCCGCGCCACCAGCCTCACCACCCTGGCGCAGATGGTGCTGTCCGGAGACGGCGTCACCCTGCTGCCCGCGCTCGCGGTGCCCCTGGAGAATCGTTTTGGCCAGCTCGTGGTGCGTCCCTTCGCGCCCCCGGTCCCGGTCCGCACCCTCGCCCTGGTGTGGCGCCCGGGCTACCCCCGCGCCGATGCGCTCCAGGAGCTCGCGGCCACGCTCCGCTCCGTGTGGCCCGGGAGCAAGGGCGCGGCGAAGCCCTCCTGAGACGGGGCGCCTCGCTATCGCAGCGAGTACGTCATGCGCGTCGGTTGCCCGCGGCGTTCCGTACCTCGCGGCAGCGACAAGCTGTCAGATGTGTCGCTCGGGGCGTGACAGCCCGTCCCCATCCAGTAGCCTCTCCGCATGCTCACCGAGGTCAGCGCGGGGCCCTATACGGTTCGAGGCGTTTCGGTCGGCGGCGTGTACACGTCGCTTCAGGTGCCGGAGCTCGGCGTGGTGCTCGACGCGGGGGTGCCCATCCGCTCCTTCGCCGGGACGGATCGCATCTTCTTGAGCCATGGCCACTCCGACCACGCCAGCGCCCTCGGGTCGCTGCTCGGCATCCGGACCCTCATCGGCAAGGCGCCTCCCCAGGTGTTCCTGCCCGCGGAAATCGAAGCCCCCGTGCGCGAGGCCCTCGCCGTCCAGGGGCGGCTGCACCGCACCGACACGGACATCGAGACCGTCCCCATGCGCCCGGGGGACACGCAGCACCTCGGCCATGGGCTGTGGGTGCGCGCCTTCCGCACGCACCACACGGTGCCCTCCCTTGGCTTCCAGTTCCTTCGCCGCGTCTCGAAGCTCAAGCCCGAGTATCAGGCGCTGCCCCCCGAGGAGATCGGCCGGAGGCGCAGGGCCGGTGAGCCCCTCTTCGACGAGGTGGAGCGGCTCGAGCTGGCCTATGCCACCGATACGCTCTCGCGCGTGCTGGAGACCGAGCCCTCGTTGTTCGACAGCCGGGTGCTGATCCTCGAGTGCACGTTCATCGACGCGAAGCGCACGGTGCAGGACGCGCAGGAGCGCTCGCACATCCACCTCGAGGAGATCTTCGCCCGGGCGGAGCGTTTTCAGAACGAGGCTCTCGTGTTGATGCACTTCAGCCAGGCCTTCAGCCCCGACGAGGTACACGCCGTCATCCAGGCGCGCGCTCCCGAGGTCCTGCGGGAGCGGCTCCGCGTCTTCGCCCCCACCTCGGGACGTTGGTTCGGGTGAACAGGCGAGGTCCGAGGGACACGGCGTGGTTCGCTGGACACGCTCGCCCTGTGTAGGTCTTCGCGCTCCGCGTCCCGATGTGCTGGAAATCCGGGCCTGTAGCGTGGGCGGCGCCCCGCAGCGGCGCTGGCATCCCGCGTGCTCTAGCCCCCTGACAAGGAGGAATCCAAGGTCATGGGCAAGCGCGTCGGTGTTCTGATGGGTGGTTGGGGTGAGGAGCGGGAAATCTCTTTGAAGACCGGGGAGGCCGTGGTCGCCGCCCTCGAGTCCAAGGGCCACACGGTGAGCCGTATCTTCGCCGGCCCCGGGTTGGACCGCGCGCTGCGCTCGGCCGAGCTCGACGTGGCCTTCCTCGCCCTCCACGGCCGCATGGGCGAGGATGGCAAGGTGCAGGGCCTGCTGGAGCTGATGGGGCTGCCCTACACGGGCTCGGGTGTGCTCGCCTCCGCGCTCGCCATGAACAAGCCCATGGCCAAGAAGCTCTTCCGCCTCCACAACCTCCCCACGCCCCAGGGCTACCGCGTGGGCCGCGCCGACAGCTCCCGCGCGCTGGAACTCCACGGCGACCTGGGCTTTCCCTGCGTGGTGAAGCCCGCGTGCGGCGGCTCGTCCGTGGGCCTGTCCGTGGTGCGCGAGCCCGAGGCGCTCGTCCCCGCCGTCGTCCAGGCCTGCCGCTTCGGTGGCGAGGCCCTCGTGGAGCGCCTGGCACGCGGCCGCGAGGTGACGGTGGGCATCCTCGGCGAGGAGGTGCTCGGCACCTGTGAGATCGCCACCCCGCGCGAGGGCTTCGATTACGACGCCAAATACAAGGGCGGCTCGCGCTACTTCCTCCCCGCGCGCCTGTCCCCCACGCGCCTGACCAACGTGGAGTCCCTGGCGCTCGCCGCCTGGCGCGCCCTGGGCTGCCGCGGCTACGGCCGGGTGGATCTCATCTGCTCCGATGAGGACAACGACGTCATCCTCGAGGTGAACACCCTCCCGGGCCTCACCCCCGTCAGTCTCCTGCCAAAGATTGCGGCTCAAAAGGGACTCGACTTCCCCGCGCTGGTGGAGTGCCTCCTCACGCTCGCCACCCGAGACGAAGTGGACGTGGCCGAGGCCCCCATCGTGGTGCCCACCGTCCCGCACCGCGCGGCGAGCTGACGCGGTAAGACGGGGAAGCATTTGACAGTCAGGGGACGCATCCCTATTGTCCGCGCTCGTTACGGTCCGGGAAAGACAAACCCTTGTCATTCCGGGCAGATACGAAGGCGGGGGGCTCCTCTGGACCGGGTGCGGCGGTCGGTGGAGTCGATATTTCTTCTCCGCCGTGCAGGGTAAGGACCGCGGCGACTTCACCCGCGGCAGGGGCAGGTCAGATGACCACCGTCGAGATCCTCTTCTTGGGCGTGTACTTCAGCGTCCTCTGTGTACTTGCGGTCTACGGATCGCACCGGTACCGGATGGCGTATCTGTACTATCGCCACAAGTTCAAGCTTCCCACGCCCAAGGGCGTGCTGCCGGCGCTTCCGCCGGTCACCATCCAGCTGCCCATCTTCAATGAGATGTACGTGGTCGAGCGGCTGGTGGAGTCGGTGTGCCGCATCGACTACCCGCGCGAGCTGTTGGAGATCCAGGTGCTGGACGACTCCACGGACGAGACGTGCGGCATCGCGCGTGCGTGCGTGGAGCGCCACCGGCAGCAGGGCCACAACATCGTCTACATCCACCGCACCAACCGCCAGGGCTTCAAGGCGGGCGCGCTGGAGAACGGCCTGAAGACGGCCAGCGGCGAGTACGTGGCGGTGTTCGACGCGGACTTCGTGCCCACGCCGGACTTCCTGCTGCGCACGGTGCCCTTCTTCGTGGACCCCAAGGTGGGCATGGTGCAGGTGCGCTGGGGCCACCTCAACCGTGAGTTCTCCATCCTCACCCAGGCCCAGAGCATCTTCCTCGACGGCCACTTCATCATCGAGCACACCGCGCGCAACCGCTCGGGCTGCTTCTTCAACTTCAACGGCACGGCCGGCATCTGGCGCCGCGTCACCATCTCGGACGCGGGCGGCTGGCAGCACGACACGCTCACCGAGGACCTGGATTTGAGCTACCGCGCCCAGGTGAAGGGCTGGCAGTTCATCTTCCTGCCCGAGGTCGTCTCCCCGGCCGAGGTCCCCGTGGAGATGAACGCCTTCAAGAGCCAGCAGCACCGCTGGGCCAAGGGCTCCATCCAGACGGCGCGCAAGCTGCTGCCGATGATCCTCAAGAGCGACCTGCCCTTCGCCGTCAAGCGCGAGGCCTTCTTCCACCTCACCAACAACATGGCCTACCTGTTGATGGTGCTGCTCAGCGTGCTGATGCCGCTGTCCATGGTGGTGCGCTTCCAGCACGGCCTCTACGGCACGCTCTTCCTGGACCTGCCCTTCTTCATCACCGCCACCGCCAGCGTCGCGGTCTTCTACGTCTCCGCCCAGCGTGAGCAGGGCGCCAAGGGCTGGGCCCGCTTCAAGTACCTGCCCTTCCTGATGAGTCTGGGCATCGGCCTGGCCATCAACAACGCCCGCGCCGTGCTCGAGGCCCTCCTGGGCCAGCAGTCCGGCTTCACCCGCACCCCGAAGACCGGCGCCGAGGGCAAGAAGGTCGTCGCCGTGAAGAAGAGCTACCGCGGCGACAAGACGCTGATGCCCGTCATCGAGCTCTCCTTCGCCGCCTACTTCACCGGCGCGCTCTGGTTCGCCATCGACAAGGCCATCTACACCTCGGTGCCCTTCATCCTGCTCTTCCTGGTGGGCTTCCTGTACGTGGGCGTGTCCAGCCTGCTCCAGGGCCGCCTGAAGATCAGCGAGGCCGCTCCCGCTCCCGTGAAGCTCTCCGAGGAGCAGACCCGCCGCGCGGCGTAGTCGGACGGCGGTCTGGGTTGATCCGAACCCCGTTCCTCTCCTGGAGAGGGACGGGGTTTCGCGTTCAGGGCGTGCCCGCGTCCGGGACGCCTCTCACCAGCCGTTGCTCCTTCCACGCGGTCTTCGGACCGCTCGGCGCCGGACGGCAGTTCTCGTCGATCGCCATCGTGGCCACCGAGCGCAGGGTCAGCCCCTTCTCGTCACAGGTCGTCGCCTGGGTGGGGAAGCGCACCGGACAGGCCGTGCCCGCCCCTGCGAACGTCGTGGCCCGCGTCTCGCCCACGAAGCCGTCCGGCGTCCGGTTCAGCACGATGCTGACCGTTCCTCCGTCCGACTGGGCCTCCGCACCCTCCCGAGCGCGCATGACCGCCAATGTCAAGGTGCCGCCGTCGTCCTCCCCTCGGTAGAGGAACGCCGGGTTCTCCTCGTGGTGGTACTCCCCGGCCTGGTTCAACTCGCACCCCGGGGGGATTCGCATCGGACGGGGGGAGTCATCGGGGCGGGGAGGGGTCCGGGTAGGACAGGCCATCAGGGTGGCGGCGAGGCCGCCTGCTGCGATCCAGGGGATTTTTCGGGACATTGGGGGGTGATCTTCCCCCAATCCGCCTCCCGGGTGGGCTCCTGTTTGACCCGTCTCCCGCGACTCTCTAACCTTTACCCCGCCATGTTCCAGTGCCGCGCCCTCCTGATCGCGTTGGTCCTCTGTCTCGCCGCGCCTTCTTCTGCCTTCGCGCAGGATGACGACCTCATCGCCCCCCTGACCCCGTCCGGGCCCTCCAAGGGCAAGGGTGGCAAGCGCCGGCCTCCGAGGACCAAGACCGCCAAGGGCACCCGGAAGGGCACGGGCTCCAAGCAGTCCCCCGCCTCCAAGCAGGCTCCGGCCGTGGTCGCCGAGCCCGAGCTCGAGCCTTCCGAGGGGGATGACCTGATCGCCCCCCTCGTCGTCGTCAAGAAGACCGAGCTGCTCGTGAAGCTGGGGGTCGGCAGCCGTGGGGCGCGCCTGTTCCTCGATGACAAGGAGCTGGGAGCTGTCCCCAAGAGCGCCATCGAGGTGACTCCCGGGGAGCACACCGTCGCCGTGCGCCGGGCCGGCTATCGCGACTTTTCCCGACGTGTCACCGCCAAGGAGGGCGAGCTCACCGAGCTGAACGTGCTGCTCGAGGCCGTGGCGGCCTTCGTCACCGTGAGGGCCGACGTCGCCGGCGCCCGCGTCATCATCGACGGCGAGGACAAGGGGACCGCCCCGATCGAGAGCGTCATGCTCGCGGCCGGCTCCCATGAGATCGTCGTCAAGCTCGACGGCTTCCGCGCCGAGACGCAGCGCATCACCGTGCGCACCGGCAAGGAGTACACCGTCGACGTCAACCTGCGCCCGGAGGCCGTCGCCCAGTCCGACAAGCCCCGCACGCCAGTGCTCACGCCGAGCACCACCGAGACTCCCTCGCCGCTCACCCAGAACGTGCCGGAAGTCTCCGCCAGCTCCCCGCTCACCAAGCGCTGGTACTTCTGGGCCGGCGTGGGCGCCGTCGTCACCGCGGGTGTCGTCGGCACCATGGTGGCCACCCAGCCCAAGCCCCTGGATCCGGACCTCGACGTCTGCGGCGGTCGCTGCGACGTCGTCATCAACCGGCCCTCCACCGCCTCCGGGGCCATCCGGTTCTAGAGGTCGCGGGCCTCACTGGCCCCGGAGGTCGTCTTCCTGATTCGAGCCCCTGGGCTCGAGCACCAGGAAGACGTCCGTCACCCGGCCTACGCCCGAGTAGTCCAACGCCGTCGCGCGGACGCGGAAGGGCTCGTTCTCCGGCAGCATGGAGGTCAGGTCCACCTGTCCCGGCTCGAAGTGGAAGGCGCGCGGGCCCACGCTGTCCACCACCTCGCGGCCCATCAGCACGTTGTCCGTGAAGCCCACGGCTCCCCGGTTGATCACCCGCCCCGAGCCATCCAGCACCTCGAGCAGGATGAAGTTGTCCACGTCGAAGCCCTGCTTGCCCTCGGCATCGCCGTAGAGCATCGCCCGCGCTCCGGACAGGCGCACCAGTGGCGTCTCGCCCGTTGTCACCACCCGAGGCGTCCGCTCGAAGTCGCGCGTGTCCACCTCCACGTCCTCGCGCGTTTCCATGAGAGAGGCGGTCTCCCGCTCCTCCGTCTCCTTCAACAGCGGATAGGGGCGGGGCGGGCCCATCGGCGCGGGGGGGGGCACCTGCTTCACACAGGACAGGGACGTGGCGGCCACGACCGCCAGGGCGAGCTTTCGGAGGGTCATCGTCGGTAACATACCTCCATGCCCTTCCCTTCGCGTCGCTGGCCGCTGCTGGCACTGCTGCTCGTGCCAGGGATTGCTCCCGCCGGGGATTCCGTCCCCCCCGAGGTGCAGTTCTCCCTCCAGCACCTCAAGTCCGAGGAGCGCGCACGGGCCGCGCAGGCGCTCGGGCCCCTGGAGGACCTGCCCCGCTACCAGGTGCAGCTCGAGGTGGACCCCAAGGCCCGGCTGGTGAAGGGTCGTCTGCGGGTGGAGTTGTTCGTGCGCAACCGCCCGCTGGAGGCTGTCCACCTGCGCGTCACCCCCAACGCCTTCGCCTCGCCCGTGGGACTCTCGGACGTGAAGGTGAACGGGCAGCCCGCGAAGCTTCAGCGTCCCGAGGACAGCGTCTACCGCGTGCCGCTGGACAGCCCCGTCGCCCCGGGTGGCTCCGTGGTGGTGGAGCTCGCCCTGGAGGCACGCGTGCCCAAGGCGGCGCCGGGCTCCACCTCGCTGCTGGGATCGCTCGGAAGCTCGGGTGGGGGAGGGGACTACGGCGCCTTCGCCGCCATGGACAACTTCATGAGCCTCGTGGGCGTGGTGCCCCTGGTGCCTCCGCTCGACGCGAGCGGCAACCCCTGGGCCGGGCCCTCGGGGGTGGGGGACCTGGCGCTGTACGAGCCCTCGAACGTGCTCGCCAATGTCATCGTCCCCTCGGGCTGGAAGGTGCACACCACGGGCGTCCCGCTGGGCGAGGTGCCCCAGAAGGATGGGCGCATCCGCTTCAGCTTCGCCGCGGGCGCCGTGCGGGACTTCCCCGTGTTCGCCTCGAGGGGCTACGAGAGCGCCACCGCCACGGTGAATGGCGTCACCGTGGAGAGCCACTTCTCCGCCCGCGACGCCGAGGTGGGCAAGCGCGTGTTGAAGTACGCCAGCGATGCGCTCTCGGAGCTGGAGCGGCGCCTGGGCCCCCTGCCATTCAAGTACTTCCGCATCGTGGAGGCCCCCCTGTCGGGCGGAGCCGGAGGCATGGAGTTCCCCGGCCTCATCACCGTGGGCACGTCGCTCTACCGAGGGGCGGCCAACCCCAACAGCGCCCTCGAGGGCCTCCAGGGCATGGAGCAGATGTCGCAGCTCCTCCAGGCCATGGGCGGGGATGCGGCGCCGCTCGCGCAGCTCGGCAAGACGCTGGAGCGCACGCTCGAGTTCACCGTGGCCCATGAGGTGGCGCACCAGTACTTCGCGGGGCTGGTGGGCTCCGACCCCATCAACATGCCCGTGGTGGACGAGTCGCTCGCCCAGTACACGGCGCTGCTCTACATGGAGTGGAAGCACGGGCGTGCCGTGGCGGAGAAGATGCGGCTGGAGACGCTCGTCTCGGCCTACCACCTGATGCGGCTCTCGGGGGGCAAGGACGGCCCGGCGGACCGGCCCACCACCGGCTTCGATGACTCGATGCAGTATGCCGCGCTGGTGTACGGCAAGGCGCCGCTGCTGCACCATGCCTCGCGCAAGCTCGTCGGTGACGAGGCCTTCTTCAAGGCCCTGCGCGCCTACGTGGACGCGTACCGCTTCCGCTGGACGTGCGGCGACTGCTTCACCCGCGAGCTGGCCAAGGCGAGCCCCTCGCATTCCGGAGCGCTCGAGCGCCTGCGCGTGCGCTGGTGGAAGGAGGCCTACGGAGACGAGGACCTCGGCAAGCCCAACATGGGCGCCATGCTGGGCGCCGGGCTGAATGGGCAGGAGCTCGACCCGGAGACGCTCAAGCTCATGGAGGAGCTGCTGCCGGGCCTGCTGAAGGAGTAGGCCCTAGTCGAACAGCGCCTTGACGAACTCCCGGGGCTCGAAGTGGCGCAGGTCGGCGACCTTCTCGCCGACGCCCACCCAGGCCACCGGAATCTTCAGCTCGTCGCAGATGCCGATGATGACGCCGCCCTTGGCCGTGCCATCCAGCTTCGTCAGCGCGATGTCGGTGATGCCCACCGCCTCGTGGAACTGCTTGGCCTGCTGGATGGCGTTCTGACCGTTGGTGGAGTCCAGCACCAGCAGCACCTCGTGGGGAGCCCCGGGCAGTGCCTTGTCGATGACGCGCCGCACCTTCTTCAGCTCGTCCATCAGGTTCACCTTGGTGTGGAGCCGGCCCGCCGTGTCCGCGATGACCACGTCGGCGCCAATCTCCTTCGCCCGCTTCACGGCGTCGAAGATGACCGAGCTGGGATCGGAGCCCTCCGGCCCCTTCACCAGCTCCGCCTTCGCGCGGTCCGCCCACACGTCGAGCTGCTCGGTGGCGGCGGCGCGGAAGGTGTCGCCCGCGGCCAGCACCACCTTCTTGCCCTGGCCCGTCAGCTTCGCCGCCAGCTTGCCAATCGTCGTCGTCTTGCCCGCCCCGTTGACGCCCACCACCATCACCACGTGCGGCGGGCCTCCGCCCTCCAGCGAGCGCGGCACCGGCAGGTCCACGATGCGCGCCACCTCCTCGCGGATCATCGCCTTCATCCGGTCCGCGTCGCCCAGCTCGTTGCGCTTGAGCTTCTCGCGCGCCACCTCCACCAGGTTGGACGCGGTGCGCACGCCGATGTCCGCCGTGAAGAGGATCTCCTCCATCTCCGCCAGGATGGACTCGTCCACCTTGCGGTTGGAGCCGAAGAGGCCGTTGAGCCGCGCCATGAAGCCCTGGCTGCGCGTCTTGTCCAGGCCCTGGGCCAGCGTCCGGCCGGCCTCCGCTTCGATCTTCGCGCGCGCCGCCGCCTCCTCCGCGCGCCGGGCCTCCTCGACCGCCGCCACCTCACGGGCCCGCTGCTCGGCCAGGAGGCGCTCCGCCTCCTCGCGCTCGCGCTTGCGCCGCTCCTTCACCTCGTCGTCGACGGCCTTCCTCGCGCGGTACTCGGCGCGCTTCTCCTCCTCCTCGCGCTCCTTGAGGGCGCGGACCTCGGCCTCCAGGCGGGTGCGCTCGGCGGCGTCCGTGGCCGCCCTCGCGGCCCGGGCCGTCTCCTCCCGCTGACGGGTGAGCGCCTCGGCGCGAGCGTGAATCTCCTCCGCCTCGCGCAGCCGGGCGAGCTCCGCCTCGCTGGGCGGCAGCTCCACGCGCAGCTCCGGCCGTTCCGCGGGCAGCGCGGGCTTGTCCTTCGTGGGAGGCACCGTCGGCGGCGTGGGCCTGCCGGGCACCTCGGGGCGGCGCTTGAAGAAGAGCTTGCGCGCGGCCAGGGCCATCAGCGCCACGAGCAGCACCACCGCGGTGATGCCGACCACCTCTCCGTAGGGTCCGCCGGCCTCGGGAGCCACCGGGGGCGTGCCCGTCTCCGGCACCCCGGGCTGCGTCGGTTGCTGGGGCGGAAGCGTGGGCTGTGGCGAGGGCGCCTGCGCGAGGACGAAGGGGAGGGCGGTGGGCGTCGTCATGGCGCGCACCGCATACCTCAAGATGCTCCGCGAGTCCTACCCAACTTCGAGCCGTGCCGGGAACCCATCACACGAGGCGAGGGAGCAGGGCGGCACGGGCGGGTGGATGCCGTGCCGGGAAGTCGGTAGAACCAGGGGCGCCATGTGCCGTCCCACGCTCCTCTCCCTCCTCGCTTCCGCCTCCCTCCTCTGCGCCTGCATCGTCGAGGCGCCCGGAGGCTCCAGCCCCAACGAGCGGCGCCAGGCCGTGGTGGCCCAGGTGCCGACGCTCCAGGTGCGCAACGGCGCCAACTTCGAGGACAAGGTGGAACTGGTGGGGGCCACCGTGCAGCCGGGCCGCATCGCCCCCGGCGAGCTCGCCCGCGTCACCGCCTACTTCAAGGTGCTCAAGCCCCTGGAGGAGGACTACATGGTCTTCGTCCACATCGAGGACGCCGAGGGCCGCATGGAGCGCCTCAACGCCGACCACAAGCCGGCCGGCGGCCTCTACCCCACCACGCAGTGGAAGGTGGGCGAGACGGTGAAGGACGAGTTCAACATCGGCCTGCCGGCCGGTGCTCCCGCCCGAGCCCTCAACCTGTGGGTGGGCTTCTGGGATCCGAAGACCGACGCGCGCCTCCAGCTGAAGAACCCGGAGGTGGTGCGCAACGACGGGCGCAGCCGCATCCTGCTGGTGCAGGTGCCGGTGGAGCAGCAGTAGGCCCAGGGGAGAGAAAAAAACCGGAGTGGCCCTGTAAGCCGAGTTTTGTCACCACCCCTTTCGGGGTGGGTAGCGAACATTCATCTAGGGCCCTGGTTGCCCAGGGGCCTCATCAGCGAGCAACCCGAGCGCATGGGGCGGGCAACCCCTGTCCCCTTTCGAGGACGCGCTCCTATTGGCTCTTGCTCCAGGTGGGGTTTGCCGTGCCGCCCGAGTCACCTCGGGCGCGGTGCGCTCTTACCGCACCGTTTCACCCTTACCGGCCCCTCGCGGAACCGGCGGTTTATTTTCTGTGGCACTTTCCTGCGAGTCGCCTCGACTGGTCGTTAACCAGCACCCTGCCCTATGGAGCTCGGACTTTCCTCCCGTCACCCGACCCTGCGGTGACCAGCGTTCACCCAGACCACTCCGGCCCATGCCTCATACAACAGGCACGGGCCCGAGGTCACTCCAGGACGCATGGGGAGCTACATCCGCTCGTCGATGGCCCGGTTGCTCATCTCGTCGGCCGCCTTGTTCTTCTCGCGCGGCACGTGGACGAGCTTCACCCGGGGGAACTGCTTC
>NZ_DASVWK010000481.1:0-2203 GCF_036389735.1 Archangium sp. | reverse complement strand
GGTGACGGGCGAGCTGCCAGGGCCGGGCATGCAGGCCACCGGGGCCCACTGAGCCCGCGAAAACGGCGAGGGCGCCTCCCTCGCGGGAAGCGCCCTCACTGAAGCTGCGAGCTGAAGCGGAAGGACTACTTGGTGTCCGCGGCGGTCTCGGTCTTCTTCTCGGCCTTCTTGACGACCTTCTTGGCGGCCTTGGCCGTCTTGGAGGGCTTGGCCTCGGTCTTCATCATCTCCGGCTTGGCCTCCGGCTTGGCGGCGACCTCGGGCCTGGCCTCCGGCTTGGCGGTGGCGGCAACCTCGGGCTTGGCCTCCGGCTTGGCGGCAACCTCCGGCCTGGCCTCCGGCTTGGCGGCGAACGCGGACATGGAGGCGGACAGGACGACGGCGGCGATGAGGTTCTTCATGGAGATTCTCCGAGCAGCAACGAAACGTCGCGGCATTGCGGCGTTACATTCCGGACACTCAGCACCGGCCGTGCCATGGCTTCCCCGAAGGAGAGCCCCGGCCGGGTTGCGGAGATTATCCCCAGTGCGCCTGCCCTGCCTGTGGGCGCACTCCCCAGGAATCCGTCAGAGGTCTTTGACGACACCCCCCGTCTTGGGGATGCTGGCGTGCATGCGGGGGGCACGCCGTGGGTGCGCTCGGAGCAGGGCTCGGGCACCCACGTGACAGTCCGCTTTCCCCTGGCGGCCGAGGCCGCGCCCCCTGTTCGCGGAGTCGGTACATGAGCCGTGCTCGCATTCTCGTCGTCGATGATGATCCCCACGCGCGGGAGCTGCTCGAGCGCCTGCTCGGCATGCTCGGGGAGGTGCACCAGGCCGCGGATCCGGAGGAGGCCTCCGCGCGCCTCGCCGAGGAGGGGCCATTCGACCTCGTGCTCACCGACATGGCCATGCCCAACCCGGCGGATGGGCTCATGGTGCTGCAAGAGGTGCGCACGCGGCTTCCGGACACGCCCGTCATCGTGGTGACGGCCTTCAGCAACATCGAGGGCGCGCTGGATAGCATCCAGCAGGGGGCCTTCGACTACCTCGCCAAGCCCTTCGACGGGGACGCCATCGTGCGTGTGGCGAAGCGGGCGTTGGAGCAGAAGCGGCTGGTGGAGGAGAACCGCTCGCTGCGCAAGCAGGTGGAGCGCGGCGCCATGGTGGGGCGCAGCCCGGCGCTGCTGGAGGTGTACAAGCAGGTGGCGCGTGCGGCGGCGACCACGGTGCCGGTGCTGATTACGGGTGAGACGGGCACGGGCAAGGAGATGGTGGCCCGCGTGCTGCACCGGCGCTCGCCACGCGCCAGCGGGTCGTTCATCCCCGTGGACTGCGGTGCCATCGCCGAGTCCCTCATGGAGAGCGAGCTGTTCGGCCATGCCCGGGGCTCCTTCACCGGGGCCACGGGCGCGCGGCGCGGTGTGTTCGAGGAGGCCCACGGGGGCACGCTGTTCCTCGACGAGATTGGCGACGTGGGGCCCAAGGTGCAGGCCCAGCTCCTGCGCGCGTTGCAGGAGGGGGAGATCCGCCGCGTGGGCGAGAGCACGACCGTGAAGGTGGACGTGCGCGTGGTGGCCGCGACAAACAAGGACCTGAAGGCGCGCGTGGCCGAGGGCCTGTTCCGCGAGGACCTGCTCTACCGGCTGGATGTGGTGCACCTGCACCTGCCGCCCCTGCGCGAGCGGCGGGAGGACATCCCAGCCCTGGCGGAGCACTTCGCCGCGCTGCACGCCCGCGGGGGCGTGGCGCCCGTGGTGACGGCCGAGGCCATGACGCGGCTCACGGCGTATGACTGGCCCGGCAACGTGCGGCAGTTGGAGAACGTGGTGGCACGGGCGCTCGCGCTGAACGTGACGGGGGTGCTGGGGCCCCAGGACTTCCCCGAGCCGATTGGCGACGCGCCGAAGCGGCTGAGCGGGCTGGCCGGGGACCTGCCGAGCCTCGCGGAGCTGTCACGGCGCTACGCGGCCCACGTGCTCCAGCATGTCGGCGGCAACAAGAGCGAGGCCGCGCGCCTGCTCGATGTGGATCGCAAGACGCTCTACAAGCTGCTCGAGGTCCAGGGGTCGGCGGAGTAGGGCGCTCAAGTCAGCACGGAGATGGTGACCCGGCGCTGATGCGGGGACGTGCGGTGCTCCCAGACGTAGAGCCCCTGCCACGTTCCCAGATGGGCCTTGCCTCCCTTGATGGGCACGCTGATGGAGTTCTGCGTCAGTACCGTC
>NZ_DASVWK010000480.1:0-1645 GCF_036389735.1 Archangium sp. | reverse complement strand
AGCGGCACCCCATAGAGGGCGCGCGTGCCCCACGCGCGCACCGCCGGGCTCCTCACCAGCGGATCCGTCGCCGCCGAGCGCACCTCCAGCGGCTGCCGCTCGGCGGCGATCCTCCCGCTGAAGCCCTCGCCCACCTTCAGGCTGAAGCCGCTGGCCACGTCCTCATCCAGCCCCACCGAGGCCCGCACCCGCAGGGTGTCCCCCTCGCGCAGCAGCAGGCTGACGCAGTCCACCGCCTCGGTCGTCTCCAGGATCACCCCCAGCAGCTTCGGCAGGAAGGTGTCCAGCGCCTCGGTGCCAACCGCCGCCTCGGAGATGCGATCCAACGCCACCAGCGTCCGCTCGCGTGCCCTGGCATAGCGGGACACGGCGGCGGCCACGGCCTCGTCGAAGGTCCGGTTGAAGGACACCACCTCCCGCATCGCCGCCGCCAGGGACGGGGCGCTGGCCGCCTGGAGGTGCTCTCCGTAGCGCTGGAGGATGCAGGCCCGCAGCAGGGCGTACTCCTCGGCCACGTCGTCCAGGTCGAAGCCCGAGTCCAGCCGCTCCAGCGCGTGCACTTCCGGTACGGACTCGAGCGTCGAATGTTCCCCCGTGTGGGCGTTGTCCACCACGTGGGCGATCCGCTCCAGGAGGTTCGGCAGGTGATCCAGCAGCCGAGGTCTCGACAGGTCCTGGGCATAGGGGAGCCGGCGCACCGCCCGCTCCCAGTCCTCCAGGATCTGAACGCGGTTCTCACGGATGAAGGGGCTGAGCCCCGCTCGCCCCGGCTCTGCCATCAAGGTCTCGTTCCTGGACATTCCAATGGTAGGCAACGTCTGCCAGGCCCCGGATTCAGCCACCTTCCCCAAGCCCCTTCCGGCCTGCCTGCCCGACGAGCACTCCCGCCCAGGTGGGGAAGAGGTGGCTCTGGGGCCTCCCCTACTTCCCCTGCGGGGCGCGCGGGGAGATGCCTCGCAGCGTGATCCGCCGACGCTCGGGGTCCACGTCATAGAGCGCGGTATGGCCCTCGATGATGAAGGAGCGGGTCTCGAGGGTCCGGAAGCGCTTCCCCAACACCGGAGCCGGCGTCTCGGGCCTCAACCGGGAGGCGATGCTCTCCAGCTCTTCCCGAATGCGTTGATAGGTCTCCAGTGAAAGGTGCCCCATCTGCGCCCAGGCAGTGGCACTGACTTCCACGGTGTATTGGGAGAGGCTCTCGGGTCGACGCATTCCGGGTAGGGGTGAAGCAGGAATCGCGCCAGCCCGCCTGTCTGTCGTATTGGACACTTATAACAGGGGTTGAGAAGGAGTCTGAAGTTCTTACAGGCAGGAGCCTGAAAGATCTTCAGATGGACAGATTGGTCGGGAGTCCACTTCTCAAGCCAGCAGGGGCTCTTGGGGCTGTCGGCTGATCGCCTCCGGCGGGTCCCCCGGTGCCAGCGGGCGGATCCCTGCATATGTCCCAGGGAGGATCCGCGAAGAGAGTACGCGCCCCATGAGCCTCGACACCCAACCGATGGAGGACGCGCTTTCCCTCACGCTGGCGGACCTGCTGGAGCGGAGGCAGGAGGAGCTGCTTCAGCGCTGGAGCGAGCGGCTGGGCGAGGGGGCCGAGTTGGAGGACGCCCTCGACGGCACCCTGCGCCGGCTGGTCGCGGTGCTG
>NZ_DASVWK010000479.1:0-15687 GCF_036389735.1 Archangium sp. | reverse complement strand
CGGGCGAGTCGTGGAGGAGGCTGTTGAGGAACGTGGTCTCCTTGAGCAGGTCCGCGCTGGCCTTGGTGAAACCCGCGCGGTCCACCACCAGCACGACAGCTCGGGCCTTACGAATCCACTCGGCCGTAACCTCCTGGTACTCATCGTTCGCCACTCCGACGCCGGGCAGATCGACAAGGACGAGGCCGCTCTTGAGAATTGGACTGTTGTAGCCGACCTCCAGTTCCCGGATCACCGGTGCCAGGGCACCGGCTGCATGCTCGTGAAGCTCTTTGTAGAACGCGGCCTCGGCACCCGGGACGAGCTCGACACGGCGGGTCCGATCCGGGTTGGAGAGGACCTCGGCGAGGCGTTCGATGCGCCGGAGATCCTCGGGCGCGATGGTGGCGTTCCATCGCGGCTCTGCGCCCAGCGCCCGGCGAAGTCCGTCCATCAGGTAAGGCACGTCCTGAGTCTTGAACTGATCGCCTCGGATGAGGAGCGCGGCAAGCTGGGTGTAGGCGGTGCGCTTCTCGGAGCGGGTGCCCGCAGACTTCGGGACGACCTCTCCGACATCCTCAGTAGCCGCAGTTCCGTCTGCGGTGAAGGCCCGTTCCAGGGTGAAGAGCACCTGGTTGACCTTGTCCCCTCCGTGGTAGCGCGCCTCGAAGAACGGCTTCTCGGCGAAGGCGATCCGCGTCGCAAGCGCGGTAAGGGGTCCCACTCCACCAGCGGGAAGGAGAGAGCGGGTTCCGCCCACGACCGCGTTGAGGAGCGTGCTCTTGCCCACACCGGCGCCCCCGAGAAAACATACTGGAAGTGGTTCCTTCCGCAGCGCCTCGATGACCTCGATCCGCTTGAGGCCGGCGTCGAGCAACTCGACTCGATCTGGCGCGTGTTCCACCAGAAACTCCCGCAGCCCCTCCTTGCTATCGAACCAGCCTCGCAGCTCCTCAAGCGTCGTCTTCGCCATGTAACCCCCTCGCACTTGGTGCCGTGCGCCCAGAAGAACCCCTACAGTACTTAAAGTTCGCACCATCGACCACCGCGAACACGTAGGGCAGAAGGGGGCCTACCTACTGGTGGTGGTTACGACTCAAGTGTCTCGAGCAGGCGATTTCACGAGGCGTGAACACCCGCCGGAGAGTCCCGCCCCGGCTCGGAAAGGTATGCTCTGGCACTGGCCCGAGGTCATGGACTCTCATGCTCACACCTGTCTCATTACCCTCTTGGGGAACCGTACACCCGTTGCAGAAGGGAGAGCGCGCCACGCATGTCTGGCAGCATCTCTACAACCCGATGCAGCGATGGGAGGCCCTGGTGGGAAGGGACATCCATGCACTCCGATCTGAATCCGAGCGGTGTGGTTGTCCCCCCTTCTCCGCCGAGAGCTCGAGGGAGGGCCTGCCCCAGGATGTGGCCCGTCCCTGCCGCACACTGCTCGATCTCCACCATGACGACTACTACGGACCGGCCTACATGAGCGAGCTCGCCAGCGAGGGCACCGTATCTGGCAGACAGCTCAAGAACTCTCAACGGCTGCTGTGCTGTACACCTCGTGGCGTCTTCATCTCGGTGGGCCTGAGTCCCCCCATCTCCGTGCTGACGGCCTTTCGTCCGGACCCGGTCTACAAGAACTTCTCCGGCAGCGATGCGGAGTATCGGCGAGAGGCACACCGACGCTGGACAAAGGGAGTCGTCCACATGGCCGTCCCGGGTGCATGGAAGGCAGAGGTACTCCAGGAACTCACGGTGGCCTCCAAGACGACTCCCACGCAGGAGTCCGAGGCCTGGAGTCTGGCATGGGCCGTCGGCCATGCCCGAGTCCTGGCTGCGGCGAATCCAGAGCTGCGGGCGCCCCTCCAGGCCGCTGAGGCCCAGCTGGAGCACCACCGGACACGCGTGGAGCAACTCCTCGAAGGAGCGCTGCGCGTCCTGCCCTTGCTGAGCGGGTTGGAGGCGTCACTCCACGCCGGACAGTCGGACGAGGCCCAGGACAGGTTGTTCGCCCTCGAGGACATCCTGGTGGTGGCCGAGGTGCTCGGCTTCACGCACCACATCCAACACATTCTCGCTGACGTGTCCCGGATGGTCGCGCCCGCGCCCCTGGCACTGCTGGGTTACGGGCCGCTGGCTCAACAGCGCCTGGACGTGTCCGGGCCGGCGGCCCAGGAACTCTGGCGCACGGTGCTTGGAGCCTCCGCTCGCGTGCCCGTCCGTGCCCTGCCGGCGATGTTCGACCCCTGGCTGACGCGACTGGAAGAGGTCGGCAACCGACTCGTCCAGGGCTTCACGCAGGCGCGGGAGCACTTCGTGGTGAGCGCCCGTGTGGCTCCCCTCCCCGTCCTGGGACGGCCCAGCGAGCAATTCGAGGTGCGGATCGAAGGGCGCTGTCCGCCGGGATGGCGGCTACGGCTGTTCCTCATCGACACGGCCCATCTCGAAGGCAAGCCACTGCCGGAGACGGACTACCACCGAGAGCAGGAGCGCTGGAGCTTCGACAACTGGCGCCTCGATGGTCCCGAGGACGTCGCGCTCGTCATCGCCCTCGCCGCCCCCACGCTTCCCGAGTTCCCGTCCCTCGCCGAGGCGCTGAATGCGGTGGCATCCATCCCTGACGCTCGGGTGGAACACGTGTTCCTCATCCCACCCAGCGAACGAACGCCCTGAGCGACCACGCCGTCTCCTGCTCGCGCCGGACCCTGGCCGGCCCTCCGAGGGCGGGGCCACTCTCGGGGGCCGTCAGCCTCTGGAGCGCCTTGGAGGGATCTTCCTGGCGCGCCAGGGCACCGAGCACCGCGCGACCCACCGCCCAGGCCGGATCGAGCAGTACGGGCCAGAGAGGAGCAATGACGCTCCCGGCACCTCCCGCCAGCAGCGCCCCCGCCAGCCCCGCGGCCCGGTGGAGCCAATGCCCCACGCGACCCGTCTCGCAGGACAGGAGGACGAACGTGGCGCCTGCCACGCGGCGGGGGTCATCGGCGAGGCGCTGCATGCTCAAGGGCACGAGGGCCCCGGAGCCATCCACCAGCAGCAGCCGGGCCTGCTGGGGGCCCGCCACTTCGCCGTGACACAGCAGCAGGGCGACATCCACGTCCGCCAGCTCGCGCAGGAGTTCGTCCGGAGAGACGGGCCCCTCCACCAATTCCACACACGGGATGTCCAGCGCCCGTCCCCACCTGGCCCCCCGGCTCATGCGCACTCGCACGGGGCCTGTCTCCTGGACGCTGCTCGCCAGGGAAGCCACCAGCTCGACGGAGCCTGGAAGGGGCTGGAAAGAACCAGGTCCTGGATCCGCCACGGCCAGCAGCGTGCACCGGGGACGCGGAAGCACGGGCCTCGTCTCCAGATCGAGCCTCACCGCGCACGTGACGGGCACGGAGGGCCAGAGGTCCGCGGGTGCCAGCAATCTCAGCACCCCTGTGGGCACCCAGAGCAGATGCGAGGGCGTTGGCGGCAGCAGGGAGGACAAGGGTGAGAGCAGCTCCCTCCGCGCCCACTCCAGCAGTGCCCGGTACTCCTCCCCGGGTCCCCTCGCGGAGAGGCCACCCGTCACGCTGGCCTCGTCGTGTGGAGGCTTGCTGGCCGCCAGCCGGGTGATGAGCACCTCGCGCCTGGGGCCGTGCCTCAAGAGAGCGGCCAGGCTTCCCCGCGAGCCCTCCACCACAGCGAGTGCCACGGAGCCTGGACGCGTGCGCAGCCAGCTCCAGGTGCCCTCCAGGTCCGGCTCTCCCCGGAGGAACAGGGGGGCATGCTGACGCAGGGAGTCCAGAGACCGGCCCAGGAGCCGCGTGTCTCCGCTGCCACTCGCGGTGAGCCACTCTACCCAGAGGCCATGCGGAACACCTTCCGGACGGGCAGTGCGTCCCGCGAGCCGGCGCTGAGCGGCCCCGGCGGCACGTACCATCCACCGCAGGACGAGCTCCGCCTCCTGCCCCGACAACACGGGAGCGAGCCCTGGTGCCACGCCCACAAGTCCTCGCTCCTCCAGCCGGAAGGCCAGGGTCTCGGCCATCGCCGCGGCCAGATGCGCCTCCAGGGAGCCAGCCGTCTCATCCAACAGCAGGTAGGGCCGGGCCTCATCCAGCGCGCTCCACCCCTCCTCCGCGGTCGTCAGGAGCGTGGCCATCGAGGGGGCCACCCGCGCCAGCTCGAGCAGAGCCGAGGCGGACCTCGAGAGCCGCTCGTGGCTCTCCATCTGACGTGCGGCCAGGAGTGCACGGCGCAGAGCACTCCGGCCCCGCTCCCAGAGCCGCCGAAGCTGGGACGGGGGGAGGGTCCCGGTCCCCGGCGACAGGAGCCAGTGGGCAATCGTCCTGCCGATGTTCTCGCACGTCTCCCAGTGGTGCTCGGGTTCGCTCTCCAGCGTGCGCACCTGGAGGATCCGCTCCGACAACTCCAGCCCTTCCAGGACGTCGGCGGGCGGGGCTCCGGGCCGCAACAGCATGTCGGCCAGGTTGTGGACGGTGTACGCCCAGACCTCTGGGGGCGCGTCGGGACCAAGCGACGCCAGGCGCTCACGCCAGAGCCGGAGAGCCTCCTCGCGGTTGCCCTCCTGGTGCGCCAGGTTCGCGAGGCAGATGGTGCGGTAGTTGTCCGCGGTGTACAGCTCGAGGGTGGACAACAGGGAACGCTCGACGCTGTCGAAAGCCTCCCGGGCTTCGAGCAACGTGGCCCGCGCCTGGGCGGGCGGCTCCTTCGAGGCCTGCCTGGTCAGATAGATGGCCAGTGTCAGCCAAGCTTTGGTCATCTGCACTGGCGAGCCGCCCTGCTCGATGCGCACCTGGGCCGCCGCGACGCCATCCCGCAGGTCCTCCAGGCTGTTGCCCCTGCCTTGCGCGGCGCGAAGCTCCGCGAGGTTCATGCGCGCATGGGCCGCCGCACCTCGCTCACCCGCGGCCTCGTGCTCCTGGATGCATTGTTCGTACAACCGCTCAGCCTCGCGCAGGTTCTCCGGGATGTGGCCATCCGTGCGATAGCGCGTCGCTCGGGCCAGATAGCCCAAGGCCGTGCGAGCCAGTGCCCCTCCCGGCCTGCTCTCGTTTCGCACTTCCCGCGCGAGCCTGGCGGCCCGCTGGAAGTCCCGCACGGGATGGCCGCGGTGGTTCTCCGGCGCCCAGACCCGGCTGAGCTCCAGCAGCACATAGAGCCTGAGCTCTCCCTCGAGCTCCCGCCGCACGAGTTGCTCGGCCTCGTGCGCCAAGCGCTCGACCTCCTCGCGTTGCGCCAGACCCTTCTCGACCACATGTGCCAACAGGAGCGCTCGTGCCGCCATGGCACCGGGACGCGCTCGCGCGTCCGTCACCTGTGCGAGGCGATCGGCACGAGCGCGAATCGCCTGCGGGGCCCGCTGGTGCTGGAGCTGCTGCTCGACGCGCTGGCGAACCTGCGCGTCCATCATGGTCAGATCGAGGTTCAGCAAGGGACCCGTCGCATCCACGAACACCATGCCCGCCGGGTGGGCCAGGACGGTACTCGTGATGTCCTCCACGTCCTCGGGGAAGACACCGGCCATCCCCCGGGTCGCACGTTGGATGTCCTCGGCAAGCTCCGGATGACGCTGCCCCAGGTTCTCCAGACGCCGCTGGAGTGCTCCGTCCCCGGGCTGCAGGCGCACGAGCCGGGCCAGCAGTCGGATCTGCTGCCGGGCGACCTCAAGCCGGTAGCGACCCTCCGCGTGCATTACGGCCTCGTCGAGCCTGTCGAGCGCCCTTCTCAGGCGCTGCGGTTCCTCGCGCCCGGGCTGTTTCTGTTCCGCTTCGGCGGCCAGCAGCAGCGTCTCGACCCGGAGGTGGCCGGTCTTGCGCACCGCGAGGGTCTTCTCGAGAAGCGCGAGCGCCTGGACCGCGTCTCCTTCATGCCCCCGAGCGAGCAAGGCGCCGGCCTTCACCTTCCACAGTTGGGCACTCGTGTCCGGGCTGAGCTCACCCAGTGCCTCCGCCTCAGAATACAGGGCCAGGGCCCGCTCGAGGTCGGGAGCCCTACCCCTGCGAAAAGCATTGCCCGCGGACACCAGTACGGGAAAGACCTTCCAGGCCTCGAGCCCAGTGCTCCGGGCCTCCACCCGCGCCTCCTCCAGGATGACACGTGCCTCCTCGGCTCGGTTGGCCTCCATGCGCTCAATGCCCCGGGCCAGCTTCGCCCCGACCCGCTCCTCGGGATTCGTGGCGGACGCGAGCAGCGCCTCCACGGCCTGGGTGTAATCGGCGAAGCCTCTCTCCGGGACCAGACGCCGGTGGATGGCCACCCTCAACCGATGCAGGCGGTACGAAGGCTTCTCGGCCGCCAGCTTCTCCACGCTGTCGAGCAGTCCTCGCGTCGACGCGGTGGGGGAGGATGAAGTCACCTGCAGCGCCAGCAGATCGAGCTCCTGCGCGTCGGGACTCTGCGAGAAGAGCCACTCCAGCACGGTCTCCGCGCAGTCGGGGCGGACCTGGAGCACGGCCAGCGCCAGCGAATACTCCTCAGGTTCCAACGGCCGCCCCAGCAGGGGTGATTGTCCCTGGGATAGCGCCACGGCCCAGCCGGGCGCCTCATCGAAGGACCCGTGAAACTCCGCAGGTACGGTGTGAGGCAGGGGGAGTGGTGCATCCGGAGAGGCCAGACGGGCGCGAATCCACTGGAGCCGGGTGCTCAGGGCGGGTGCCTGCCCCGCTCGCGGCACGAGGCCGAGGAGCCGGTCCGCCAGCGCCAGCGCTTCGGGGGGAACGAGGGGGCCTTGGGCGAGCAGGCGCCACACGGCGTGACACCGGTAGCCGGAGAGTTCTTCGCTGGGGAGGGGCAACTTCTGTGTGAACCACTCGGCGAGCTGACGGGTGGTGGCGGAAGCCTGCACCGAATGTTGGGAGACTTGATCAAGGCGGATCCGTGCACGGGCCCGAGCATTGAACGTAAGCGCGGTGGAGTCCTGGCCCAGTCCCGTCATGGCCCGTTCCGCATGCCTCCAGGCCCGCTCCAGCAGCCCCTTGTCCTCGCGCCCACACCTCCACAGCGCGAAGGCGAGGTTTGTACGGATGAAGGGATCGTCCCACGAACCTTCGAGCCTCTGTTCGACCTCCTCACATGCGTGCAGGCGCTCCTCGCGGTCTTCCTCGGGCAGCAATGCCAGGAGCAGGGTGGCCGCGCGCAGCCTGTCCTCGGGCTGTTGGGAGTGGACGAGCACCTTGCGCAGCAGGTCAAGCGCCTCATCGCGCCGCTTCTCCCCCACCAGCAGCCGGGCCCGGACCGTGACGTCCCGGATGATGAGACAACGCTCTTCCAGGAGCTGGCGGCGAACGTCCGGGGGAAGCGAGTCCGTATGGTTGGCCACCGAAGCTTGCAAGATTTGGTGGGAGGCCTCGTCCGCCGGCAGTTGGCGGGAGAGATAACGCCGGACGAGTTCGATGAACTCCTGGGAAGGCGCCGTATGGGGCTCGGGGCGCAAGCGCAGCAGGGAGAGCAAGGTCTGGGCGGGTGTGCCGACAAGTCGGGCCTCCGCCTCGAGGAGCCGCTGCCTCGCGGCCTCTTCGTGCCCCCGTTGCCGGTCAAGCCTGACGAGCAACTGGGCCGCGTCGCTCAATGCGGGCCCATCCCCCAGGGCTCGTGCCTCCGCGAAGGTACGCTCCAGGTGATGGCGCGCATCATCTGGGCGGCCGACATCGAGCAGCGCCTGGGCCAGGTGCAAGCGGATGAGGTTGCGGTTGGAGTTGGAGGCCTGGCGGGCCATGAGCTGCAGGGCGTACTCGAGGTGGGGAATGGACTCGGAGGCGAGGCCATGACGCCAGAGGGCATGGCCCAGGGCGGCATGGGGCTGGGGAGCGTGAAGGTCACCCGCCTCCGTCGGCAGCGACTTCACCGCCTCCCAGGCGATCTGGACGGACGAGGCGGCTTCCTCGGCGGTTCCATGCAGAAGTAGGAGCTGAGCAAGGAGGGCCTGGCGAGTGGCCTTCACCGCCGACGTGGGGGTGAACTCCACGGACCGGCGCGCATGTTGGATGGCACGGGCGGCGGCCCCGACGGGGCCGTGGGCGATGCTTCGGCTCTCCAACTCGGCCAGGAGCTCATGCACGTCTCCCGCCAGGCCGAGCGGCTCGGCACGTGGGAGGAGGACCTCAAGCTGTGCGAGTTTCGACCTCAGCTCGTCGGGCGGAAGGGAGCGACGGCCGGGCAACTCGAGGAATTCGGCGCGTGCCCGGGTGCACTCGGCTTCGATCTCCAAGCGCGTGAGGCCCTGGCTGAAAGCGAGCCGCGCGGCGGCCTCCAGATCTTGGAGGGCGGAGTCGATCAGGGAGGGCCGCTCCGGGGCGAGCGCGATACGGGTGTTGCCACGCCGGAGGAGCAGCTCGGCCTGCTCGTCGACAGGAAGCTCGGAGGCGAGCAGTGCATCGAGCAGGGTCAGCCGGAGTGGAAAGAACTCCAGGCGCCCGAGGAAGTAGAGCGCCATGACGGCCTCGTAGGCGAAGCGCTCCCCCCAGGGAACCGAAAGAGGCGAGCCCACCAGCCAGCGGCGCAAGAGCAGGGAGAGCACCAGCCGAGGTAGGGCCTGGGCTTCGCGCAGGCGCGGATGGAGCGCGAGCAGGAGTGCTTCATCCAGAGCGGGAACGGGCTCGCCCTCGAGAGCCGCTTCAAGGGCGTCCGGTGTGACACCTTGGGCGCCTCCCAGACGCTGGGCCAACGCCAGGGCCCGACTGAGGAGCTGTTGGGGATGAGGAAGCTCGGACCGTGGTGGATCTTGCGTCATGCCGGGCGGAGGATAGCGCGCCAAGCCCCGCTTCCCCGACGCCCGGGTGGCGCACGTTCTCCTCAGCCCACCCAGCGAACAAACGCCCGGAGCGACCACGCCAGCTCCTGCTCACGTCGGACCCGGGCCGGCCCTCCGAGCGCAGGGCCACTCTCGGGAGCACTCAGTCGCCGGAGGACCACTGACAGGTCTTCCCGGCTGGACAGTGCCTCGAGCACGGCGCGCCCCACCGCCCAGGCCGGATCGAGCAGCACGGGCCAGAGAGGCGCGATCACGTTCCGAGCACCTCCCGCCAGGAGTGTTCCCGCCAGACCCGCGGCCTGATGGAGCCAGTCCCCTACCCGCCCCGTCTCACACGAGAGGAGGACGATGGTGGCACCCGCCACGCGGCGGGGCTCATCGGCAAGACGTTGCATGCTCAGGGGGGCCTCGGCCCCGGAGCCATCCAGCAGCAGCAACCGGGCGTCCCGAGGACCGTCCACTTCGCCATGGCACAGCAACAGTGCCACATCCACCCCGTCCAGCTCACGGAGGAGCTCGTCGGGCGAGGCAGGCCCCTCCACCAGCTCCGGACAGGGGATGCCGAGCATCCGGCCCCAAGCCGCTCCCCGGCTCATGCGCACGCGCAAGTCCCCTTGTTCCAGGGCACTGGGAGCCAGGGATGCCATCAGCTCGATGGAGTTGGGAATAGATCGGGGCGAGCCGGGCCCGGGATCGGCCACGGCCAGCAGCGTGCGTCGGGGACGGGGTGGCGCGGGCCTCGTCTCCAGGTCGAGCCTCACGGCGCAGGTGACGGGCACGGAGGGCCACAGGTCCGCGGGCGCCAACATCCGGAGCACACCAGTGGGCACCCATAGCAATTGCGAGAGCGTGCGCGGCAGCAGATGTCCCAACGGACCGAGGACGGTCCGCCGCGTCCACTCCAGCAAGGCCCGATACTCATCCCCAGGCCCCCGTGCGGAAAGACCCCGCGCCACGGTGGCCTCATCGTGTGGTGGCGACCCGGTGTCCAAGTGGGCGATGAGCACCTGGCGCTGGGCCTCGTGCGTGAGGATGACGGCCATCATTCCCTGCGAGCCTTGCACCACGGCGACCACCGCCGAGTCCGGACGCGCACGCAGCCAATTCCAGGTGCCCTCCAGGTCCGGCTCTCCCCGGAGGAACAAGGGCATGTGCTGGCGCACGACATCCAGCGCCCGTCCCAGGGTCCGCGCGTCGCGGGTGCCACTGGCGGTGAGCCACTCCACCCAGGTGCCATGTGGCACGCTTTCCGGTCGGGCCGTCCGGCTGGCGAGTCTACGTTGGGCGGACCCGGCGGCACGCACCAACCACCTCAGGACAGGCTCTGCCCGAGTTCCCGACAGCACGAATCCAAGACCTGGGGTGTCACTCCCGCGGCCTTGCTCCGAGAGCCGGAAAGACAGGGCCTCCGCCACCGCGGCGGCGAGGCGTGCTTCCATGGCGCCCGTATGCTCATCCAGCAGCAGGTAGGGCCGAGCCTCGTCCACCCCACTCCAGCCCTCCGCTGCTACCGCCTCGAGCGCGGAGACCGATGGCGCCACGAGCGCCAGTTTGAAAAGGGCGGAAGAGGACTTCATGAGACGCTCGTGACTGCCCAGCCGCCGCGCGGCCGTGAGCGCATCGTTTAGCGCCCGCCTGCCCCGCTCCCAGAGAGGCTGAGCCAGGGTCGCGGGCCACATGCGGGCTGTGGGTGACCGGAGCAATCGGGCAATGGCCTGTCCGATGTTGTCGCACGTTTCCCAATGGTGCCCGGCATTGCGCTCCAGCGTGCGGAAGCGAAGGCTCAGCTCCGAAAGGTCCAATCCCTCCATGACCAGCAAGGGTTGGCGTGGATCCCTCACCAGCATGTCGGCGAGATTGTGGAGGGTGTAGGCCCGCACCTCCTCCGGTGTATTCGGGCCAAGGGATGCCAGACGCTGACGCCACAAGCGGATGGCTTCCGCATGATTGTCCTCATGACAGGCCAGCTCCGCCAGACAGATGGTCTGATAATTCTCCGCGCTGTGCACGGCGGCGGCGGGCAGTAGCGAGCGCTCAATACTCTGGAAGAGCGTCCGGGCTTCGGCCAGGGCTGCCCGAGCGGCAGCCGGCGGTAGACCCGAGGCCGACTGCGTCAAATAGACCGCGAGACTCAGCCGGGAGGTGGCCTGCTGCGCTGGAGAACCTTCGTCCGCGAGCCGCGCTCTGGCGGCTACCATTCCGTCCTTCAAATCCTCCGCAGTATTGGCCGCGCCCTGTGCGATGCGGAGGTCCGCGAGGTTGGTGCGGATGTGAGTCGCCGAATCTTGTTGGCCCGACGCCTCGTACTCCTGGATGCATTGTTCATACAGGCGCTCGGCCTCGCGCAGGTTCGCCTGGAGCTCGCCATCCGGGTGGTAGCGTGTAGCCCGGGCCAGGGTCTGTAAGGCCATGCGCGACAGCTCTTCGCCCGGACGGCTCGCCTCACGCACTTCCCGTGCGAGCTCAGCGCCACGCCGGTAGTCTCGGACGGGACAGTTGGAGTGGCCGTCCGGCGCCCACACTCGAGCCAACTCCAGCAGCAACCGGAGCCTGACCTCCTCCTCAAGTATTTCACGGACGAGCCGCTCCGCCTCGTGCGCCGCGTGCTCGACCTCCTCCCGCGTCGCTAGACCCATCTCCGAGATGTGAGCTAGGAGGACCGCCCGGCCCACGGCGGCCCCGGGGCGGGCCTGCGCGTCATCGACTTGCGTGAGGCGATCCGCGCGCGCGCGAAGCCCTTGCGCGGAGCGGTCCTCCTTCTGGAGGGATTGTTCGATGTGTTGGAGAGCCTCGGCGGAATCCACGCCCCTGGCTCGCGCCAGGTTCTCCGCCATGCGCTCCACCATGCGCATGTCCACCTGAAGCGCATTCAAAGGGGCGATGGCTTCATTGAATGCGTTGCCCGCTGGGTGGAAGACCATGGTGCCCATGGCGTCCACCATGTCCTTGGTGAAGGCACCCGGCTGACCACGCCTCGCGTACTTGATCTGCTCGGCCAGTCGCGGATGGCGCTGGCCCAGGTTTTCCAGTCGTTGCTGGAGCGAGCCGTCCTTGGGCAGGAGCCGCACGAGTTGGGCCAACACGTGGACCTGCTCCTGGGCCACGGCGAGTTGGTAGTGCCCCTGTGCGTGACGCTCGGCCTCGTCGAGCCGGTCGAGGGCGCGGCGCAAGCGATGCAACTCCTCCCGGCCAAGCTGTTGCTGCTCGGCTTCGGCGGTCGCCAGCAATGTCTCGACGCGCAGGAATCCGCTCTTGCGCACTCCCAGGGACCGCTCCAAGAGGGCGAGCGCCTGGACTGAATCCCCATCTCGTCCGCGCACGAGCAAGGCATTGGCTTTCACCTTCCAGAGCTGGGCGTGCATCTCCTCGCTGAGATTTCCGAGGCGCTCCGCTTCGTCATACAACACGAGAGACCGATCGATCTCCGGGGCCGTGCCCAGACGCCAGGCATTGCCCGCGGAGACCAGCACCGGAAACAACTGCCAGGACTCCAGCCGGGCGCTCCTCGCCTCTTCCAATGCCTCCATCAGGAGGACGCGCGCCTCCTCAAACCGCTCGACTTCCATGCGCTCGATGCCCTTGAGCAGCTTCGCCCCAACCCGTTCCTGGGCTGTCCGCGCGGATGCGAGCAGCGCGTCCACGGCCTGGGTGTAGGAAGCGGTATATCCGACCGATGCCCTGTGGCGCTGGAGTGCGACCCGCAGCCGGAGGATGCGGTACGAAGGCCTCTCGGCCGCCAACTTCTCCACGCTGTCGAGCAGACTCCGCAGCGATGCGTCAGGAGAGGATCGGGCCACCTCATCCGCCAGCGCATCGATTCCGCGCGAATCTGACTCCAGCGAGAAGAGCCACACCAGGACGTCCTCCGTGCGATCCGGACGGAGTTGAATCACGGTCTGGGCCGCGCCACGCTCCTCGCGCCCCGGAGTCCGACCTAATTGGGGCGACTGTCCGTGAGCAAGCGCCACGGCCCAGCCAGGCATCGCATCGGCGGGAGCGTGAAGCTTCCTGGGAAGGGGCTCGGACGGGGGCAGTGGGGCGTACGGAGCCGCCTGCCGGTCGCGAAGCCACTGCAGCCGGATACGCAGGAGCCGCGCCCTCTCCGTGGGAGGAGTGACGAGCCCGAGCAGCCGTTCGGCCAACGCGAGGGCATCGGGGTGGGTCAGCGGACCTGGGGAGAGCAGGCACCGCACAATATGGCAGCGGTAGCCATTGACCTCCTCACCGGGCAGGGGCAGGTCCTGCGTGAACCACGCGGCGAAGTCCAGGGGGATGGGCGAGAGCTCACTCGCGAGCAGGGAGAGCTGGTCGAGGCGGATCCAGGCACCAACCTTTGAGGTGAACATCCGGGTCTCAGGCGCCACTCCCGGGTGCTGCTCGGCCCGTTGCACATGCCGCCATGCGCGTTCAAGGAGACCCCGGTCATTCCGCCCGCTCTGCCACAGTGCCCGGGCCAGGACCGTCCGGGTATGAGGATCATCCCGCGGACCGTTGAGTTCCTTCTCCACCTCCTCGCACCACCGCAGGCGCTCCTCGTGGGCATTCTCGGGCAGCAACGCGATGAGCATGGCGGCGGCGCGCAGCCGGCGGGCGGGCTCCAGGGAAGAAGAGTCAAGCATCCCTCGGAGCGTGTCGAGAGCCTCCTCCTGCCGACCCTCCGCCACCAGAAACTGGGCTCGGACGAGAGGGTTCTGGATGATGCCTCCACCCTCCTCCAACAACGCGCGCCGGATGTCCGGAGGGAGCTGATGGGCGTGGTTGGTCACGGCGCATTCGAGGGCGATCCGCGAGTCCTCGGCTGTCGGGAGCTGGCCGGAGAGGTAGTCACGGACGAGTGCGATGAACCCGGCGGAGGGAACCTCATGCGCTTTGGGCTCCAGCCGGGTCAAGGCGAGCAGCGTCGCCGCAGGTGTGCCGGACAGCCGGGCCTCCGCTTCGAGGAGCCTCCGCTGTGCGTCATCCTCGCGCCTGTTCTCCCGGTCGAGCTGGACGAGAATCCATGTCGCGCTCCTCAACCCACGCCCATCGCCGCTGGTGTGTGCCTCTCCCGAGGTGAGTTCCAGGTGTTGGCGGGCATCGTCTGGACGGCTTGCGTCGAGCAGGGCCTTGGCCAGGTGAATGCGGATGCGGTTGCGCTGGGCGCTGGGCCGCTGGCGGGCCATAAGCTGGAGGGCGTACTCGAGGTGGGGGATCGCCTCGGAGGCACGGCCCTGATGCAGGAGGGCGTTACCCAGGGCCGCGTGCGGTAGGGGCGAGTGAAGGTCCCCCGCGTCCGCTGGCAGCAACTTGACGGCTTCCTGGGCGACCTGGAGAGCCTCGGCCTTCTCTTCGGAGGTCCCGTGTTTGAGCAGGACTTGCGCCAGCGAGGCGAGGCGTGCGGCCTTCAAGACCGGCGAAGGAGAGAGGGCCGCAGCTCGCCGCGCATGGTGGATTGCACGAGCGGAGGCTCCGGTTCGCCCGTGCTCTGAGCTTCGCATCTCCAGGTCGCTCAGGAGGTCGTGCACGTCTGAGGCCATCGCGAGCGGCTCGGCACGGGGGAGCATGGCCTCGAGGCGGGCTATGTGCGGGCTGAGCTCATCAGGCAAGGGATGCCGCTGGCCGGGCAGCTCGAGAAACGCGGTGCGCACCAGAGAACATTCGGCCTCGAGTTCCACGTGAGCGAGGCCCCGGGCGCGCGCGAGTTCCGCGGCCGCCTCCAGATCTTGGACGGCGGAGTCGAGCATGGCCGGAGCCTCCTGGGCGAGTACGGCCCGGGTGTTGCCACGCCGGAGGAGCAGATCTGCCTTGTCGTCGGCGGAGATCTCGGTAGCGAACAGTGCATCGAGCAGCGTCAACTGAAGCGGCAGGAACTCCAAGCGTCCGAGGGCGGAGAGCGCCAGGACGGCCATATGGGTCAGACGGTACGTCCAGGAGACCGAGAGAGAGGTGCCCTCCAGCCCGCGCAGCAGTTGCAGGCAGAGCACCAGCCGGGGCAGAGGAGCGAGTTCGTGAAGACCTGAATGAAGGGCGAGCAGGATCGCCTCATTCGGGGGGGGACGCGGCTCGCGTTGGAGAACGTCTTCGAGAGAGCTTGGAGTCACACCTTGAGTGCCCCCTACGCTCCGCGCGAGTTCCACGGCTCGCGTCAGGAACTGCTGAATGCAGGGCTCTGCCACGAGAGTCGAGTCTTGCGTCATGGCGCGGCAGAATAGCGCACCGATGTAGTCCGACGCGTCTACGGAAGCACAAAGGCGTTGTGTCGAGGGCGCCGCGAGGTCAAGAAACTCAACGTTTCGCCACTGTGCAGTGTGCCATTTCGGCTGGCTGCCACGCTGCGATCGGGGGCCTCGGGGTGGTTTGAGGTGGCGCCCTCATTCCTGCGGCAGTTGTCGCAGCGTCGTGTCGCCGCGTGCAATCGGGGCAGCTCACTTCGCTGCTGGAGTAGTCGTCTGTTCCTGGCGCTTGCGAATGAGGTCCGCAAGAAGAGTCACTCGTGGCCGTACTCGCCTGGCAGCCAGCGCGAGCAAGGCACGTGTCCCCACCAGGGTCAGGCTGCGCTGGGCACGCGTCGCCGCCGTGTACAGTAGATTCCTATCGAAGATGCGACTGGGACGATCGGCGACGATGAGCACATGGGCCCATTCTGAGCCCTGGGCTTTGTGCACCGTCATCGCATACGCGGGGGTGAGTGTGCCCACATGCTCCTGCGCCACTGATACCGGCTCGGACTCGCCCTCAAGTTCCAGCAGCAGACCTCCGGGCGAACCGCTCCGTATGACGCCTTGAAGGCCGTTGAAGAGACGCGTGCCGTAGACCGTCTCGTTACAGACGACGCGGTCACCCAGCCGCAGGTTGTGAGAGCACGGTAACAAAGGGCTACTTCCATTGAAGCGCGCCTGGATGTGCTCATTGAGAACCTTCACTGTCTCTCTGTTGGGCGTGATGACTTGCACCTCTCCGAGCCTGCCTTTCGCCTCGGTTGCGAGGCG
>NZ_DASVWK010000478.1:0-3675 GCF_036389735.1 Archangium sp. | reverse complement strand
GCTTATGGGGCGACCTGGCGAGCGGGAGGGATGAACTCCACCAGGGCGCGAGCCACCGCCTCGGGCTGCTCCAGGTGGACGTGGTGGCCCCCGGGGAGGGTGAGGGGCGGTGTGCGCAGGTGCCGCGGGGCGCCCATCCGGGCCTGGGCCCGCTCCTCTTCGATGCGGTGGCCCTCGCTGCCGAGCAGCAGCTGCATCGGGCAGGTGACGGCGGACGAGAGGGCGAGCCACTGCGCGTCGTCGTAGCCGGAGCCGAAGCGGCGGCGGTGGGCGGGATCAAAGGTGAAGACGAAGCCGTCCTCCACGCGCTCGGTGCCGTGGCGGGCCATGTGGAGCGCGATGGCCTCGGACAGGGAGGGGTTGTTCTCCCGCATGCGGGCGGCGGCGGCCTCCACGCTCGGGTAGCGCTTGCGGTGGGGGGCGCGCTCCAGGTCCTGGAGGAAGCCGCGCAGCCGGTGGAGCGCGTTGTCGGGCGGGCCACCGGTGGGGCCGAGGCTCTCGATGAGGCTGATGCTCAAGACGCGCTCGGGGCGCGCGGCGGCGTACGCGGTGGCGACGATGCCGCCCAGCGAGTGGCCGACGAAGTGCGCCGCCTCCAGGCCGGTGGCGCGCAGCACCGCCTCCACGTCCACGAGGTACTCGGCGAACTGGTAGTTCGCCTCGCGCGGCAGCCAGCCGCTCCGGCCCATGCCACGGAAGTCCAGCAGCACCAGGCGCCAGGAGTCCGGCAGGTGCTCGGCGACGAAGTCGAAGGTATGCGAGTGGTCCAACCAGCCGTGCAGGAAGACGACGGCGGGAGAGCCCGCGGCGTTGCGCTGGCGGGCATGGAGCGAGAGGCCGTGGGCGTCGACGTTCAACGACTCGAAGGAAGAGGACAACGGCGGCTCCTTGCTGGCCGGGAAGAACCCACGGCCAGAGCCCCCGGCTTAACGCGTTCCGCCGTTGTCTGGAATCGCCGAGCGCCGCTCAAGCCGCGGGCTGCTGTGCGGCCGGCTCCAGGGGCGAGGCGTTGAGCAACAGGGCCAGCTGCCGGGCCTGTCCCTCGGTGGTGCAGCGGTACTCCTGCACCTTCCCGTTGGGCTTCTCCACACGGAGGATCCAGAGTTCGGCTTCCTTGGACACCATCGGACGTGCTTGCGACATGGCTGCCTCCTGGAGGACTGCCTTCCCCGTCCTCTCCAGAAGCATCAGCCGTGCCGACGACCGGGTTTGGGCGATACCCAAGGAATCCGGGGCTTTGCCGCTTGCCTGCCCCCACCCGGGTGCCACTTTTTGCGCAAGGCGGTGACAAAACGTGCATGTAGGCCCGCACTTCTTGCGCAGTGCCCCGCCAAACCCTCGAAAATTCTCGGTTTCTTAGAGGAACTCGGCGGGGTCGGGCCACTCTGGCCCTCCCTTTCGCAGCCCGGGCCCCCAGCGCCTCTCTCCCTGACCTTCAGGAGTGGAGACATGAACGCATGAAGTTCTATGAGCTCGAGAGAGATCCGTCGCCACGCTACACGGGCAACCTGAACGCCTCGCACAAGTGGGGGCTACCCGGTATCGAGCCCTGCCCTGTTTGTGGTTTGCAGCCAGAGGGGCGCACCTCGGCCCAGTACCCGTGCGTGGACCTGTCGGGTCTGCCACCCGAGGAGCAGGAGCACCTATTGGACTCCTGGCCCGTCCCTCTCAAGGAATTCATCCGGCGGCGAGAGTTGGTACGTCCGTTGGCGCCCCTGGGCGCCGTGCTGAAAACGGGAGCGGTGTTCGGTCCGCTCCAGGGAACAGGTCTGGGTTACTTCGGCCAGCTCATCATGCAGAACCCCTGGTCCCTCTGCATGCGCCGCGAGGCCTTGGAGCGATTGCGGAACGCGGGCGTGCGTGGCCTTCTCGGCGGCCCCACCCAGGTGCGGTTCCGCACCAAACATGCACCCGAGCTGCGGGACATCCAGCTCGAATCCCATGGGCGATTCCACCCGGACTGCCTGCCGCCCAGGGAGCCTCCGTGTTCCGCGTGTGGTGCCGACAAGGGCTATGGCCTTCCGGAGCCGTATTGGCTCGACGCCGCATCGCTGCCGGAGCACGTGGACCTCTTCCGGCTGGCCGACGCCTCGACGCTCCTCATCGCCAATGAGCGCTTGGTGGACGCGGTACGGCGCCTGGAACTGGATGGGGTCGTCTTCAAGGAGTTGGAGGCCCGCTGAGCCTCCGTTGTCAGAGGGACTCGGCGGGGTCGGGCCACTCCCAGGAGGAGCGGTAGCCGCCGCCTTCCTGGGTGGACTCGATGAAGCGCGAGTAGAAGGGGTGGCCGCTGAGGGTGGCCGAATCTCCCACCACGAAGAGGTGCCGGCGGGCGCGGGTGAGGGCGACGTTGATGCGGCGCAGGTCCGAGAGGAAGCCGATCTGCCCCTCGGAGTTGGAGCGGGTGAGGGAGACGAGGATGGCGTCCTTCTCGCGGCCCTGGAAGGCGTCGACGGTGTCCACCTCGACGTCGGGAGAGAGGGGCTCCACGCGCTCGCGCAGGGCATGGGCCTGGGCGCGGTAGGGGGTGATGACGGCGAGCTCCCGGGGGGCGAGCCCGGCGGCGAGCAACTCCTTCACGCGGGCGACGACGAGGTCCGCCTCGCCGCGGTTGAAGAGGCTGCCGGTGTCCTTCTCCTGCTCCTCCTCGAAGCCCTTGCCGGCGGTGTCGAGGAAGAGGACGGGCGGGGCGTCCACGCCCGAGGCCTCGGCGGACAGCACGTCGGCGAGGGTGCGGTCGGCCACGCTGGGGTGGGCGCGCAGCTCGCCGTCGTACATCTCCTTCGAGGGGAAGGACATGATGGCGGTGTTCATCCGGTACTGCTCGCGGAGCATGCGCTTGACGCCCTCGCCGTGGTCCGCGAGCAGGCGCTCGAAGAGGCTGACGGCGAGGCCCTGCTTCGCGGCCTCCTGGGAGAGGACGGTGGGGGGGAGCTGCTGGGGGTCTCCGGCGAGCACCACCTTGGGGGCGCGCAGGAAGCCGAGCAGGGCGAGGGGCTCGGTGGCCTGGGTGGCCTCGTCGAGCAGGGCGAGGTCGACCTCCTCGTGGGAGAGGACGCCGGAGTCGAGGCTGGCGAGGGTGACGCAGACGACCTGGGCGCGCTCCAACACACTGCGCACGGCCTTGCGCTCGAGGGCGCGGGCCTCGCTCAAGAGGCTCTTGGCCTCGGTGGAGGAGGCGCGGGCGTTGGAGAAGCGGGCGCTGCTGCGGCCCTGGGTGCGCTGGCGGCGGGCGTAGCCGAGCAGGGAGAAGGCCTCGTCGAAGAGTTCGCGGGAGAGGACGCGGTCGGGGTGCTCCTCGACGATGAGGTCCAGGGTGTGCTCCTGGAGGCGGGGGGTGACGCGGGCGGGGTGGCCGACGCGGATGGCGCGCAGGCCCTTGTCGAGACAGAGGTCCAACAGGTGGTCCACGGCGGCGTTGCTGGCGGCGGTGCACAGCAGGCGGTGGCCCTGGGAGACGGCCTGGGAGGCGACCT
This sequence comes from Archangium sp., assembly GCF_036389735.1. GTDB lineage: Bacteria > Myxococcota > Myxococcia > Myxococcales > Myxococcaceae > Archangium. The sequence goes on along the minus strand of NZ_DASVWK010000478.1, from coordinate 199 downwards.
CGGCGAGCACGGTGCTCTTGCCGGTGCCGGGAGGGCCGTGGACGAGGAAGAAGTCCTCGGCGGCGAGGGCGCGGGAGACGGCGTCGAGCTGCTCGGGGTTGAGGGGGCGCGTGGGGGTGAACTCGCGCAGCGAGTCGAAGCGGGGAGGCTCGTTGCCCAGCAGCACCTCGCGCTTGCGGCGGGCAACGCCCTTGTCGAG
>NZ_DASVWK010000477.1:0-3933 GCF_036389735.1 Archangium sp. | reverse complement strand
CGTCCTCTGCAGGGACAGGGTGCCGCCATCGTCTCCCACGGTGGAGACGAAGATGTCGCTCCCTCCCTGGACGGGAGTGTGACCCGGGAAATTGCTCGAGGTGGTGTTCCCCCACACCAGCAACTTGTCGCCAGCACCAGCGGCCGGCAGGGTCACCGCGACGGCATACTCATCGCGGTTGCCTCCGATGCGGAGCGGGGCCGAGGCCGAGGGGCTGCCACCGTTGACGCCGGAGATCCGGGACACGAAACCATTCGTCACGCCCCCCGCGAAATCACTGTAGTACCCCGCGGCATAGAGGGAACCGTCCGCTCGGGCGGTAAGACCCATCACGCCATCGCTGCCGTCGTCGTTATTCCCCACCTGCTGGATGAGCAGGGTCCACTCCGCCTTGCGCTGGCCGGGGTCGAAGCGGGTGATGAAGCCGTCTTCACTCACGATGGGCCCCGCGCCCGGGAGGAACCCCGCATCCATCATGCCGTTCGAGGTCGTCGACCCCGCGAGGAACAGCCGACCCTGGGGACCCCGAATCATGTCGGAGATGATGTCGTTCCCATTCCCGCCGACGTGGAGGAACCACTCGAGCTGCTTTCCGGAGGGATCGAGTCGGGCCACGAAGCCATCTGGTCCGTCCAGGGAGTAGGCCTTGCTGATCCCCGTCCCTCCATCGGCCAACAACCACTGAAGCTCCGGCGACCCGGTGGTGCCCGAGACGTACAGCTCCTCCGCGTCACCGAGGACGAGCTCGCTGACGAGCTCGTAGCTCTGGCCGCCGAACACCGTCCACCACGCGAGCGTGCCATCCGCCTGGAACCGGGCGACGAGCACATCGCTTGGCCCCCCTCGCACGCCGAAGAGGCTACTCTGCCCCCGCGCGGAATCCGGAGCAGCCCCCACCGTGCCGGCGACGAGGAGCTCCCCCGCGGCGTTCTGCTGGATGGCCCGGAGCCCATCGAACTCCCCGGGCCCCCCGAGATAGGTGTTCCAGAGGACGAGCGGATCCACCACCACCGGGCGCTCCGGATCCTCCACGTCCACCTCGATGGCGTACGCCCAACGCTCGCGCCCCAGCGCCCGCACGTCCGTGAAGCGGCAGCCCACCGCCTTCGGCATGCCGTCCGCCTGCTCCTGCATGCAGTGGAGCCCCTCCTCGCGCAGCACGTCCTCGCCCAGGTCCACCTCCAGCGCCCGCCCCTCCTCCACCACCCGCACCGCCTGGGCTCCGGCATACTCCAGCGTCACCCGCCGCAAGTCCGCCCCGCGCTCGGCCCGGAAGCCATACTCCACGCCCTCGGCGCGCTCCTCGAACCACAGCTCCACTCCCGGTAGCACGCCCGGATAGCGCAGCCCTCCATACGTGGGCACCTCTCGCTCCCAGGATGCCGTCGGTCCCACCAGGCGGTGGAGCTTCGCCTCCCGTGGCTTCTCCGCCCGGGGCGTCACCGCGCGTCCGCCAGCCACGCTCCAGCCCAGGGGGCGTGAGGCCTGGGTGCGCGAGGGCAGGCGCAGCTCCACGCCTCTGTCGGTGAAGAGGGCCTGGGTGCGCAAGTGCCGCAGCTCGTACCGCCCGGCCGAGCCCTGGGGCGCCGGGGCGATGCCCGGCCGGAAGATGGGCGCCCTCGGAGGGGCCGGCTGAACCGGAGGCCCACTGCGCGTGGGTTGGCTCACCGCCCCCCAGGACAGCAAGGTGACGCAGACAACGGCCGACACACCGAGCACACGACGCAACACGGAGCCCCCTCGATGGACGAATCAGCTTGAAGACAGGTTAGCGAGAACGAGTCACCCCGCGTCGACGACAGGCGAGCAGCACCAGCCCCACGAGCGAGCCGAGGGCGAGGGTCCCGGACCCACCGCTGGAGCCACTGGCGCCGCAGGACCAGCCCAGGGGAGACAGCGGCTCCACCTCGGTGCCCGTGCCCCCGTCCGGGCGGGACGGCTCTCCGCCTCCATTACCCGCGTCCACACCGGCATCCGTCCCCCCGCCTCCATTACCCGCGTCCACACCGGCATCCGTGCCCGGGCCCGTTCCGGCATCCGGCGTCACGACATCGGGCTCCACCCGCATGAGGAACAGGTCCTTCTGGCCGAAGGGATTCTTGCTGTACCCCGGCGTGCCCAGGGGAACCAGATCATCCGAAGTGGTGGTGCCGCCGACGAAGAGCCGACCCGGAAGGTCGCTCCTCAGGGCGAGCACCTCGTCCTCTCCGCCTCCTCCCACCAGCGAGGACCACAGCAGCGGGATGCCCGCATCGACTTCCATCAGCGCCACGAAGCCCTCGGTGAGCCCGTCGCCGAAGGCCGGGTCGAATGCATCCTTCCGTGGGAAGTCGGTACGCGAGGAGGTCTTTCCGCCCAGGTAGACGATGTCCCTCGTGGCCGCGGCGCTTCGATCCACGGCCAGGGTCAGCCCCTCCTCATCCCCGGAGCCTCCAAGGAGGCTCGCGCCCTTCAGCGCCAGGGTGCCCCTGTCGAGCGTCACCACGAAGGCATTGGACTGCGACAGGGAAGCGCCCGTCGCACTCGGGAAGCCATCCGAGCGGGTCGTACCACCCACGAAGAGGGTGGAGTTGCTGACACCCTTGAGCGCGAGCGCGCGCCCTTGATCGTCCCCCACTCCACCCAGGTAGGTGGCCACCTCGACCCCACCATCCTCTGGAGTCAGTCTCGCGACGAAGACGTCATTCGTGCCTTCAGGTCCCGCATGAGCCCGCGTGACGGAGGTGAGCAGGCCGGTGGAAGCCGTCTTCCCCGTGACGTAGACCTTGCCTCCTTCGCCCACGGTGACCGCGTAGGCGACATCCGCATTGGCCCCGCGCATCACATTGGACCAGTTCAACGTGGCGACATTGGGGCCACCATCGTTGGAAGCAGCGGGGCTGAGCCGGGTCACGAAGGCATCCAGGCCTCGGGGAGTGGACGCCGCGGGCGCCCCGGGGAAGTCCAGCGCGGTGGTCTGTCCGACGAGGAAGAGCCCGCCGTCAGCGCCCACGGCCATGTCGTGGATCTCCTCATCCCCGTTGGCCGTACCGACGAAGTGGACCCAGTTGAACTTCAACGTCACGGGGTCGAGCTGCGCCACGAGCCCATCCCTCGTCCCCTCCCCTCCGTGATTGAGCCTCGTGTTCAACTCCAACCCGAAGGTCGTCGAGTTGCTCGTGCCCGCGACGTAGACCATTCCGTCCTTGCCGACCACGATGGAGCGGCCGATGTCCTCACCATCGCCCTGCAAGCCTCTCCAGCTGGCGAACCCACCATCCTCGAAGTACTTCGCGACGATGACGCCCCTGCCTGGAATCACCAGGCCATCCACGGTCACCAACGTGGTCTCCAGGGCCGCCGTTCCGACGATGAAGACCTCCCCCGCGTCGGTCACGGCCATGCCCCCGAACGTGTCGTCTCCCGCCCCCCCGAGATAGGTGCTCCAGCGGATGACCGGATCCACCACCACCGGGCGCTCCGGATCCTCCACGTCCACCTCGATGGCGTAGGCCCACCGCTCGCGCCCCACCGGGTGCGCGTCCGTGAAGCGGCAGCCCACCGCACGCAGGAAGCCATCCGCCTGCTGCTGCGCGCAGTGCAGCCCCTCCTCGCGCAGCACGTCCTCGCCCAGATCCACCTCCAGCGCCCGCCCCTCCTCCACCACCCGCACCGCCTGGGCTCCGGCGTACTCCAGCGTCACCCGCCGCAAGTCCGCCCCGCGCTCGGCCCGGAAGCCGTACTCCACGCCCTCGGCATGCTCCTCGAACCACAGCTCCACCCCTGGCAGCACGCCCGGGTAGCGCAGGCCGCGTGCCTCCGCCTGGGGCCGTACCGCGCTCCCGCCCACCACGCTCCAGCCCAGCTCACGCGAGGCCAAGGTGCGCGAGGGCAGCCGCATCGCCAGTCCCGTGTCGGTGAAGAGCGCGCTGACACGCCGGTGCTGCAACAGAT
>NZ_DASVWK010000476.1:0-11094 GCF_036389735.1 Archangium sp. | reverse complement strand
GAGCGCTTCAGCGCCAGGACGTTCGACGCCCAGGAGCAGCTCGACACCGGCAAGCTCGCCTCCATTCGCGCGACACTCGAGCAGTTCGGCGCGGTGCACGTCCGTCGTACGGGCCTTCGCGGCGTGGACGACACCCTGCGCGCGATGTGCGAGCTCGGCTTCGCGCCGCACGAGCAGTTCTCCGCGGGTGGTCGCACCAGCGAGGCGTGGCAGAGGAAGTGGGTCGAGCCCGGCCTTCGACGGATGGACTTCTATCCGCCCGAGCTCTACCTGCTGCCCAACAACGAGGTGCAGTACCAGCGCTGCTCACCGCGCCGCGTGCTGTTCTACTGCCATCGCGCCCCCGCGAAGGGTGGTCGCACCTTCGTCCACCGCGCGGACGCCATCGTCCCGCTGCTGTGTGAGACAGGCCGCTTGGGCCGCGCGCTCGTGGACAAGCTCGAGCGCTTCGGGCTGGTCATCGAAACGGGCTTCCTCCACCGCGCGCACCCGCTGAAGAGCGCCAACTATTTCCAGTCGTGGCAGGAGCGCTTCGGCGCCGACGATCCCGACGAGGCGCTCGCGCGCGCACGCGCGAGGACGCTCGAGTACGACGAGTGCTGGATTCGCAACGACCCGAGCGAGCGCGCACACCCCACCCTGATGGCGCGCGTCACCCTCAGCGCGTTCTGGTCCGACCCGAGCAATGGGCGGAGGTACCTGCGCTTTCCACGCATCGCCCTGGATGCGCCGAGCGCGAAGAATGGGTACCGGCGCTTCACGCTCAGCAACGGCGAAGAGCTCAGCGGCGAGGAGCGCGAGGTCCTCATCACGGCGTACCTCGCCTCTCGCGAGGGATTGCATTGGAACGACGGAGACCTCGTCCTTTTCGACAACCTCCGCTACGGGCACTCCCGCGAGAGCTTCGAAGGCGACCGGGAGGTCTACGTCGGCATGGCGGGCGAGCTCTGGGACGACCGCACCGAGCAGGCGCGACGGCAGAGAGAGGCGGCACGGGCGAAGCCGGCTCCCGTGCTCGACCGATTCGCCAGCACCGCCTCGGATCCGTCCCTGCGCTACGCCATCGCCCCCGCCCTCGTCCGGCGCGACGAGCTGCTCAGCGCGCGCACGTTCGACGCCGAGGGCGCGCTCGACGCGAGGGCGTTCGAGGCCATCCACCGCGAGTTCGCCCGCCACGGAGCGCTGCACCTCCGCAACACCGGGCTGGCGTTCAGCGAGCCCGGACAGCTCGGTGAGGACCTGCTCGAGGCCCTTGGTTTCGGCCGGGAGTCGAGCTTCGCCTGGGGCGGAATGAACAGCGGTCGCACCACGCGCAAGGCCCTCTCGCGCGAGCTGCGCGCCACCGACGAGTACCCCTCGCACCTCTGGCTGCTGCCGCACAACGAGGTGCTCTACCAGCGGCACATGCCCGCGAGCCTGCTCTTCTTCTCCGCCAGCGCGTGCCCCCCCGCGCGGGGCGGACGCACGTTCGTGCACGAAGCCGATGGGATGGAGCGCTGGATTCGCTCGCGTGGCCCCAGGGGTGAAACCCTGCTCGGCGCCCTGCGCGAGCACGGAATGCTCATCGAGATGGGCTTCGTCGATGAGCGACACCCCGAGAAGCACAGGAACTACTTCCGCTCGTGGCAGGACCGCTTCGAGACGCAGTCGCGCGACGAGGCCGAGGCGCGTTGCCGGGCCTCGACGCTGCAATTCGACGAGTGCTGGTGGCGTGAGGAGCCCACCGCCTCCCGTGAGCCCCGCTTCACCTTGATGACGCGCGTGCGGGTTCCGGGCTTCTACCGGGACCCCGTGAGCGGGCGCGAGACGATGCTCTTTCCGCGCATCGCGCTCGACCCGCTGTCCATCGTCAACGGCTACCGCCGCTATCCGCTCGGAAACGGCCGCGAGCTGAACGACGACGAAGTCGACCTCCTGATGGGGGCGTTTCTCGCCACACGCGAGGGCCTTCACTACGAGGCAGGCGACATCCTGCTCTGTGACAACATCCGCTACGGGCACTCGCGCGAGGCCTTCACCTCGCCCCGGACGCTCGGTGTCGCCATGGCCCGCACGGTCTCGCTCGAGCACCTCCGATGAACCCCGAGCGCTTCAGCCCGAACCAGTTCCGACACGCCTCGAGCATCACCCACCCGAGTGAGTTTCGCGACGGCCGTTGGCGCACCTTCACCCCGCGCGCCCCCGTCGAGCGCATCCTCCTCGGCAGGCGCTGGCTGCTTCGCCCCGGGCTGACGTTCACGCCGTACGCCAACCCCACGCGCTGCAACGCGCACTGCTCCTTCTGCTCCGAGGAACTGGCGCGCATCGACGCGACGCGCCTCTCCGCACACACGACCATCACCGACCACGACCGCTACTTCGCGGCGCTGGACCGCGCATGGAACGAGCTGCGTGGATTCGAGATGGGACTGAGCCTCAGCGGCCTCGAAGCGACCTCCGAGCCCGAGTGGCTGCTGCGCCTGCTCTCGCTGCTGGATGGGCACGGCGCGCTGTTCGCCGAGCGCGTGCTCTACACCAACGGCTCGGGGCTCGCGAACGACGAGCGCCTGGTTCCCGCGCTCGCCCGCGCTCGTTTCGACCGTGCCGAGCTGTCCCGGGCGCACTTCGACGCGAAGGTCAACCTGCGCATCATGCGCTTCGACCTCGGGCAGCCCATTCGCGGCACCGAGGTGTTCCGCGAGACCGTTCGCCGTGTGCAGCGCGAAGGCGTGCCGGTGAAGCTCGTGTGCATCCTCAATACACAGGGCGTCTCCACGATTGACGACGTCGAGCGCTACCTCGACGAAGCCGAGGCGCTCGGGGTGGAGCACGTCGTGTTTCGCGAGCTGAGCGTCCTGGGCGACATCTACCGGGAGAACCGCGAGACACGCTGGATCGCGGCCCACCGCGCCCCCGTGCGTGCGCTCATGGACGCCCTCCTCGATGACCAGGGTCGCACGCGCACGGGCTGGACGCTCGAAGGCGTCACGTCGGGCTACTACTACTACAACGAGCGCTATCGGCGCGGTCGCCTCCACGTCACCCTCGAAGGCTCGAGCTACGTCGCTCACCGTGACGCCGTGGAGTCGGGCGTGCTGCAAAAGCTCGTCTTCCACTCGACCCGCGAGCTGTGTGGAGACTGGGTTCCCAACGCGCAGGTCATCGGCTGCTATGACTGACGCGCGCTCGCTGTTGCAGCAACTCGCGGTCTCGAACGTGCGGTACGTCACCTTCGGCAGCACCGGACTCGCGCTGCTCCACCCCGCGCACTTCTCTGGCACACGCATCACCGACGTGGATGTGCTGCTCGCCCGCGGCATGGACACGCTGCTCGCGTTCGTCCACTTCGCCCAGAGCCGACATGCGACGGTCACCTCCTGGGGAGAGCCCTTCGACGTCGCCCACCGCGACAATGCGCTGGAGGGCCGCTTCTACGTTCGCGCTCGGTTCGACGGTGGCCTGCAATTCGACGCCACCTACGAGAACGAACAGCTCGACGGGGGCGTCCTCTTCGAGCGCGCGCAGTGGGTGGACCGCATCCCCGTCTGCCCCGAAGAGGAACTCTGGTTCTCGAAGTACCTCAAGGACCCGGGGAAGGCCCAGCGGTTCGCGCTCGAGCACGGCCTCGAGATTCCCCCCGCCGCGCTCGAACGTGCGCGGGCCGTCCTGCGCCCGACGAGTCCTTGAGCATCTGGTCTTGAAGTCGCGGAATGGTGACAGGCTTTTTGTCCCCGGTGTCGGCCGGGAAGCGCTGCGGGCACGTCGCGCCATTGTGGTGGCAGAGGGCACTTCGTATGCGAAACACGTGAATGGAATCGTCTTCACCACGCTTGGAGGCATGGGCGTGGTCACGGCCATCACACTCACCGCGGTCGGGTGCGGCCAGGTGCGGGAGCGCGGAGGAATGTGCACGGCTGGGCTGATTACGGGCGGTGTCTCCGTCCCGGTCACTGCTTTTGCCCTGTGGATGCTGCTTGATTCTTCTCCGAAGGCGCACGTCCTCCCGGCATTCCAACCCAAGGCTCACCATGGACAGCCGCCCGTGACGTTCTCTCTTGCACCCAACGGAATCGCCGGGACATTCGAACCTGTGGGGGGAGGGGGCTGTACGCGGAGGTAGGGAACAAATTTCCCTGCATGATTGCCCGGGTCACCGGCTCTCCCCGGCTGCGGGGCAGCGATTCGCGCCCATCGAAGTGAACGCAATGGAGAGAAAGTAATGACCGCGATGAGGAAGTATCTGCTCGCATTGATGTGCCTTCAGCTTCCCGTGCTGGCGCACGCGGAGCGCCCCAGCCCCGCGAGCGTGGCCGCCCCGGTGAACCAACCCGAGCGCTACGCGCGGCGATGTCAGTCCCAGGCGTCCCAACGTACCGTCAAACCCCAGGGGACGATGCTGTGGGGCACCCGGCGCTCCTGGGACACCGAGAAGGTGGCCGACGAGCGCAGCAGCGTGCTCGTCTCGGTCGGCCTCGAGCCCCTGCAATCGGCGGATGGCCAGGTGAAGGCACTGCAGCTCGAGGGCGGGCGCCTGGTGCCCGCATCCATCACCGCCCTCGCTCCGAGGGCGCCCACGGGCACGGGGATCATCGGCACCGTGCTCCAGGGGACGGCGAGCGACGGCAAGCCGGTGGAGGTGGCCATCTGCGGCGCCGAGCCCTCCCCCGAGGACCCCGGCATGGTCTGGTACCGCATCGAGGCCTGGAACGCGGTGGCCCAGGACTGGGAGAACCCCTGCGTCGCCCTGAACCGCGTGCCCGACCCCCGGGCGCTCGCGCTGAGTGGCGTCTGGGACGCGAGCGGCGCCCACCACGACGTCCCGGGCAAGTTCACCTTCGCCTGTGAGAACGGCGCCCTCACCAAGTGCGTCAACTGGGGCTACAAGCCCTGGGCGCGCCGCGACGGGCAAGCGTTGGCCGACTTCCACCAGGCCTGCACGCGCATGGCTCGCGCGGACTACTGCGGCAACGGCCGCAGCCACACGCACGAGGACACCGCCCTCGACATCTACGATCGGCTCGGCGTGCTCGCGCGGACGACCGAGTCCTCGGCGGGCTGGGAGCTCGCGCTGGCCTCGTTCGAGGCGGCGTGGGCACCCGACGGGGCCACCTGCCTGGCCCGGACTCGGGACGGTCGCGCCCTGGAGACGATTCTCCGGGAGTGCCCCAACCGCTTCCGCACGGGCGCGGCGCTCGACCTGGGCGAGGGAGACCGCTGCACGGTGTCGCGCGCGGATGCGAGTCCCACGACAGCGCTGCTGCGCAACCAGTCCTATGGACGCGAGGGTCCCTAGGACTCCTCCTGCTTCAGGAGCTGGCTGATGCCCAGCTCGAGCTGGCTGTCGAGGACGGCCAGGAAGCTCTTGAAATCACGGGAGGAGAGGCCCAACCGCGCCCGCAGACGGCGCTGCGTCTCCTCGTAGACCGTCTGCCGTGCACTCTTCAACCAGCGGGAGACCGTCGATTGATTGACGCGAAAGAGCGCGGCCAGATCGTACATCGAGAGCCGATCGACGAAGTAGAGGCGGAACAGGTGGCGCTCGTCGGCCGAGAGCGCGGAGAAGGCCTCGCGCACGGCATGGCGGAAGTCGGCGTGGTAGCGCCGTTTGATGAGATCCAGCTCCGCGTCGACTCCTGGCGCCGGCAGTGCCTCGATGATGGTGTCCGCGTCCTGATCGGGCGCGGGCTTCTCGACGGCCTGCAGCTTGATGGCGATGCGCACGGCGGTGACACGCACCCAGCTCAACAGCGCGCCTCGCCCCGTGTACTCAGCGATCTTGGGGCCACCTTCGGGCGTGGAGACCAGGAGCTTCACGCGCGCCAACTGGCACACGTCGTCGAGCATCGCCTCGGACTGCTTGGGACCCTTGAGCAGCCCCGGCAGCTTCGCGAGGTAGTTGCGCTCGAGGAGCTCGATGGCGGAGGGAATCCCTCGCACGCAAGCACACGCGAGGTAGAGCTCCGCCAGGGAGAGCTGCTCGAGGAGTGGCTCGAGGGGGCTGTCGGGACTCGCCTCGGGCAGCCGCTCGGCGAGATGCTTCACGAACGGCTCGGCGGGGAGGGCCACGGTCGGCCACTGCGCTCGGGAAGTCTCCCAGGCGTGGACGAGCAGGCGCTCGAGAGCGGCCATATCCACGGGAGGAACGAAGCCCACCTTTGTGTACGCGAGAAACGCCGGAGCTAGCTCGGACACCTGTTCCATTTTCATCAACATACCATAAAAATCCGATTTCATCGAATTCATGAGTCCGTCCACTGCCAGCGACAGCGGGTTGAGCACCTCCAATTGCCTGATGGACGAGGTCCTGGTGGATCTCCTCGATGGGCGGTTGTCCGACGAGGCGTTGGCCCGTGCCCATCAACACGCCGCCGGGTGCGATGCCTGCCGGACTCTTCTCGCCTCGGTCTCGCGGGGTGGCCTGGGGACGAAGCCCGGTGTCCCGGAAGGCTCCGAGCCGGCTGGCGTCAACCTGGAGGAGGCGGGTCTCTCCTGGACCCCGCCCGAGGTGTTCGACGAGTTCCGCCTCGAGCGCGTGCTCGGTCGCGGAGGCATGGGCGTCGTCTACCTGGCGCATGACACCTCGCTGGAGCGGCGCGTGGCGGTGAAGTTCATCGCCTCCAGTCAGCCCGAGCCCTGGGTCCGTGCGTATTTCGAGACCGAGGCCCGCACGATCGCCCGGTTGCAGCACCCGAACATCGTCAACGTCTTCCGCGTCGGTGAGGTGGGTGGGCACCCCTATATCGTCTCCGAGTACGTCGTTGGCCAGAGCCTCGCGGAGCTGCCACTGCCAGTGCCCTGGCGTCGGGTCCTGGCGCTCGGCGTCGGCCTCGCTCGGGGGCTGGTGGCGGCGCATCGCCAGGGAGTGCTCCACCGCGACATCAAGCCTTCCAACGCCCTTCTCACCGAGGACGGAGAGGTGAAGCTGCTCGACTTCGGTCTGGCCGAGCGCTTCGAACCCGGAGCGGCCTCGCCGCCGTCCAGCACACACCTCGCTGGCACGCGGCGCTACATGGCACCCGAGCTCCTCCTGGAGCGTGCTCCCGCGACGCCCAGAAGTGACCTCTATGCCTTGGGCCTGGTGCTCCACGAACTGTGGACGGGAGAGTTGCCGGGGGACCCGCCCCGAGCGGAAGGGAAACCGGAGATCGATCCGGACTTCGCCGAGATCATCGCGCGATGCCTGGCGCCCAATCCGCTCGACCGCTTCGCCTCGGCCGAGGCGCTCTGCGAGGCCCTCGAACGCCTCGAGCGGCTCAGCGCCCCAGCCCCCCTGCTCGCCAGCAATCCCTACCGCGGCCTGGCACCCTTCGAGGCCGAGCACCGGGCCCTCTTCTTCGGACGTGACGCCGACATCCGCGCCGTGCTCGAGCGCCTCCGCCACCGGCCGCTCGTCCTCGTCGCCGGGGACTCTGGCACCGGCAAGTCCTCGCTGTGCCGCGCTGGCGTGCTGACCCGGATGGAGGCTGAGCCGCTGGGCGAAGCGCGTGAGCGAATCACGGTCACGCTGTGGCCCGGCCGCCGCCCGCTCGAGGCCCTGGCCGCCGCGCTCGCGCCTGTCCTGGGCTTGAAGGAGGCGGAGTTCCTCACCGCGCTCGCGGACACCTCGGCATGGCTCGGGCAGGCGCTGCGCGAGGCGCACCAGGGTGGGCGGAGCCTGATCCTCTTCGTCGACCAGCTCGAGGAACTCATCACCCTCTCCGAGCCGGTCCAGGCAGCGCACTTCGCCCGCCTCCTGGGCGAGCTCTCGCTTCCGTCGCAGGGGGTGCGCGTGCTGCTGACGGTGCGCGGCGACTTCCTGACGCGTCTGTGCGCGTTGCCCGGCCTGGGCGACGAGGCCGAGCGAGCGCTCTACATCCTCCGCCCCATGTCTCCCGAAGGGGTGCGTGAGGCCATCGTCGGCCCCGCGCGAAGTCGGGGTGTGGTCTTCGAATCCGGCGAGTTCGTCCAGACGCTCGTCGAGTCCACGGCGGACGGAGTGGGCAGCCTCCCCCTGCTCCAGTTCGCGCTGGCCGAGCTGTGGGAGCGGCGCGACCCGGCGGGAGGGCGCATCACCCGGGAGGCGCTCGACGAGATGGGCGGCGTGGCCGGAGCGCTGTCGCGGCACGCGGACGGGGTGCTCGCGCGCCTGAGTCCCAACGAGCGCGAGGCGGCGCGGCACCTCCTCCTCCAGCTCGTGACGGGGGAGGGCACGCGCATCGAGCGTGGCGAGGAGGAACTCGTCGAGGCCTCGGATGAGTCCTCCCGGGCCGCCCTTCGCGCACTCGTGGAAGGTCGCCTCCTGCACACGCGCACCGCCGGAGGCCAGCCGCGCTATGAGATCGCCCACGACTCGCTCATCGCGAGCTGGGGCACACTCCGGGGCTGGCTCGACGACAACATCGGCCATCGCGCGGTGCGCAAGCGGGTCGAGGCGGCGAGCGCGGAGTGGGAACGCCTGAAGCGCGCCAGGGAGGCCCTCTGGGGACGGCGACAGGTCGAGGAGGCGCATCCTCTCGAACTCTCCTCCCTGGGGCCGCGCGAGCGTGCCTTTCTCCTCGCCTCCCGCCGCGCCGTGACACGCCAGCGGTGGGGTCGCAGGCTGGCCACGCTCGTCCTCGCACTCGCCGTCGTCGCCTCCTATGGTGGGCATCGACTCCAGACGTACCTCGCGGATGTACGCTTCGTCGCCGCCCAGGTCGACGCGGCGCGGGAAGTACTCGCCGCGGGTCGTGCCCTCGCCCAGCGGGCCAGCACGCGCCGCGAGGATGCGCTGGCGCTGTTCGATGGCCGGCCTGATCCGTCCGTTGGCCTCGAGAACTCGCTGGACCCTTATGCCCTCAAGCGCGCCGCCGAGCAGCGATGGACCGAGGCGCTCACCCTGAGAGATCAGGCCGATGCGGCCTACGCCCGCACGAGCCAGTTCCTCGAGAAGGCCCTTGATCGAGATCGTGGCCACGTGGACACGCGTCGGCTCATCGCGGAGGTCACCTATGAACGAGTCCTCCTCGCCGAGCGCTTCCACCAGCGGCGCGAGCGCGACCAATGGGCCCAACACCTGGAGCAGGTGACCGACGGGGCGCGGGAGGGAGCGGAGTGGCGGCAACGACTCCTGGCCCCGGCCGAGCTCGAGATCGTGACGGAGCCTCCCGGCGCACGCGTCGAGATCGAGCGCTACACCGATGTGCAAGGGACGCGACACCGAAAGCCCGTCGCGGAGTCGGATTCCCTGGGCCCTACGCCCATCTCCCGCCTGCGCCTGCCAGGGGGTTCCTATCTCCTCCACGTCACGCAGCCGGGACGCGTGCCGGTGCGACTGCCTCTGCTCCTCACTCACGGCGCCCGCGAGCAGGTCCGCCTCGTGCTCCCCACCGCGGTGCCCGCTGGCTATGTCTACATCCCACGGAGCTGCTTCCTCCTGGGCAGCTCCGAGCCGGAGGACGTGCGGATCTTCATGCTCAGCCCGCCGCTTCACCAGTTCTGTCTCAACGAGGGCTACCTGATCGGGCAAAAGGAGGTGACGTTCGGCGACTGGCTGACCTACCTCGACGATCTGCGCCCGGATGCACCCGCGAGACGGATTCTCGAGCAGCCGCGCTTCAGCTCCACCGGGGCGGTCACGCTGCGGCGGCAACCCGGCGCCGGGTGGGTTTTCTCCTTCTACCGCTCGCGCGAGGACGTCGTCTTCTCGGCGAAGGAGGGCGAGCTCTTCCACTATCCGGGGCGGACCCGGCGGAATACCGCCGACTGGCGCCAGTTTCCCTTGTCCGGGGTCTCCGCCGAGGATCTGGCGCGCTACTTCTACTGGCTCGACAGCACGGGGCGTCTCCCAGGAGCACGCCTGTGCAGCCAGAACGAGTGGGAGTACGCGGCCCGTGGCGCCGATGGCCGCCGCTACCCCCATGGGGACCAGCAGCTGCAGCCCGACGACGCCAACATCGACATGACCTACCAGCGGAAGCCCATGGCCTTCGGGCCCGACATGGTCGGTTCCCACCCGGTGTCGGTGAGCCCCTTCGGTCTGGAGGACATGGCCGGAAACGTCTATGAGCTCACGCGCTCGACGACACCGGAGTTCCACCGCGTCGTCCTCCGGGGAGGCTCCTGGTACTACGACGCCTTTGGCGCGCACATCGCGAACATCTCCGCGGGCGATCCGACGGCGCGCGATGCCGCGATTGGCGTGCGCGTCTGTGCCTCGTTCTCTCCCTGAGTCAAGGGGGGAGGGGGCCCGCGGCGGATGCCCGGCGGAAGCCCCCGGAAAAAGAATCCGCGGATTTTCTGCATGATTTTCCCGCTCGGGGGCTCTCCCCTGTGTAGGGCATTCCATTCCACAGGTGGGATGCTCGCCTTGGGTTAGGGACTGGGACGTTGGGCGGAGTGCATTCATCCGTGCTCGGCACGGGTGTGTATTGGCGGGGGGCCGCCCACGTCCCTGGTTCCGCTTTTCGGGTGGCGAGTTGTAGCCCAGGAGCCGACATGCAGTGGGTTCGCGGGATGATGGTCGTGGTGCTGTGCTGTGCGGCGGGCGCGGCGGAGAAACCCGACGCGCGGCTGCTGGAGGCGCGGACGGCCTTCGACGAGGCGAAAGGGCTCTGGGACGCGGGCAGGTACGCCGACGCCATCGCGAGGGGCGAGCAGGCGCTGGCCCTGCGGGAGGCCGTGCTCGGGGGGGCTCATCCAGACGTCGCCAGGAGTCTGGGCCTGCTCGGTCTTCATCACCTGCTTCAGGGGAACCCTGTCCGGGCCGAGCCGCTCTTCTCGCGTGCGCTGGCCATTCAGGAAGCGGCCCTTGGCCAGAACCACCCGGAGGTCGCTCAAACGCTCACCCACCTCGCCAGCCTCTACGCGGTCCAGGGGTTATACGCTCGTGCCGAGCCGCTCCATGTGCGTGCGCTGACCATTCGGGAAGCGGCTTTCGGTGAGAACCATCCCCTCGTCGCCGAGTCGCTCCACCACCTGGCCAACCTTTCTGGGCAACAAGCCTCGAACGCTCGGGCTGAGGCGCTTTTCTCGCGTGCGCTGGCCATTCAGGAAGCGGCTCTCGGCGAGAACCACCCGGAGGTCGCTCAAACGCTCAACGGCCTCGCCAGCCTCTACGCGGACCAAGGCTTGTACGCTCGTGCCGAGCCGCTCTAC
>NZ_DASVWK010000475.1:0-8366 GCF_036389735.1 Archangium sp. | reverse complement strand
GCAGGACAGCTCGCGCGGCGGCACCTCGCGCCTCGCGGCCTCTTCCTCCAGGGACTGGAGCACCCGCCGGTACCAGCCGCGAATCACCTCCGGGTTCCTCACGGCTTCCGAGCCCTCGCGCGCGAGCGCCTCACAGGCCACCTCGACGAAGCGCCGGCACGCCAGCGCCGAGCCCTCCTGGCTCAGACTCACACTGCCCGCACCGTCGGAGCATGCCACCACCAGGAAGCACTCCTGCCCCGGACACGTGACGGTGCCCGCGCAGCTGTCCTGGCACGGTGTGGCCGTGCGCCGGTGCGAGGTCCCCTCCAGGGACTGCTGGAGCAGCCTCCACATGTGCGCGTTCCCCAACTCCTAGACGGTGGCCCAGCCGCCGGGGGCCGCCGGGTTGGCCAGCCGCACCTCGTCCGTCGTCTGCGAGCGGGAGACGGCCTTCTGTGAGTTGGACAGCCACTGGAACAGCTCCCGGAAGCGCAGGCCGTCCAGCTTGAGCGGCTCGCGCACGGAGAGCTGCTTGAGCACGTCGAAGTTGGCCCCCTCCACACCCACGGTGAAGAAGGAGAAGGCCTTGGAGGCCTCGCCCTGGCGCACGCGCTGGGCGGCCGTCAGCCACACGTCCGTGGGGCCTCCATCCGTGATGAGGAAGATCCACGGCCGGTAGAAGAGGATGCCGTTCTGCCGGTAGAGGCTCTTGCGCTCCGTCAGCATGTCCGTGGCCCGGAGGATGGCCTCGCCCATGGGGGTATTGCCCTCGGCCACCAGCGCGGAGGGGAAGAAGGACTCGGTGGTGGAGAAGTCGTGCAGGGTGCGCACCTGGCCCCCGAAGGTGACCACGGCCACCTCCACCCGCTTGGCGGCGAGGCTATCGGCGGCCAGTTCGTCGCGGTACTGGCGCAGCCCCGCGTTGAGCGCCTCGAGGGGAGCCCCGTTCATGGAGCTGGAGGTGTCCAGCAGCAGCACGCACGGGCAGCGCGGCTCCGGGTTCTCTGCGAACGACAAGGCTCCAAACGGTACTTGCTCGGCCACGTGCCTCCCTCCGCGCTGCGCGGGGGTCGTGGATCTACCAGGGCGGCCCCGGGTTGAACAGGCACGGCGGGAGCCGGATGCCGCCTGGCTACCTGCTCACCGTGCTGGCCTTGCGCCAGGGGCGTTCGTGGCCAGATCCAAGGCACTGGGGCCCGTGCCTCCGGCCCCCCCGAGCCGGTGACGGGCTGCCCGAGAAGGAGGGCCCTGCTGCCTTGCCCCCACCCGTCCACAGTGCTCCCGGTGAGACCGAGGTGCCGAGGGGTGTGCACTCCCTGGACGAGGCGGCGGGGCCGCGCGGCGAACTCGCGCTGTTGATGTTGGAGCAGGCGGATGGGTGTGCCCTCGTCGGGCTGGACGTGGAGGGCCAGGTCTCCCTCTGGACTCTGGGGGTGGGACAGCTCACGGGCCACGCTCGGGCCGACCTCCTCGGCGAGCCCCTCTCCGCCCTCTACCTGCCCGAGGAGCACGAGCAGGCGGCGAGGGATCTGCGCGAGGCCGAGGAGCGGGGCCGCGCCGAGACCGGGGGCTGGCGCAGGCGGCGTGATGGCACCCGTTTCCTGGCGAGGCAGGTGCTCGTCGCGCTGCATGACGCGAGCGGCGAACTCTTCGGGTTCTCCTGCTCCCTTCAGCCCGTGGAGCAGCAGGAGGGCCGCCTCGAGCTGCTGCGCCACCTGGGCCAGCTCATCCTCGCCTCCGTGGACGAGGGCATCTATGGTCTGGACACCGAGGGCCGCACCACCTTCGTCAATCCGGCCACGGCGCGCATGCTGGGGTGGGCGCCGGAGGAGCTCATCGGCAAGCTCCAACATGCGGTCATCCACCACTCGCGCGCGGATGGCACGCCCCTGCCCGAGGCCGAGTGCCAGATCTACGCCGCCTTCCGCGACGGCAAGAGCCACCACGTGGCGGATGAGGTGTTCTGGCGGCGCGATGGCAGCAGCTTCCCGGTGGAGTACCGCAGCTGCCCCGTCCGGGAGGGGGGGCGCCTCATCGGGGCGGTCATCACCTTCACCGACATCACCGAGCGGTTGCACTCGGAGGAGCGCGAGCGCCAGCTCATCCGCGAGCAGGCCGCGCGCGCCGAGGCGCAGATGGCGGAGCAGCGCGTGCTGCGGATGCTGGAGAGCATCTCCGACGCCTTCGTCGCCCTGGACCGTGCCTGGCGCTACACCTACGTCAACCACCGCGCCGAGGAGCTGGCGCACCGCTCGCGCGAGGAGATGCTCGGTCGCACCCCCGTGGAGGTGTTTCCCGGCTTCAAGGGCTCGCGCTCCGAGCAGGGCTTCCGCGAGGCCTTCACCGAGCAGCGTGCCGTCCACTTCGAGGAGCACAACCCCTCGAGGGAGACCTGGGTGGAGATGCACGTCTACCCCTCCCATGAGGGGATCGCCGTCTACTTCCGGGACATCACCGAGCGCAAGCGCACCGAGGCGCGGCTGCGCCTCTTCGAGTCCATGGTGGTGAACGCCTATGACGGCGTGGTCGTCCTCGAGCCGGAGCGCGTGGACGGGCGCAGCACCCGGCGCGTCGTCTATGCCAACCCGGCCTTCTGCCGGATGACGGGCTACAGCCAGGAGGAGCTGAAGGAGTCGGAGACGTTGCTGCTGATGGGACCGGAGACGGACGGGGCGACCCTGGTGCGCATGCGCGAGGCCCTTCAACGGCAGGAGCCCAGCCGCGAGGATCTCCTCACCTACCGCAAGGACGGCTCCTCCTTCTGGACGGAGAGCACCCTGGTGCCGGTGAAGGACGAGGAGGGCCGGCTGATGCACTGGGTCTCCGTGACGCGCGAGGTGACGGAGCGCAAGCAGTCCGAGGAGACGGCGCTGCGGCTCGCGCGTGAGGAGGCGGCGCGCTCCGAGGCCGAGGCGGCGCGCGCCCGCATCGAGGCCATCCTGGAGAGCATCACCGACGTCTTCTTCGCCCTGGACCGGGAGCAGCGCTTCACCTTCTCCAACCGCCGGGCGGCCGAGGTGCTGCAACGACCCCGCGAGCAGCTCCTGGGCCAGCGCCTGGAGGCGGTGCTGCCCGGGGGCGGGGAGGCCGGGCTGGTGCAGGGGGTACAGCGGGTGCTGGCCGGCGACAGGGGCTCCGAGTGCGAGATGTACCTCGTGTCGCAGGAGGCCTGGTTCGAGTGCCACGTGAGCCCCTCCAGCGAGGGCGTCTCCGTCTATCTGCGCGAGGTGACGGCACGCAAGCGGGCGGAGGAGGCGAGTGGCCGCCTCACCTCCATCATCGAGGCCACCCCGGACTTCGTGGGCAGCACGGACGCGCAGGGGCGCGGGCTCTACCTCAACCGCGCCGGCCGGCGCATGGTGGGGCTGGCGGAGCACCAGGACGCGGGGGACTGGGGCATCGCCTCGGCCCACCCGACGTGGGCCGCGCGGCGCCTGCTGGCCGAGGGCGTGCCCACCGCGCTGCGCGAGGGCGTGTGGATGGGGGAGACGGCGCTGCTCACCTCGGATGGGCGGGAGCTGCCCGTCTCGCAGGTGCTGCTGGCCCACCGCGAGGCGCAGGGCAGGCTGGAGACGCTCTCCACCATCATCCGTGACATCTCCGACCGCAAGCGCGCCGAGGAGGCCCAGCAATTCCTCTCCGAGAGCGGTCGCGTGATGGTGGCCGCGCTGGAATACGAGGCCACGCTCCAGAGTCTCGCCCGGCTGGTGGTGCCGCGCCTGGCGGACTACTGCGTGGTGGGGATGTTGGAGGGCGACGAGATGCGCCGGGTGGCCATGGTCCATCGGGATCCCACCCGGGAGCCGCTGTTGCGCGAGCTCGGGCTGGTGCAGCGCCTTCGCACCACCGTGGTGGGCGTGCAGAGCGTGATGCGCACCGGAGAGCCGGAGCTCGTCCCCGAGGTGACGGAGGCCTGGCTGCGCGCCGCCGCCGAGGAGGAGTCGCACTTCGCCACCCTGTGCCGGCTGGGGCCGCGCTCCATCATGATCGTCCCGCTGGTGGCACGCGGCCGGACGCTGGGCGCCATCACCTTCGCCTGCGGCGCGGAGTCGGGGCGGCGCTATGGGCCGGCGGACCTCACGCTCGCCGAGGGCCTGGCCGGAAGGGCCGCGCTCACCATCGACAACGCCCGGCTCTACAAACAGTCCCAGCAGGCCACGCGGGCACGCGACGAGGTGCTCGCCGTCGTCTCGCACGACCTGCGCAACCCCCTCAACGTCATCTCCCTGGGCTCCACCTACCTGCTCAAGCACCTGCCCCAGGGCGATGAGGCGACGTCCTGGCGCAAGCAGGGAGAGCTCATCCGGCGTTCGGCGGACCGGGCCGTGCACCTCATCCAGGATCTGCTCGACGTGGCCAAGGTGGAGTCGGGGCGCCTGTCGTTGGAGCGCGAGGCGGAGACGGTGGGAGGGCTGCTGGACGAGGCCATCGAGCTGCACCGGCCCCTGGCGGAGGCCCACGGGCTGCGGCTGGAGCGCGAGGAGGCGCCGGGCCTGCCGGCGGTGCTGGTGGACCGGGCGCGCGTGCTCCAGGTGTTCTCCAACCTCATCGGCAACGCGTTGCGCTTCACCTCGGAGGGCGGGCGCATCACCGTGCGGGCCCGGCGCGAGGGCGCGCTGGTGCGCTTCGCCGTCATCGACACGGGCAAGGGAATCGCCGCGGAGCACCTGCCGCACCTCTTCGACCGCTACTGGCAGGTCAAGAGCACGCGAGAGGGGGCGGGGCTGGGACTGCCCATCGCCAAGGGACTCGTGGAGGCCCACGGCGGGCGCATCCAGGTGGAGAGCGAGCCGGGCCGGGGCAGCACCTTCTCCTTCACCCTTCCGGTGGCCGAGGCGCCAGCAGCGCCGTGAGGACGTGGTCGCGCCAGCGGCCCTCGATGAGGACGAGCTCGCGCGCGAGGCCCTCGACGCAGAAGCCCAGGCGGCGCAGCACGGCGGCGCTGCGGTGGTTCTCCGGCAGGTGGTTGGCCTGGATGCGGTGCAGGCCCAGGGGCCCGAAGGCATGGTCGCACACGGCGCGCACGGCCTCGGACATGTACCCCGAGCCCTGGGAGCGGCGGTCGAGCCCGAAGCCCAGCTCGGCGGACTGCAGGGGGCCGCGACGGAAGTCGGTGAGGGACACGCTGCCGAGCACCGGGGCGGAGGAGAGGGGGAACTCGCGCGGCAGGAGGAAGAGGCGCAGGGCGGTGCCGCGCCGCCAGTCCTCGGCGTCCTGGGCCAGGCGCGAGCGCCACCAGGTGACGGTGAAGAAGTTGTCGGGGCGCGGGGGCGACACGGCGCCGAGGTGCTCGCGGTTGGCCTCGTGGTAGGCCAGCACGCGCGCGGCCCCGTCCGGAGGCAGCAGGGCCAGGTTCAGGCGCGGGGTGGTGAGCAGGACGGGCGGGGTGTCCGAGGGCATGGGGCGGCGCCCCAGGCTAGCGCGCTCCGGGGGGGCACGCGTGCGCCACGAGCGGCGGCTCGATGGATGGGGGCGGCTCCCGTTGACTGCGC
The DNA here is from genome assembly GCF_036389735.1 of Archangium sp. Taxonomy (GTDB): domain Bacteria; phylum Myxococcota; class Myxococcia; order Myxococcales; family Myxococcaceae; genus Archangium. The sequence goes on along the minus strand of NZ_DASVWK010000475.1, from coordinate 2,892 downwards.
TACCGTAGGGCCCATGCGCCTGCACCTCGTCGACGGCACTTATGAGCTCTACCGCGCCCACTTCTCGCCCCGGCCCGGACACTCCGCGCCAGGGGGGCAGGACGTGAAGGCCACCGTGGGGCTCGTCTCCTCGATGCTCGCGCTGCTGCACGACGCCGGGGAGGCGGTGACGCACCTCGGGATCGCCTTCGACAACCCCATCCGCTCGTTCCGCAATGAGCTCTTCGCCGACTACAAGTCCGACGAGGGCGTGCCCCCCGAGCTGCACGCGCAGTTCGACCTCGCCGAGGAGGCCATGCGCGCGCTCGGGCTCACCGTCTGGTCCATGAAGGAGTTCGAGGCGGATGACGCGCTGGCCACCGCCGCCGCCCGCTGGGCCGGGCAGGTGGAGCAGGTGCGGCTCCTCACCCCGGACAAGGACCTCGGGCAGTGCGTGCGTGGCCGGACGGTGGTGCAGGTGGACCGCAAGCAACAGAAGGAACTGGACGAGGAGGCGGTGCGGGCGAAGCTCGGCGTCGCCCCCCCGAGCGTGCCGGACATGCTGGCGCTGGTGGGCGATGCCGCGGACGGCATCCCCGGCCTGCCCGGCTTCGGGGAGAAGGGCGCGTCGGCGCTGCTCGGGGCATACGGCCACCTGGAGGCGATTCCCGAGGAGGCCGCCTCCTGGACGGTGCGCCCGCGCGGGGCGGACAAGCTCGCGGCCACCCTGCGCGAGCACCGCGAGGCCGCGCTGCTGTACCGCAAGCTGGCCACGGTGGTGACGGACGTGCCCCTGGCCGAGTCACTGGGGGACCTGGCCTGGGCCGGTGTCCCCCGGGAGCGCTTCCTGTCCCTGTGTGACAGGCTGGGGCTCACCACGCTGAAGACACGCCCCAAGCGCTGGGCGCCGGACGCCGCGTGAAGGAGAATGTGCACCCGTGCACCGGGGTTGAATACCGCTATGTCCACCGAGCTCAAGCCCATCGGGCTGAACCTTCCTCACGGCGACGACAACTGGATCCCCTCCATGGAGGACATGCCCTTCCACCGTCTGGGTGGCGAGGAGGGCGTGCGCGCCCTGGCCAATGCCTTCTATGACGCCATGGATGCGCACGAGCCGGCGCTCGCCCGCCTGCATGAGCTGGATGAGCAGGGCAGGGTGTCCCAGGGCATGCGCGAGCGGTTCGGCCTCTTCCTCATCGGCTGGCTGGGCGGGCCCCAGCACTACATGGAGAAGCACGGCCACCCGCGGCTGCGCATGCGCCACGGCCACTTCGCCGTGGACGTCGCCATGCGCGACGCGTGGGTGCGCAGCATGCAGCGCGCCATGGATGTCCGCGGCGTGAAGGGCGGCGTGCGCCGCTTCCTCGACGGGCGCTTCTCCGAAGTGGCCGACTTCCTGCGCAACGTCGAGGGCTGACCCGGTGAAGATCTGGGTCGACGCCGATGCGTGTCCGGGGCCGGTCCGGGACATCCTCCTGCGCGCCGCGCAGCGCCTGCGGGTGCCCACCGTCTTCGTGGCCAACAAGCGCCTGTCCCTGCCACCCTCGGAGCTCGTCTCCACCGTGCAGGTGGGCGCCGGGCTCGACGTGGCGGACCGTCACATCGCCGCCTCGGGGAGCGCCGGGGACCTGGCCATCACCCAGGACATCCCCCTGGCCGCGCTGCTCGTGCCCAAGGGCGTGGTGGTGATGGATCCGCGCGGCGAGCTCTTCACCGAGGAGAACATCGACGAGCGCCTCTCGGTGCGCAACTTCATGCAGGAGCTGCGCGACAGCGGCGTGACGACGGGCGGCCCCAGCGGGTTCTCCGCACAGGACCGCCAGCGCTTCGCCGCCACCCTGGACCGGGAGCTCACCCGGTTGCTCAAGTCGCCGCCCGTGAAGCGCTGACGCGGAGGGCTACAGCTCGACCTGCGTGCCCATCTCCACCACGCGGTTGGGCGGGATGCGGAAGAAGGAGGTGGCCGAGCGGGCGTTGTGGCTCATCCAGACGAAGAGCGCCTCGCGCCAGCGCGCCATGCCCGGCTTCTTGGTGACGAGGAGCGTCTCGCGGCCGAGGAAGAAGCTGGTGCCCATGAGGTTGAACTGGAGCCCGGCCTCGCGCATGCGCTTGAGGATGTCCGGGACACTCGGGTCCTCCATGAAGCCGTAGCGCGCGTACACGCGCTTGAGGCCCAGCTCCAGCGGCTCCAGGGGCTCCACCTCCACGCGCTCGGAGGCCGGCACGTGCGGCACGTCCTGGGTCTGGATGGTGAGGAGCACCGTCTGCTCGTGGAGCACCTTGTTGTGCTTGAGGTTGTGCAGGAGCGCGCTGGGCGCGGCCTCCGCGTTGCCCGTCATGAAGATGGCCGTGCCGGACACGCGCGTGGGCGGGTGTTCCCGGAAGCTCTCCAACAGGTTCTCGATGGAGATCGCCCCGACGCGCAGCCGCTGTCCCAGCAGCTCGCGGCCACGCTTCCACGTCGTCATCAGGGTGAAGATGATCAGCCCGAGCGTGAGCGGGAACCAGCCGCCGTCGGGCACCTTCACCGCGTTGGCGCCCAGGAACGACAGGTCGATGGTCAGGAAGAGCGCCGTCACCGGCAGCGCCACCGCGCGGCTGATCTTCCAGCGCTCGCGAGCCACCACGTACGCCAGCACGGTGGTGATGGACATGGCGGCCGTGGTCGCCATGCCGTAGGCCGCCGCCAGCCCGCTCGAGGAGCGGAAGGTGAGCACCAGCACCACCACGCCCGTGAGCATCGCGAAGTTGAGGCCGGGCAGGTAGATCTGCCCCTCCTCCTCCGCCGAGGTATGCACCACCTCCAGGCGCGGGCTGTAGCCCAGCTGGATGGCCTGGCGGGTGATGCTGAAGGCGCCGGAGATGAGCGCCTGGCTGGCGATGCTGGCCGCCAGCGTGGCGAGCGCCACC
>NZ_DASVWK010000474.1:0-3305 GCF_036389735.1 Archangium sp. | reverse complement strand
CTCCGGCCGCGAGCCCGAGTCGCAAGCCTTCCCCCATCGGGTGGCCTTCAACCTGGTGCCCCAGGTGAGTGCCTTCATGGCCAACTCGCCCTGGACGGAGGAGGAGGCTGGCTGGACGCTGGAGGCCGCGCGCCTCTTCGCTCCCAAGGGCGAGGTGCCCGTGGTGGCCGGCACCGCCGTGCAGGTGCCCACCTTCTTCGGCCACGGGCTGAGCCTTCATGTCCGGCTCAAGAAGCCCGCCCCGGTGGAGCAGGCGCGCGCCGCCCTCAAGGGCTCGTCCCTGCTCAAGGTGCTGGATTCACCCGGGGAGAAGGTCTACCCCATGACGAGCCTGGTCACCGCGGACCCCTCCGTCCACGTGGGCCGCCTGCGCGCTTTCCCCCAATCCCCCGAGTGGCTCACCCTCTTCGCCGCGGTGGACAACGCCGGCCGGGGCGCCGCCCTCAACCTGGTGGAAGCCGGCCTGCGGCTCGCCGAGCGCCCCGCCTGACAATTTGGCAAGGCTTCCGGGGGGCGCCCCTGCCCATTTGACGGAGGCCAGTCCCTCTTCTCCCCGACATACGGGGCGGGAGGCCGGGTGTCCCCTGGCCTCCGGCTTGCTACCCTCCTCATCCGCCCATGCGCACCCTTCTCATTTCCGCCGCCGTGCTGCTGTGCACCGCGGCGTCCGCCCAAACGGCGGTGCAGGTGAACCTCCGGTTCGCCAATGGCACCGAATCAGTGAGTGTCAGCCCGCGGGACTGCGGCAATCGACGTGTCGTCGTCACCTGGACCGCCAGCGGGACGGCCTGTCAGGAGCTCGCCGTCTGGCTCACTGAGGGCACCGAGTGCAAGGAGACCGCGGACGCGCAGACCACGCGCTACTCGCTGACGAGCGTCACGCAGACCACCCTCAACCAGACGAGGACGGGGACCCTCGAGTTCAGCGTCTCGTCGCTGCCCTTCTCCGCCCCGACGGATGGCGGGACGCGCTCGTGCGGCGTCGGGGACGTCGAGCAGGAGTTCCGCGTCTGCGGCTCCACCAAGGCCACCGATTTCTATACGGGCGCGTGCTCCACCACGGTGACGAAGGCCTCGCCCGGGAAGATCGTCTATGACTCGAAGGCGCCGGAGCCTCCCACCATCGAATCGGTGGCCCAGCTCGACAAGGCCCTCCGGGTCGAGGTGGCCGGCACGAGCGATGTCAACGAGGTGCGGCTGGTGGCGCTTCGGGACGGGAACGTGGTGTCCCAGCAGACGCGGGGGCCGGGTTCCATCCAGGTGGAGGGCCTGGAGAACGAAGTGACGTATCAGCTCGAGGCCTACGCCATCGACGCGGCGGGCAACGAGAGCTCGTCGGCCGCCACCGCCGAGGGGACGCCCATCAAGACCCTGGGCTTCTACGAGAAGTACCGCGAGGCCGGGGGCAAGGAGACGGGCGGGTGTGGCGCCACGGGTGGAGGTCTGGCGGGCAGCGCGGTGCTGACCGCCCTGGGGTTCTGGCTGTTCTCAAGGAGAAATCGTTCATGACTCGAGCAGTGGCCCTCGGCGTCGCGGTGTTCCTCATCGCGCTCCCCGGTGAGGCGCGGGAGATGTCGGATCTGCCCACCCAATCGCCCCGCAGCGGCTCCGTGGAGTTCCGGCTCGGTGGCTACCGGCCGCAGCTCGACTCGGAGGAGGGGCTCTCGGGCACGCCTTTCTCCGACATCTTCGGCGGTTCGAACCTGCTGCTCTTCGAAGTGGAGATGCAGCGCTTCTTCTACCAGGGCATCGGCTCGGCGGGCTTGAGCCTGTCGCTGGGCTATGCGGAGAAGTACGGCGCCGCGCAGCTCGAGGGCGGCGGGGCGGCCCAGGAGCGCACCGGCTTCCACGTGCTGCCCCTCCACGTGCGGGGCGTCTACCGGTTCGACTACCCGGCGTTCCGCTGGAGCATCCCCCTGGTGCCCTATGTGAAGCCCGGCCTCGTCTACATGCCGTGGTGGGTCACCAAGGGTGGCGAGACGGAGAACCTCGCGGATGGCAAGGCGAGCGGGGGCAAGCTGGGCTGGGAGGTGGCCGCTGGCGTGGCCTTCCTGATGGACGTGCTGGAGCCGCGGCTGGCGCGCGACTTCGACTCGGATCTCGGGGTGAACCACAGCTATCTCTTCGCCGAGTACACCTACGCGAAAGTGAACAACTTTGGCGGCGAGGGTTTCAATCTCTCGGACTCGTACTGGATGTTCGGTCTGGCGCTGGATTACTAGACCGTACATGACCGTCCATGTGCGTCCCGCCCTTCGAGCCCTGACAGCGGTTTGTCTGGTAGCCGTGGCCCTGGTGGGGTCCGGCTGCCATCGGGCTGTCAAACCCGAGGTGGGGGGAGAGCGCACGGTGGAGGCCGGCGTGCCGGTGGGCTTCGGCTCCGAGGCCAAGGACGCGCCGGCGGTGACGTGGGACTTCGGTGATGGGACGCCCGCGCAGCAGGGCACGCGGGTGTCCCATGCCTTCCCGCGCGTGGGCACGTACACCGTGCGCGCGCTGGAGAAGAACGAGGTGCTGGGCAGTGCCCAGGTGACGGTGGTGCCCCGGCCGGTGCTGCGCGCCATGCCCGCCGATGCCGAGGTGGCCATCTTCTTCGCCCAGCTGCGCGGCAACGTGGAGCCGCTGGTGGGCTTCTACTCGCGGATGGTGGGCGAGGCGCAGGCACGTGCCTCCCTGGAGGACGCCCCGCTGCTGTCGCTGGTGCTGCGGGAGCTGAAGGGCGAGCCCCGGGTAGTGGATCCGGACGAGGGCGTGGGCTTCTTCTCGCTGCCCGGCTTCGAGGGCACCGTGGGGCTGCTCGGCGTGACGGAGCCCCAGGCCGCGCTGGACGCGGTGGTGAAGGAGCTGGAGGCCGGTGGTGCCAGGGTCCTCGAGCGCTCGCCCGAAGGGGTCGTGCGTTTCCTGCGGGAGAGTGGCGCACAGCTGCTGCTCTTCGAGGATCGGGGCTACCTCTACCTCGTGGTGCCGGACACGGAGGACGATGCGTCCGACGAGGGCAATGAGGAGGACACCGAGCCGGGAGAGGTCGAGGCCACCAAGGTATTGGCCGTCGAGACGCCCGAGGAGGGCGGGGCGTCCGGGGTGGACGCGATTCGCGCGCGCATCACGGGAATGAGCGGCCCGGGGCTGTCCGAGCTGCCGCTGATCACCGAGCTGCGGTCGAAGGTGGGCTCGGGCAACGTGTACTTCTTCGCGCGTCCGGTGGGGGAGGAGGAGACGCCCGCCGACTTCCGGGGCATCTGGGCGGCCTTCCGGGCCGAGGGAGCACAGGCCGATATCGAGGGTTGGGTGGCCTCGGAGAAGGT
>NZ_DASVWK010000473.1:0-2158 GCF_036389735.1 Archangium sp. | reverse complement strand
GGACAACTCCTGGTAGCGGAAGGTGATGATGGTGCCCAGGGCGGGCGGGTTCTCGCGCTCCTGATCCGACAGGCCCGTGCCCACGGAGAAGCGGGTGCCGTCGCGCAGCTCCACCTCCAGCGCGCCCAGCCGGCCCTTGTGTCGGCCCGCGCCCGCGGCGTGCCCCACCACGCGCGCCTCGTCGTCCTTGAAGCTCTTCACCTTCAGCAGCGTGTGCGAGCGGCCGGGCTCGTAGCGCGAGCCGGGCTTGCGCAGCATCAGCCCCTCGCCCCCGAGCCCCTCCACCCGCGCCAGCTCCTCGCGCAGGTGCGCCACGCTCCGGCAGGGCTCGTGCTGCAGCCACTCGGCGTAGGGCGGCGCCACGTCCTCCACGTACTGCTGGCAGTGCGCGAGCCGCTCCTCGAAGGGCGCGTCCATCCCCGGCGCGTCGAAGACGACGAAGGCCAGCTCCTTCCAGTCATCGCTCCGGTCCTGCCGCCGCACGATGCTCACCGTGCGCTGGAACTTCTTGCGCCCGCCGAACAGCTCCCCGTCCAGCGGGTAGTCCGGCAGCTTCGCGGTGAACCAGTCGGGCGCGAAGAACGGGTTGCCCTGGCGGGAGAAGAACTGCTTCCCATCCCAGTAGGCGCGCACGCCGTCGAGCTTCTCGCTCATCCACCAGCCCGTCAGGTCGACGTCGTTCTCCCAGGAGTGCGCCAGCAGCAGCGGCGGGGCGGTGACGGCGTCGGACTCCGCGCCCACGACCGTGTTCGCGCCGGACTTGGGACGGACGTTGCGAGCCGCCGGCCGGGCCGGAGCGCTGGTGTCCGAGGCGCCCACCCGGGCGTCCTCCGCCGCATCCCCCCGGACCTTGCGCAGGTGCTTGCACGAGCGCCGCTCGATGGCGATGGACTGGTTGCGCCATGCCGGACACGAGCACGAGTACACGCCGCCGGTGTTCTTCAGGATGTACGGCTTGGAGCCAGAGCCCTTCACTTCAACCTGGGCGCCGTCCGCGATGTCCGCCACGAGTCCCTCCCTTGGTGCGCCGCGATTCCCTCTCGGCGACGAGGAGAAACATATCCCCTGGGTCTGACATGAGCGGAGGACCGGAGAGGATGGATGGGAGGCCTGACTTCCGAGGGAAGTGGGACCCGGGGATTACCCTCCAGGTCCGGTGTCCGCGGGCCCGGCGCCGCCCGGCACCTCGTAGAGGTAGATGGGGGTGCGGTACAGGTCGTCGACCACCCGCGTCTGGACGGGCTTCCACCCTCGGAGGGCGAAGGTGTGGCTGAGGATGCGCGTCCCCGGGGCGAGCTCCGCGGACAGCTTGGGCGCCAGGCGCGTCATGGCCCCGGGGAAGAGGTAGCAGACGACGGCCGAGGCCCCCGAGAAGCTCGCGCGGAAGAAGTCCTCGCGCAGGAGCTGGAGGTTGGGTCGGGGAGCGAGCCGCTGACGTAGCCTCGCGAAGGCGTACGGCACGGGGGACAGTTCGAAGGCGACTACCCGGGCGCGCGGGCAGCGGTCCGCCAGCGCGAAGGCCAGCGTGCCCCAGCCCGAGCCCAGCTCCAGGACGGTGCCCTCCAGGTCCTCGGGCAGAAGGGAAAGCAATTGGCGGCGCACCCGGCCCGAGGTGGGCATGGGGGAGATGCCGGTGCGCAGCGTGTGGAGGACGATGGACAGCATCCCCCCCAGGAGGACGGCCAGCAGCAGCAGGTAGAGGAGGGTACCAGCCGTGCTCACGGCCAGCTTGCGCATGAGGCTGGAGACGAAGTTGTCCACCGTGTGCGGGTCCACGACCACGTCCCGGCCCCACACCGCGTCGGCGAGGAGCAGGAGGACACAGCAGAGGAGACTTTGGAGCACGGGCTTCATCGTTGAGGCCACCTCGGGCATCGGGATGCGATCCATCATCCAAAGGCGGCCCGCATGGTGCCTCATGTGGGGCTCCGCTCTTCATCATGGTTTCATCACGGCCGCCGGGCAGGAGGGCGAGCGAGGGTCGTGCTACCTTCGCGGTAACCGGCGCCCTCGGAGCGCTCGCCACATGTGGGAGGGGACATGGAAAATCAGAAGAAGGTCATCGCGTTCGTCGTGTATCCGGAGGTGACGCCCTTGGATCTCGTGGGGCCGCTCCAGGTGCTCAAGCCCCTGGAGAACTTTGGGCCCTTCGAGGTCG
>NZ_DASVWK010000472.1:0-5655 GCF_036389735.1 Archangium sp. | reverse complement strand
TGCCCCTGCGCATCATGGACTCCGGCGCGCGGAACGCCCTGGCCGAGCGCCTTTCCGCGCTCCAGGCGGGTGAGGGCACCGCGCTTCACGAGGCGGTGGAGTCGGGTGCCGCCGCCGTGCGCCGGCTGTTCATCCCCGGTGCGCGTCCGAAGCTGCTGGTGCTCACGGACGGAGAGCCCTCGGTGGGCCCGCGCTCGCTGGCGGACTTCCGCACGCTGGGCACCAAGGTGGCCGAGGCCGGGATGACGTTGCACGCGCTGGGGTTGGGGCGGCACTACCTGCCGGAAATCCTCGAGGCCCTCACGGGGCCCTCGGGCACGGGCTTCACGCACGTGGACGACCCCGAGGGACTTCCGGTGGCCGCCGCGGCGCTGGTGGCCGAGCTCTTCGGTGAGGTGGGCACGGACGCGCGCTTGTACGTGCGCCCCACGGGCTTCACGGAGCTCCAGTGTCGCCACCGCTACGCGGCGCGCGTGGAGGGGGATGCGCTGAGCGCGGGGCTGGGCTCGCTCTCGCACGCCTTCCCACGCCGGGCGCTCTTCACGGGGCGCCTGGAGCTGGCGGACTGGTCGCTCGGGGTGACGACGACGTGGACGGAGAATGGCGACACGCGCCGGGTGACGGTGCCGGTGCAGCGGGTGCTGCCCGACAGCCCCGAGGGCCGCTTCATCCGCGCGGTGGGCGTGGAGCTGGACCTGGTGGGCGCCGAGTCCGCGGCCTGGAAGGCGCTGATGCGACGCAACCCGGTGTCGGCCGGGCAGGCGCTGATGCAGGCCGAGGAGGCGCTGCGCGAGCTGGTGAAGCTGGCGGTGGAGGAAGTGCCGGCCAAGCGCCACGTGGAGCGGCTGGCGGACCTGAAGGTGGCGGTGGAGCGCCGCGCGGGGGGAGACCTGCCGGCGTTGTTGGTGCGCCGGGCCCGGGCCGCGGATGCGCGCACCGGGCTGAGCATCATCCAGCCCGCCATGCCCGTGCGGAAGGTGGAGAAGAACTGAGGGGGCGCCTGGGTCGAGCGTTGCCTCCGCCTCGCCCGGAGAGCAGGCGGACGGCGCCGAATGTCCCCACCCCCGTCACCGCTGGCGCGCTGCCCCCCTCTCCGTACCCAGGGGCCCGGAGTGTCCGCGTGGGAATGCCCGCCTGCCTGGACGGTTGATGGTCTCCAGTCGGCGGACGTGAGGCTGGCGGCCGGCGAGCCGGTGGGTTAACGGGAGACGCATGAAGCAGCTGCGGGTACGACGTCTGGGCTGGGGCGGACTTCTCTTCGCGGTGCTGGGGCTCTTCCTCGGCGCGGGCGTGGCTCGGGCGGAATTGCCGGCCACGGCGGTGGCGCGTGGCGCGCCGGACCAGGGCGATGAGCGCGTGGAAGCGGCCCTCGTGACGGACGTCACCCAGGTGAAGCCCGGTGACACCTTCCGGGTGGGGGTGCGCTTCCGGATGGACCCACACTGGCACATCTACTGGAAGAACCCAGGAGAGTCGGGCCTCGCCTCCGAGGTGACGTGGGACACGCCGGGCACCACCGTGGGCGAGCTGCAGTGGCCCGCGCCCTCCACCTTCCGCACCCCGGATGGCTACATCACCACCTACGGCTACGAGGAGGAGGTGCTCCTCTTCGCCGAGGCCCAGGTGTCCGAGAAGGCCACGGGCTCGCTCCAGCTTTCGGCGGCGGCGGACGTGCTGGTGTGCGAGGTGCACTGCCTGCCCGCGCAACTCATGCTCACCCGCAACCTCCCGGTGGGCTCCAAGACGCTGCGGGACGCCGAGCATGCCCCCGCCTTCGACGCCTCCCGCGCGCGCGTGCCGGTGACGCCCGAGAGCGCCGGCCATGTCGTGACGCTCGCGCTCGACGCGAAGCCGCTCACCGCCGGCCAGCCCTTCACCGGCACCCTCACCCTCACGGGCCAGGCCTCGCACACGGTGGAGAAGGACTTCTTCGTGCCCGAGCGCATCCGCGGCCTCGCGCGCCTGGCGCTGTCGCCCGTGGCGGGCAAGCCCGGCACCTTCAAGCTGGAGGGCGACGTCGCCCCGACCGTGCCCGAGAAGGAGCCCCGGCTCGCGGGCGTGCTGCGCCTGGGGACGGCCGCCGCGGGCTACCAGGCGCTGTCGTTGGATCTGCCGCTCGCGCCCGTGGTGGCCGCAGCGCCGGGCGCCGCCGCGGTGAAGGCATCGCCTTCCGGGGTGGGGACGGCCGTGGCACCGGAGTCCTCGCTGACGGTGGGGCTGGTGCTCCTCTTCGCCTTCCTGGGCGGCGCGCTGCTCAACCTCATGCCGTGCGTCTTCCCGGTCCTCGCCCTCAAGGCGTATGGCTTCACCCGCACCGTGCACTCCGAGCACGGGAGGGTGGGCGCGCACGCGCTGGCGTACGCGGGCGGCATCGTGGGCTCGATGTTGGCGCTGGCGCTCGTGGTGCTGGCCCTGCGCGCGGGCGGAAGCACCGTGGGCTGGGGCTTCCAATTCCAGGAGCCGCTCTTCGTCGCGGCGGTGAGCGCGGTGCTGGTGGCCTTCGCCCTCAACCTCTTCGGCGTCTTCACCGTGGGCACGGACGGCACCGCGCTGGTGGAGAAGGTGGACGCGAGCCACGGCCTGTCGCGCAGCGCGGGCGAGGGCGTGCTGGCGGTGGTGCTGGCCACGCCCTGCTCGGCGCCGCTGCTGGGCACGGCGGTGGGCTTCGCGCTCGCGGCGGGTCCCGCCATGGTGCTGGCCACCTTCTTCATGCTGGGCCTGGGCCTCGCGATGCCCTTCTGCCTGCTGGTGCTGGTGCCCGGACTGTCGAAGTTCCTCCCCAAGCCGGGCGCCTGGATGGAGCGCGGCAAGCAACTGCTCGGCTTCGCGCTGCTGGGCACCACGGTGTGGCTGGTGTGGGTGATGGGCGGCCTCACGGGCGTGGATGGCATGGCGCGGCTGCTCTCCTTCCTCGCGCTGGTGGGCCTGGGCGCGTGGATGTACGGGCTGGCGCAGGGCGTCTCGGGCGGGCGCAAGGCGGCGGGCGTGGCGGGCGTGGTGGCGGTGCTCGTCCTGGGCGGCGTCCTCACCCTGCGCTTCGAGGAGACGGGACCGGCCCTGCGCAAGGGCTCGGTGGTGGCCGATGCGCAGCCGTGGGATGAGGCGGCGGTGACCGCGGCGCTGGCGGCGGGGCAGCCCGTCTTCATCGACTTCACCGCGGACTGGTGCCTCACCTGCAAGTTCAACGAGCGCACCGTGCTGGCGCGCGAGGAGGTGCGGGCCGCCCTCGCCGAGCACAAGGTGGCCTTCTTCGTGGCGGACTGGACGCGGCGGGACGCGCGCATCAGCGCCAAGCTGGCCGAGTTCGGCCGGGCGGGGGTGCCCATGTACCTGGTGGTGAGCCCCGCCGCCCCCGACAAGCCCGAGGTGCTGCCCGAGCTCCTCACCACGGATTCCGTCGTCGAGGCCGTGCGCCGTGCCGCCCGGCGGGTGGCCGACGCGATGTAGAGGTTTCTTCCGCAGTACCCACAAGGAGAGTCGAGCAATGAAGCCCTTCTTCACCGCAGTCGCCCTCGCCGTGATGCTGCCCGTGGTGGCCCTCGCCGCCGATACCGCCCAGGTGGGAAAGCCCGCCCCCGCCTTCGCCCTCAAGGACGAGTCGGGCAAGGAGCACTCGCTGGCGCAGTACAAGGGCAAGGTCGTCGTGCTGGAGTGGACCAACCCCGGATGCCCCTTCGTGCAGCGCCACTACACGGCGGGCACCATGCAGAAGACGCTGGCGGGCCTGGACGCCAAGAAGGTGGTGTGGCTGGCGGTGGACTCCACCTCCAGCAACGCGGCGGAGAAGTCCGCGGCCTGGAAGAAGGAGAAGGGCTTCACCTACCCGGTGCTCCAGGACGCGAGCGGCACGGTGGGCAAGGCCTACGGCGCCAAGACGACGCCGCACATGTACGTCATCGATGAGCAGGGCGTGGTGCGCTACGCGGGCGCCATCGACGACGACCCGCGCGGCAACAAGAAGGAGGGCATCACCAACCACGTGAAGACGGCGGTGGACGCGCTCCTGTCCGGCAAGCCGGTGCCGGCCGCCACCACCGAGCCCTACGGCTGCTCGGTGAAGTACAAGAGCTAGAACGAACGTCACCGCGCCCGTCGGCGCGTTCCTCTGGATGGGAAGGTCGATTCCATGGAGTTCCGACAACTCGGCGGCTCAGGCTTCAAGGTCCCCGTACTCAGCCTGGGCACCGCGACGTTCGGTGGCACCAACGAGTTCTTCAAGGGCTTTGGTGAGAGCGATGTGAAGGAGGCCACCCGGCTCGTCGACATCTCGCTCGAAGCCGGGATGAACATGTTCGACTCGGCCGACGTGTACTCCAGCGGAGCGGCCGAGGAGATCCTGGGCCAGGCGCTCAAGGGCCGGCGCGAGCGGGTGATCATCTCCACCAAGGCCACCTTCCGCGCGGGCCCTGGCCCCAACGACGTGGGCTCGTCGCGCTACCACCTCATCCGCTCCTGCGAGGCGAGCCTGCGCCGCCTGGGCACCGACTACATCGACCTGTTCCAGCTCCATGGCTTCGACGCCGTCACGCCCGTCGAGGAGACGCTCAACGCGCTCGACGACCTCGTGCGCGGCGGGAAGATCCGTTACATCGGCTGCTCGAACTTCTCGGGCTGGCACCTGATGAAGTCGCTGGCCGTGTCGGAGCGGCACAACCTCGCCCGCTACGTGGCCCACCAGGCCTACTACTCGCTCATCGGGCGCGAGTACGAGTGGGAGTTGATGCCGCTGGGGCTCGACCAGAAGGTCAGCGCCGTCGTGTGGAGCCCGCTGGGTTGGGGACGGCTCACGGGCAAGCTGCGGCGTGGCCAGCCCCGGCCGGAGGGCACGCGGCTCCAGAACTCCATGACGGCCGCGGGCGGCCCGCAGGTGGCCGAGGAATACCTCTACCAGGTGGTGGACGCGCTGGATGAGGTGGCGAAGGAGACCGGCAAGACGGTGCCGCAGATCGCCCTGAACTGGCTCCTGCAGCGGCCCACGGTCGCCAACGTCATCATCGGCGCGCGCAACGAAGAGCAGCTGCGCCAGAACCTGGGCGCGATCGGCTGGAACCTCACCCCGGAGCAGGTGGCGAAGCTCGACACGGCCAGTGCCATGCCCTCGGCCTACCCCTACTGGCACCAGCGGCAGTTCGCCGAGCGCAATCCCTTCCCGACCTCCTGAGGCCCGCGAGGAGCGCGGGCGACGGGGCTGATCGCTCATGAGGCGGGCATGGGAACAGGGCCTTGGAGCGATCGGTGCGCTTGGCACCCCCGCCCTTCTGTCCATCTTCTCCTTGAACGAGCGACAGCCCCGGCGAGGAGAGCGGCGTATGCGAAAGGGTCTATGGCGGTGGCAGGCGGTTCTAGGCGTGCTATTCGGGACGGCCTGCCAGATTCAATCCTCGCCCCCGGAGAAGGGCTCCTCCGAGGAACGCGTAGTGGTGGTGCGGGGGCGGGCCCAGGCGAGCAGCGAGCGCTCCGAGCAGGCCTCACAGGAGGCGGAGGAGGCACGCGAGCAGGCGGATGACGCCCGGACCCTGGCCGAGCAGGCGCGCGATGAGGCGCAGGGCGCTCGGGCCGAACTGGAAGAGGCCCAGGAGCGCGCCCGGGAGGCCGAGGCTCGCGCGACGCGGGAGCGCAGCGAGGAGGCGCTCGAGGAGGCGCGGAGTGCCCGGG
>NZ_DASVWK010000471.1:0-4445 GCF_036389735.1 Archangium sp. | reverse complement strand
GGGCCTTCGCGCTCTCCGAGCCGCACGCGGGCTCGGATCCGCGCGCCATGCGCACCACGGCGGTGCGGCGCGGGGACACCTACGTCCTCAATGGCAGCAAGCAGTGGATCACCTCCGGCGCCTACGCGGGCGTGATGGTGGTGTGGGCGCGCACGAGCGAGAAGGGCATCTCCGCCTTCATCGTCGAGGGTGGAACCCGCGGCCTGCACGTGGGCAAGCACGAGGACAAGATGGGCCTGCGCGGGTCCAACACCGTGGGCCTCACCTTCGAGGACCTGGAGATCCCCGCGGAGAACCTCCTGGGCAAGGAGGGCGACGGCTTCAAGCTGGCGATGATCGCCCTGGACGGTGGGCGCGTGGGCATCGCCTCGCAGGCGTGCGGCGTGGCGCGGGCGGCGCTGGAGGCCTCCATCCGCTACGCGAAGGACCGCAAGGCCTTCGGCCAGCCGATCTCCGAGTTCCAGGGGCTGCGCTTCATGCTGGCCAACATGGCGGTGGAGATTCAGTCCGCGGAGCTGCTGACGTTCCGCGCGGCGACCCTCAAGGAGGAGGGGAGGCCCTTCACCCGCGAGGCCTCGATGGCGAAGCTGTTCGCCAGCGAGATGTCCAACCGCGTGGTGGACAAGGCGGTGCAGATCCACGGCGGCTACGGCTACATCGACGAGTTCCCCGTGGAGCGCTACTTCCGCGACGCCCGGGTGCAGACCATCTACGAGGGCACCAGCGAGGTGCAGCGGATGGTGATCGCCCGCGAGACGTTCAAGCTGTTCGACTGATCGCCTGACCGCCCGCCCCACGGGCCGAGCGGTCTCGGCCCCTCCCTCCGCCTCGTGCGTCGAGGCGATGGCGCGGGTAGTCATGCGGCACCACCTTCTCTCCACAGGGGCGGACACCAGCAAAGGCGCCAGGAGCCCTGGCGACCTGGCCCGGGGGTCCAGGGCTTCCGGCGGGCAGGGGGTCCCCCTCCACCGGGGGCTGCCTTATCAAGACGTTGAACAAGTGAAACGCGCTCGCTTGACTGCCGGTATGACCGGTGTCTAGGGTGCGCGGCTTCGAGTCGAACCCATTGTGGGCAAGGCTCGCGCACCACACGCCGCTCCCCGCGCGTGGTGGCCGTCAACAACCGGGGGCAGTTGTACCAGTTCCAAGGATTCCCAATCTCATGCAGCAGAATGTGAACCAGCAGATCGGAGATGTCGGCGACGAGGATTTTGCCGCGATGTTCGAGGCCTCGCTCAAGGAGCGTGGCGGCGAGGGCATCCTCAAGGAAGGCGAGATCGTCAAGGGCACCGTCGTTCAGGTGACCAAGGACTACGCCATCGTCGACATCGGCTACAAGTCCGAGGGCCAGGTTCCGATCTCCGAGTTCACCAGCCCCCGCGGCGAGGTCTCCGTCAAGGCGGGCGACCCTGTTGAGGTCCTCCTGGAGAGCCGCGAGAACGACACCGGCATGGTCGTCCTCTCCAAGGAGAAGGCCGACAAGATGCGCATCTGGGACGAGATCAGCGCCGCCTGCGAGCGCGATGAAATCGTCAAGGGCACCATCGTGGGTCGCGTGAAGGGTGGCCTCTCCGTCGACATCGGCGTGAAGGCGTTCCTCCCCGGCAGCCAGGTGGATATCCGCCCCGTGCGCAACCTGGACCAGTACATCTCGAAGGAATTCGAGTTCAAGGTCATCAAGTTCAACAAGAAGCGCGGCAACATCGTCCTCTCCC
The DNA here is from genome assembly GCF_036389735.1 of Archangium sp. Taxonomy (GTDB): domain Bacteria; phylum Myxococcota; class Myxococcia; order Myxococcales; family Myxococcaceae; genus Archangium. Next base: position 2,730 of record NZ_DASVWK010000471.1, on the reverse strand, counting down.
GCCGCGTGCTCCTCGAGAAGCAGCGCGAGGAGATGAAGAAGGAGACCCTCAAGAACCTCAAGGAGGGTGCGGTCCTCAAGGGCGTGGTCAAGAACCTCACCGACTACGGCGCCTTCATCGACCTCGGCGGCATCGACGGCCTGCTGCACATCACCGACATGTCGTGGGGCCGCATCGGTCACCCCAGCGAGATGTTCAACGTGGGTGACGAGGTTCGCGTCGTCGTCCTCAAGTTCGACCCCACGCAGGAGCGCGTCAGCCTGGGTCTCAAGCAGATCCAGGAGGACCCGTGGCACCGCGCCGACGAGAAGTACCCGGTCGGCACCCGCGTCAAGGGCAAGGTCGTCTCCATCACCGACTACGGCGCGTTCATCGAGATCGAGCAGGGCGTCGAGGGTCTGGTGCACGTGTCCGAGATGTCCTGGACCAAGCGCCTCAAGCACCCCAGCAAGGTGCTCGAGGTCGGCCAGGAGGTCGAGGCGGTGGTGCTCGACATCGATCCGAAGGCCAAGCGCATCGCGCTGGGCATGAAGCAGATCGAGCAGAACCCCTGGACCATGCTCGAGGACAAGTACCCGATCGGCTCGGTCATCAAGGGTCAGATCCGCAACGTCACCGACTTCGGCGTGTTCGTCGGCGTCGAGGAGGGCGTGGACGGCCTGGTGCACGTCTCCGACATCTCCTGGACGGTGCGCATCAAGCACCCGGGCGAGATGTTCAAGAAGGGCGACGAGGTCGAGGCGGTGGTGCTCAACATCGACGTCGAGAACGAGCGCTTCAGCCTGGGCATCAAGCAGCTCCAGCCGGATCCCTGGGACACGCTCTCCGAGCGCACCCCGGTGGGCAGCCGCGTCAAGGGCAAGGTCACCAAGGTCACCGACTTCGGCGCCTTCGTGGAGATCGAGCCCGGCATCGAGGGCCTCGTGCACGTCTCCGAGCTGAAGGAGGAGCGCGTCGAGAACCCGCGTGACGTGGTCACCGAGGCGCAGGAGGTCGAGGTCAAGATCATCGACATCAACACCCAGGACCGGAAGGTCGCGCTGTCGATGAAGGCCCTGATCGGCGAGGGCGAGGACTACCGCGAGTACCTCCGCCGCCAGGCCGAGGGCTCCAAGGCCCGCCTCGGCGACGTGATGGCGAGCAAGCTGAAGAAGTAAGGCTTGGTCTCCTCATAAGAGGAAGCCTGACGGCCGGGTTCCCGAGAGGGGGCCCGGCCGTTTGCTTTTGGTCTTAAGGGCGGGCAAGGAGGCTTGATCCGCTCGGAAGGCTCAGTGATAAGGGCCCTCGCGATTGTTATTCGAAATTCTCTTCAACCTCCCCAAGGAGGCAGTTCATGGCTCGTGAAGTGGTCATCGTTGGCGCGGCGCGTACCCCCATCGGAGCCTTCCAGGGTGCTCTGTCCAAGCTGACGGCGCCCCAGCTCGGCGCCATCGCCATCAAGGCGGCGCTGGAGCGCGCGGGCGTCTCCCCGGATCAGGTCGGCGAGACCATCATGGGCTGCGTGCTCCAGGCCGGCGTGGGCCAGGCTCCCGCCCGTCAGGCCGCCATCCATGCCGGCATCCCCGACAGCGTCCCCGCCGTCACCATCAACAAGGTGTGCGGCTCGGGCATGAAGGCCGTCATCGCCGGCGCCCAGGCCATCGCCCTCGGTGACGCCGAGGTGGTCGTGGTCGGTGGCATGGAGTCCATGAGCAACGCGCCCTACCTCAGCCACTCCATGCGCGGCGGCGCCCGCATGGGCAACGTGGAGTTCAAGGACGCGCTGATCCATGACGGCCTGTGGGATCCCTACGGCAACGTCCACATGGGCAGCTGCGCCGAGGAGTGCTCCACCACCCAGGGCATCAGCCGCGCCAACCAGGACGAGTACGCCCTGGAGTCCACCCGGCGCGCCATCGAGGCCCAGAAGGCCGGCCTGTTCTCCCGGGAGATCGTCCCCGTCACCGTGCCCGGCGGCAAGGGCGGCGACGTGGTGGTGAGCGAGGACGAGGGTCCCAAGAACGCCAAGCCGGACAAGATTCCGACGCTCAAGTCCGTCTTCAAGAAGGACGGCACGGTGACGGCGGCCAACGCCTCGTCCATCAACGACGGCGCCGCGGCGCTGGTGCTGATGAGCGCCGAGCGCGCCAAGGCCGAGGGCCGCACCGTGCTGGGCCGCATCGCTGGCTACGCCGGGGCCGCCCGCAAGCCGGTGGAGTTCACCATCGCTCCGGCCGACTCCATCAACAACCTGCTCAAGAAGACCGGCCACAAGACCACCGACGTGGACCTCTGGGAGATCAACGAGGCCTTCGCGGTGGTGGCCCTGGCCAACAACAAGATCCTCGGCCTGGAGGGCTCGAAGGTGAACGTGCGCGGCGGCGCGGTGGTGCTCGGCCACCCGATCGGCGCCTCGGGCGCGCGCCTCCTGGTGACCCTGCTGCACACGATGCAGGACACGAACAAGAAGCGGGGCGTCGCGTCGCTGTGCATCGGCGGCGGCGAGGGCATCGCGCTGATGGTGGAGCGCTAGTCCCACGTGGGACGCACTCCCTCTCCGGCTGACGGAGGGGGGCGGGGTGGAGGCCTGTGACGGGCCTTCGCCCCGTTCTCGTAGGAGGGGCTCATGAACAAGATCATCGCGAGCGCGGACGAGGCCGTCCGTGACATCCCGGATGGCGCCACGCTGATGAGCGGCGGCTTCGGGCTGTGCGGCAACCCCGAGAACCTCATCGCGGCCCTGCACCGCAA
>NZ_DASVWK010000470.1:0-18426 GCF_036389735.1 Archangium sp. | reverse complement strand
CGCCTGGAACGGTCCGCTCCTGCCTGGCGGCCAGCAGCAGGTGAGGGCTCGTGTCCCGGTGCCACGTTCTCGCGGGACCCCTGGACGATGGTTCTGGATTGCCGCGGTCGCGCTCCCCGCGGCCTGGGGGGCGGGCCTGCTCTTCCTGCCTCCCGCACCGCGACGTGAGCCGTTGCCACTTCTTCCCCCAACCCACCAGGCCGGTTCCAGCCAGGAAATAGCTCCCTTCGTACCAACGAAAGACGTTGACGTTGAACCGCCCGTCGCCAGCGCGACGAAACACAAACAGGAGGATCCCTTGATGACCCGCTCCAAGAAAGCACGCTCGGTGACCGCTGCATGCATGATGGCTGGCTCCGCCTGCGTGAGTGCTCCACCGCCACGTCCGACGCTCAAGGACTGCCCACCCGGAACCCAGGGGACCTACGAGCGTTTCCACCTGGAGGGGACGAACTTCCTGCTGATCCCCCCTACGTTATCCGTCTCTCCTGTCGAAGTACGGGAGGGTGAGATCCACAACGTGGAGCTGGGCCTGCCTTGGGGGACACTCCCAGAGAAAACCCTCTTCTCCGGGCGTCTCTTCTTCGCCAAGGACCAGGTGTATGGTCTCTTCACCCGGGCTCACCTGCCTGGTGGGGAGATCGTGCCGATCTGCATTGAACTGACGCAGAACGGGCCAGGCACTCCCATGTTGAAGGAAAGTACGTCCAAGAAGGTCTTCATCTCCGCCTCGATTGGAGCGCGGCTGGTGCGCTGAGCGCGGGTCCGCGCCAGAGGCTTTGTTTCACCATGCTCCCATTTTCGCCTTCATTCCTCCTGGTCCTGGCGGTCCTTCAAGTTTCCCCCGTCGTGGAGCCGCCAACGATTGCCGGTTGCGAGGACATGCGGCGCATCGAGTTGTCACTGCCGCCCACCCCGGCGGAGCGGGAGCTCTGCGTCAGTCCTGGACTCCTGACGGGCTTGCTGTTCGACGCACCCGTTCACGTGGAGTTGCAGGACGAGGTGCGCTTCGTGGAAGTGTCACGTGGCAGAATCGGTATCAGCTTCGTTCCCCCGAGAGACATGGTGGAGGGGGAGCGACTCCGGCTCACGGCGCGCTTCGTGGATGGAGGCGCCGCCTCCCGGGAAGACATCACCTTCACGCTGGTGGCTCATTCCGGACGGGCCACCCATCAGGTGGAGGTGTATCGAGACCGGCGTACCCGGGAGTCCTTCCAGCAAGAGGTGGCGCAGGAGCGCGCGAGGACTCAGCACTTGAGTGAGGAGAATCAGCGGCTGCGTGGGGAAGTCGAGCGGATGCGAGCCCAGGTCAATCAGCCCGTTGGACTCCGCACCCTCATCACCAGCGGGCTCCTGAAAGACCAGGGTGTCTTGGTACGATCGGTCATGGGCTATGAAGAGCTTCAAAAAAGAGAGCTCTCCGTCAGAAGAATCAGCTGCTATCGGTCCGAAAAGAACGTAGCCGTGGCGGTGTGGGTGAGCAATTCAGGCACGGAGCCATGGACGGTGGTGGGTGGGTCCCTGGCCGTCAACGACAAGCCGCTGGAGGGACTGGTCTGGCAGGCCGAGACCATTGCTCCTGGAAAGACCGGCCTGGTGGTGGTGGAAGCCGAGGGGCCAGGGGACTCGCCTCAAGGCGACGCCACGCTGAGCCTCTGGGAGGCGGGACCGCGCGCCGTCAACCTCCGCCAGGTGGCGTTTCCGTAGGCTCCTTGTGCTGTGACATGAACTCGGCGACAAGATCGAGGAACTTCTGGATGGCGCGCAAGTGGTCTCCGCCACAATCCTCAAGGCATTTCCTGGCCCAGCCGCCCCCTTGCGGAAACTCCTGCTTCACGTCGCGAAGCCAGGCAAGGAACTCCTGATAGGATTCGTTGGGAACGCGGTTGTAGTACAGCGTGAGTTCGCTACCTTGGACAAAGGCGCTGAGGCGATAGATGTCCAAGGCTCCGATGAACATTTCGGGCATCGTGCCGCTGCGGAGTTCATCCCGCATGAACAGCAGGATGTCGAGAGTGCTGACGTGGTGGCCTCTCCAATCCATGGGTGGACGCATGTGGGTCAAGGGGACACGACCGTCTTGATGATGGGCTCGCCAGCCATGATAGGTCACAAACCGTCATGAGCATCCCGCCCATCCCCCAGCCACCAGCGCACACCCACCGCGAGGCCCTCGGTTCGCTTCCCGAGTTCCCTCGTGGAGGCCCCGAGGATCGTCTCGCCCGCGCCCGTGACTACCTCCGCGAGACCCACGCCCGTGTCGAGGCCTTCCACCGCGGCGGCGCTTCCGGTCTGTCCACCTGCCGCCTCCTCTCCGCCGCCACCGACAGGCTCGTCCACGGCCTCTTCTGCGAGCTCTCCGCCGAGCTTCACGCCCCCTCCGGGCTCGCCCTCGTCGCGCTCGGCTCCTACGGACGCCGCGAGCTGTCTCCTCAGTCGGATCTGGATCTGCTCCTCCTGCGTGGCCCCGGTGTCTCCGAGGAGGCCGCCACGCCCCTGGCCCGTGCATTCCCCACGCTCCTGTGGGACTTGAAGCGCGCCGTCGGCTGGAGCGCCCGAACCCCCGACGAGTGTCTCCGCGCCGCCGATGCCGACCACACCATCCGCACCGCGCTGCTCGACTCGCGCTTCCTTACCGGTGAGGCCACCGTCTTCGACGCGTTCGCCGAGGACGTCCTCCCCGTGCTCCACACCCACCGCTCCGACGCCTACATCCAGGACAAGGTCCGCGAGCTACGCTCCCGCCGCGAGCGCTTTGGCGACTCCGTCTTCCTCCTCGAGCCCAACCTCAAGCAAGGGGACGGCGGCCTGCGCGACCTGGAGACCTCCCTGTGGATCGCCGGCGTGCGCTTCCGCACCCGGGGCCTCACCGGCCTCCTCCAGCAGTCCATCCTCCCCGGCTCACAGGTGGCGCGCCTCAAGGCCGCTCGGGACTTCCTCCTGCGCATCCGCCACCAGCTCCACTTCCTCCGTGGCCGCAAGGAGGACCGGCTCACCTTCGACCTCCAGGAGGAGGTGGCGCGCTTCTTCGGCTACCAGCAGGGCCCCGTGCTCCCCGTCGAGGCCTTCATGCGCGACTACTACCTGGCCGCCAGCGCCCTCCGCCAGGCCGCCGACGCGCTCATCGCCCGCTGCGAGGAACTCAGCACCTCCCGCAAGGTGTCCTTCCTCCCCGAGCGCCGGCTCGGACCCTTCAAGGTGTTCCGCGGCAAGCTCACCGTGGCCGACCCGGCCCTCTTCACCCGGGAGCCCTCCTCCATCCTCGACTTCTTCCGCATCGCCGAGGAGCACGGCCTGCCGCTCTACTCCTGGGCTCGCGAGCAGGTGGTGCAGGCCCTGCCCGCGCTGGAGGCCGCCCGCGACACCCCCGCCGTCTCCGCCGCCTTCAAGGCCCTCTTCGCCCGGCCCGGCACCCACGGCGAGCTCCTCTTCGAGCTGCACGACTCCGGGGTGCTCGGCGCCGTCGTGCCCGAGTTCGGCCGCGTCACCGCCCACCACCAGCACGACCTGTACCACGTGTACACCGTCGACGTTCACACCCTCTTCGCCGTGCGCCGCCTCTACTGCCTGCGCGCGGGCGATCTGGTGCAGCAGGAGCCCGAGCTCTCCCGCGAGATGCGGGACTTGAAGGACCCGCTCCCGCTCTACCTCGGCATGCTCCTGCACGACGCGGGAAAGGGGATGGGGGGCAACCACTCGGAGAAGGGCCGGCTGTTGATGGTGGCCCTCGGCGAGCGCCTGGGCCTGTCGCCCCGTCAGCGAGAGGTGGCCGAGTTCCTCGTGAAGGATCACCTGGCCATGAGCCACACCGCCCAGCGCCGCGACTTGAGCGACCCGGCCCTCATCGCCGACTTCGCCCGCCAGATGGGCGACGTGGACAAGCTCACCAGCCTCTACCTCCTCACCTGGGCGGACATCAGCTCGGTGGGGCCGAAGATGTGGACGGGCTGGAAGGCCCAGCTCCTGCGCGAGCTGTATGACAAGGCGCGGGCCCACCTGATCGGCTCGGCGGCCTCCTCGGGCGGGCGTCCCTCCGAGCACGTGCGCGAGCGCTTCCACTCGCGCTGGGCCCGGACCTTCGGAGAGGCGCGGGCACGTGAGCTGGGCGAGGTGCTCCCCGAGCGCTACTTCCTCGGCACGGATCCCTCGCGCGCCACGCTCCATGGGCGCCTCCTCGCGCGCGCCCGGGCCCATCCCCTGGCCGCCGCCCTCCGCCACCACCCCGAGGCTGGCTACAGCGAGCTTTCCCTCGCGAGCGGTGACCGGCCGGGCCTGCTCTCGCTTCTCACCGGCGTGCTGTCCGCCCACCGCATCGACATCCTCTCCGCGCGCATCGTCTCCACCTCGGACGGGCTCGCGCTGGACGTGTTCGACGTGCGGCCTCCGCATGGCCTCCTGCTCGAGCGCTCCCGCTGGCGCACGGCCCGGACGGATCTCCTCCGCGTCCTCCGGGGAGAGGCCTCCCTCGAGGATGTGCTGCGCAGGCGGCGCTCGGGCTCGCTCCTCCAGCGGCCCCTGCCTCCCGTCGCCCCCCGGGTGACGGTGGACAACCGCGCCTCCCGCGACTTCACCGTGGTGGACGTGGTGGCGCAGGACCGCGTGGGCCTGCTGCACGCCATCTCCTCCGCGCTCACCCGCGCCGGCGCGAGCATTGCCGTCGCCAAGGTGGCCACCGAGGCCCACCGGGCCATGGACTCGTTCTACATCACCCGAGGGGGCGTGAAGGTGGTGGGCTCCGGGGACGAGGAGGCCCTGGTCGCGGCCATCACCGCCGCCCTGGAGTCCCTGGAGCGCGAGGGCGCGCAGCCGCGGAGCTGAATCACGCTCCGGGCGGCGGGAGTTTCTGGAAGGTCGACAGCGTCGGCTGAGTGAGCCGTCCCTTCGCCGAGAGGGGTGGGCCGCGCGGTGGAGCCTTGAACTCCGGCTCCTGCTCCTCGGCCGGCGCCTCCTCGTTGATCTCCTGGAAGATGCGGCGGCCGAGCACCGCCCCCAGCACCAGCGACACCACCATCCCCACGCCCGACACCACCGTCATCACCGTCTGGCCCTGTGCCAGCCCGCTGCCGAACTGCGCGGTGAGGAACGTGCCCGGAATGGTGCCCAGCACCACCCCCAGCGCCAGGGGCCAGAAGCGCGCCCCGGCCGCCGTGGCCGCGGCGATCATCACGTCCGTGGGCAGCAGCGGGTTGATGCACGTGAGCAGCGCGAACTTGAAGCCGTGCCGGCGCGCCACCCGGGTGATCGCCGGGTAGCGGCTGCCCGCCATGCGCTTCATCAGCCGCGTCCCCAGCCACCGGGACAGTCCGAAAATGAGCGCCGAGGCCAGCAGACTGCCCGCCAGTGAATAGAGCGTCGCCGGTACGGTGCCGAAGATCATTCCACCCACCGCCGTGAAGAGCTGTCCCGGCAGCAGCGTCACCGGCCGGATCGCCAGGAAGAAGATGAAGGTCAGCGGCGCCCACTTGCCCAGGGGGGCGAGGAGGGCGTGCAGATCCTGTTGGTTGATGAAGTCCGGCCCCAGCAACCGCAACGTCGTGAGGCCCGCGATGGAGGCCAGCATGGGCGCGAGGACGCGCAGCCAGACCTTCACACCGCCACCACCACCGCGACCGTTCACGCCGACCCTCCGTGCCTGGATTGGGCCGAAAGGTGGGACAGCCAACGGGAATCGGCAATGCGGAGTGGGGTGTTCTTGACACTGAAGCGTCCGGGCGGGCAGGCCGTAGTCATGCCCGCACGGACAGCATATGCCCTCTAAGCCCGCGTATTCCCTGGGGTTTTGGATGTGCTCTGTTCAGCGTGAACGGCTGGCGGTGTACGGAGCTTGCTTGCATCGGGGCGCTTCCGTCCCAAGTTTTCAGGCAAGGGGCACCCCTCGTGGGGAAGGGGGAGAAAGCAGGAGGAGACACCATGCAGCAGGACAAGGACAACAAGGGCAGCATGACGGTGGCCGAGGCGGGTCGTAAGGGCGGAGAGACTGTCCGCAACGAGCGAGGCCGCGAGTTCTACGAGACGATCGGCCGCAAAGGTGGCGCCACGGTGAAGGCCGAGCGGGGTCGGTCCTTCTACGAGGAAATCGGCCGCAAGGGCGGAGAGACCGTCAAGGCCGAGCGCGGCGCGAAGTTCTACGAGGAGATCGGCAAGAAGGGCGGGGACCGGGTGAAGGCGACGCGGGGACCGAACTTCTACGAGGAGATTGGCCGCAAGGGTGGCCAGAAGGTGAAGAAGCTCATCGAGGAGGGCAAGCGCGCGGCACGCGCCGCCATGGAGAAGCAGCAGGAGCAACCGCAGCAGGCCCAGGGCGAGTCGGCATCTGCAGCTCCTCCGCCCACCGAAGAGGGCCCAGGCCGCAGCGAGTAGCGTGACGGAAGGGCCGCGGACCGGGTAGACACGGCCACGTGTACCTCTTCCTCGCGTTCCTCGACCACGCGGACCAACCTGAACGGGCCATTCGGCGGCTCCGGGAGTTTGGCCTCCCGGAGCCGCTGGTCGTGCGGGCCCGTAGCGCCGCGGCCACCCTGTCAGCCGAAGTCCCCGTCTTCGCCGGCCTGCGCAGCCTCGCGCTCGGGGCGGATGAAGACCGGCTCATCCTGGTGAGCCTCCTGCCCGCCTCCTCGCCGGAAGAAGTGGAGCGGCTCGTCCAGCGCATCCAGTTGGAAATGGACGCGGACGATCCCCCCATGGGCCGCCTGGTGGCCCTGCCGGTGATTGGTGCCCCCCCCCATCGTCGGGAGTGACGCGGCGCGCCGGGCGGTGTAAGCACCTCCGCGTGCAGGCGCTGCTCGTCTTCCTCTCCATCGCGGCCCTCTCGCTGCTCGCTTCCAGCCGAGCCGCGCTGGACCCTGGCCGTTTCCCGGCCGTGGCCCAGCTCGCCGCCAGCGGCCTGCTCTTCCTCGCCCTGGGCGCGGTGTTGGGGCCGGGCTCGTTGGGAGGACTCACCTGGAGCGACCTGACGGCCTTGCGCCCGGTGCTCGCCTTGGGGCTCGGGGTGGCGGGCGTCATCGTGGGCCTCAACCTGGAGCCTCGCCTGATGCGGTTGCTGCCGAGCGCGGTGTACGCGGCCGCGCTGGCGCATGCTGGGACGACCTTCGTGTGGGTAGCCCTGCCCCTGGCCGGTCCGCTGCTCTTCGCCATGGGGCTGCCTCCTGGGGCGGCGGTGGGGGCGGCGGCACTGCTGGGCGCGGCGGCCAGCCTCTCCTCCGGCCATTTCGCGGTGCTGGGCTATCGCAGTGGACGCATGGAGCGCGGGCGCGGGCTGTCCGTGGCGCTGCTCACCGTGCTGGACGACGTGGTGGGCTTGAGCGTGCTCGCGCTGGCGCTCGCCTTCGGCGTGACGGGCGACCTCCTCCATGGGCTGGGGCTGGTGGGACTCGCGTTGCTGCTGGGGGGGGCGTGCGGGGCGCTGCTCGCCTTCCTCATGCACGGGCTGAAAGATCATGGCGAGCTGATGGCGGTGCTGCTCGGCGGCATCGCCCTGGTGTCCGGGGCGGCGGCGTACCTGCGCGTCTCGGCGCTGCTGGCGGGTGTGGCCTGTGGGGCCACCCTGGCGCTCGTGGGAGGCCGGGCCGTGGAGCAGGCGGCGCGGGAGCTGGGCCGCTTCGAGAGACCCGTGTACCTGTTGCTCGTCTTCCTGGTGGGCGCCCACGTCCAGGCGCGGGACGTGATGGCCTGGGCGCTGCTGCCGGGGTACGTGGGCCTGCGCTTCCTGGGCAAGGTGATGGGGGGCGCGCTCGCGCAGCGCATCGCCGGGAACACGCTGGCGCTGCCACCGCGGCTTGGCTACGCCCTCATCGCCCAGGGTGGGCTCGCGCTATGCATGGTGGCCGAGTACCTCATGCTGGTACCGGGGACGTTGTCCCAGCGGGTCTTCGACGTGGTGGTGGCGGGCTCCGTCTTCAACGAGCTGCTCGCCAGCCGCGCCTTCCGCCACGTGCTCGCGGCGCCGCCGACGCGGACCCCGGGAGGCACGGCATGAAGGAAGCGCTCCTGCGGTTGCTGCTGCTGCTGGCGGTGCTGGCGGCCATCACCCGGGCCCAGGTCTGGCGCGTGGACACCGGGACCTCGGTGGCGCTCGCCGCGGGAGGGCTGCTGCTGTGCGGGCTCTTCGCGGGCAAGGTGGCCAAGGGGTTCGGGCTGCCGCGACTCACCGGCTACCTGCTGATCGGCGTGGTGGTGGGGCCCTACGCCCTGGGCTTCATCCCCGGCGCGGGCGTGAAGGGGCTGGAGCTGCTCAAGGGGCTCGCGGTGAGCCTCATCGCGCTGGTGGCGGGCACGGAGCTCCAGCTGGGGCTCATCCGGCGGGTGGGCGCCAAGGTGACGGTCCTGTGCGTCGCGGTGTGCGGGGTGACGTTCCTGGTCGGCTTCGGGGCACTCTTCGCGCTCAAGCCGTGGCTGCCCTTCCTCGCATCCATGACGGTGCCGCAGGCCCTGGCCGTCAGCGCGCTCGTGTCCACCGTGGTGGTGTCCTTCTCACCCACGGTGACGATCGCCATCGTGCAGGAGACGAGGGCGCGCGGCACCTTCACCGAGTTCCTCATGGCCCTGGTCATCATCGGGGACCTGGTGGTGATGGTGGCCTTCGCGATCGCCGCGGGCCTGACGCGGGCGAGCTTTGGCGGCGGGCTGGACGTGGGTGGGCTGCTGGGCGGGGTGGTGTGGGAGCTGTTCGGCTCGGTGCTGGTGGGCGGTATGCTGGCCCTGGTGATGTTGCTGTACATGGGGCGGGTGAAGCGCGAGCTGCCACTCTTCCTGGTGGGGTTGTGCTTCGTCTCGGCCGAGGCGGGCGCGCAGCTGCACCTGTCGCCGCTGCTGGTGTCGCTGGCGGCCGGGGCGCTGATCGCCAACCTGGACGAGCGCGAGGGCCAGCGCATCCATCACGCCATCCAGCAGGCGGGCCTGCCCATCTTCGCGCTCTTCTTCGCCGCGGCCGGCGCGGGGCTCAAGCTGGACGCGTTGCTGATCGTGGGCCCGGCGGCCCTGTTGCTCGTGGCGCTGCGCGCGGTGGCCATCTACGGCTCGTGCCGGCGCTTCGCCCCCCCGGAGGATCCGCGCCTGGGCCGCTACCTGTGGATGGGGCTCATTTCACAAGCGGGCGTCACCTTCGGGCTGGCCGCGCTCATCTCTCGAACCTTCCCGGACTTCGGGCCGCAGGTGGAGGTGCTCATCGTGGCGATGATCACCGCCCACGAGCTGATCGGCCCCGTCCTCACCCGGAGAGCCCTCCAGCGAAGCGGGGAGACCCGCTCCGACGAGGCGCCGGGGACTGCCTGAGGAGTCACACCATGGCGTCAGCATCCATCATCGAGGTGAACGCGGAGCATCCGCAGCCGAGGCACGTGCAGCGCGTGGTGGAGCTGCTCGCCAATGGAGGGGTGATCGCCTACCCGACGGACACCTACTACGGCCTGGGGTGCGACCTGGGCTCGAAGAAGGGGATCGAGAAGTTGTACAAACTGAAGGGACGGGACAGGAAGAAGCCCCTGTCCTTCCTGTGTCCGGACCTGTCGGACGTGGCGAAGTACGCGCACGTGAGCAACTTCGCGTACCGGACGATGAAGAGCCTGACGCCCGGGGCCTTCACGTTCATCCTCGAGGCCACGCGGTTGGTGCCCGAGGTGATGATGACGAAGCAGAAGCAGGTGGGCATCCGCGTGCCGGACTCGGGGCTGGCGCGGGCGCTGGCGGCGGCGCTGGGGCGGCCCATCGTCACCACCTCGGCCTCGAACGAGGAGGGCGAGCCCCTCATCGACGCCAGGGACATCAAGGACGCCCTGGGGCATGGGCTGGAGCTCATCCTCGATGGCGGAGTGAAGTTGATGGAGCCCTCGACGGTGGTGTCGTTGATCGACGACCAGATCGAGGTGCTGCGGCAAGGCAAGGGCCAGCTGGACTGAGGACTCCCAAAGTTTGCCCGTGAGACCTCCCGGGCTACCCTGTGAACCCATGGAAGGGTACCTCGACGCGTTCATCGCCTTCATCCGTGCCGAGCGCGGGTTGTCCGGCAAGACGGTGGATGCCTACGCCGCGGATCTCGCGGTGTACTTCTCCGACCTGAAGGCCAGGGGCCTCACCGATGTGACGCGCGTCACGCCGGACCACATCTCCGGTCACCTGACGACGCTGAACGGGCGCAAGCTGTCCCGGCGCAGCCAGGCGAGGCACCTGGCGGCGGTGCGTGGCTTCCACCGCTTCCTCGTGGCCGAGAAGTACGTGGAGAAGGATCCCACCGAGGACATCGATACGCCGCGCGCGGCGCGCAAGCTGCCCATCTTCCTGACGTTGGAGGAGGTGGAGCAGTTGCTCGCCGCCCCGGACGAGAGCAACCCCGTCGGCATCCGCGACAAGGCCATGCTGGAGGTGCTGTACGCCACCGGCCTGCGCGTGAGCGAGTTGGTGGGCCTGGGCATCAACGACATCCAGCTTGGCGCCGGCTATCTGGTGGCCAAGGGCAAGGGCGCCAAGGAGCGCATCGTCCCGGTGGGCAGCATCGCGGCGGAGAAGGTGCAGGCGTACCTCGCGGGGCCCCGGCTGCTGCTGCTGGGCAAGCACGAGTCGCAGGCCCTCTTCGTCACCCCGCGCGGGGACGGCTTCACGAGGCAGGGCTTCTGGAAGCTGCTCAAGCGCTACGCGCTCAAGGCTGGCATCCGCAAGCCGCTGTCGCCGCACAAGCTGCGGCACTCGTTCGCCACGCACCTGGTGGAGCGTGGCGCGGACCTGCGCGCGGTGCAGGCGATGCTCGGCCACGCGGACCTGGCCACCACACAGATCTACACCCACGTGAACGGCGCGCGGCTGCGTGCCGTGTACGACACCGCCCATCCTCGCGGAGACGACGTGCGCGGCCGGGGGGGGGTCATGGGCGGTCGCGTGACGAGGAAGAGGGCAGGGGGCACGTAGCCTCCTCGCCGTTCCCCTGCGTCTCCAAGGCGCACCCCAGTCCGTGCATGTTGACACTGGATACATGGCATGTTTACATTGGTCACATAGAGACGCCCCTCTCGCTCCCGAAGGAGTCCGCTGATGTCCGTCCCCAGCTTCGCCTCCGCGCCGTCCGCGCGCTCCCTCTGGAACCGCGCCTGGTCCCTCTCTCCAACTCTCGCCGTCGCCACCGGGGTCATGATCCTGGGCGCCTTGCTCACCACGCTCGGGCTCCTGCTGGATCCACGGCACCTGGTGGGCGAGCCGGTCTGGCTCAAGCCGACGAAGTTCTACCTGTCGCTGGCCGCGTACAACGCCACCCTGCTGTACTTCTTCTCCTTCCTCTCCGAGCGGCGGCGTCTCGTCCGGCTCTCGGGCCACGTTCTCGCCGCGGCCGGCACCATCGAGATGGTCGCCATCACGCTCCAGGCGGCGCGCGGGGTCCGCAGTCACTTCAACGTGGTCACGCCCTTCGACGCCGCCATCTTCAGCATCATGGGCATCGCCATCACGGTGCTGTGGGTGACGATGATCGTGCTCGCCATCGCCCTGCTGCGCTCGCAACTGGCGGATCGCCCGCTCGCGGCGGCGCTGCGCATCGGCTTCATCGCGGCCGTGATCGGCATGGGCCTCGGGTACTTCATGACGACCCCGAAGCCGGCGCAGCTCGAGGCCATGAAGGCCGGGCAACAGGTGCTCGAGTCGGGCTCGCACACGTTCGGCGCGCCGGACGGTGGCCCGGGCCTGCCCCTGGTCGGCTGGAGCACCGTGGCCGGTGATATGCGGCCGGCGCACTTTCTCGGGCTGCACGCCATGCAACTGCTCCCCATCCTCGCGGCGGTGCTCGCGCGTCGGCGGCACCTCTCCGAGACGCAGCGCCTGGCCGCCGTCCGTGCCACGGGCGTCGCCTACGTCGGGGTGACGCTGGTGCTCGCCGTCCAGGCCCTCCGGGGCGTGCCCATCGTCCACTGGGACGCGGTGGGGCTCACGACCCTGGCGCTGGTGGCCCTGGCGAGCCTCACCACGGCCGCCGCCACGCTGCTGCGGCGCCAGCCAGACGCCGCCCCCGCGGTCTGACGCCGGGGTGTCTCAGTTCCCGGTTCTCGCGGGGCCCAGACTCCGGCCCGTGAGCGCGCCCGGGGCCACCGAGAGTTGCTCCACGCGGAACTGCGGCAACGCACGGAACAAGAGCCAGTCCCCGCTCACGAGCGGCCCCTTCACCAGCTGCCCGGTGTCGAGCAGCCGCCGGCCAATGGGGACGGAGCTGTCTCCGAGCGCGAGCTGGAAGTGGACCTGCTCCAGCCGTCCGTCATCCAGTCTCACCTGTCCTTCCACGTACACGCTGTCGTCGCGGAGGAAGAGACGCGAGGCTCCCTCGACCCTACCGTAGGAGTTGTCCGCGAGGATGAGTTCGAACGCCTCCTCGCGAAGCAGCGAGGGACAGTCCCCGCTCGGGGTGTGGCCCACCACCAGCCTGTGGATGCCCGAGCGGGCGAGGGTCTCGATGAGGGCCCGGGAAGGGAGGGTCGGGTGGTTGAGCTCGTTGGCCATGCGCCCGTACACCACGCTGGCGGTGTTGATCCGCTTGCCTGGGGCGGGGGCCTGGTAGGCGATGACCGGCTCCCAGGCGGGAAGGCCTCCCGGGTCGAGTCGCCCTTCGGCGAAGGCCGCGAGCTGCTCGCGGTACCAGCCGTTGAGGGCCTCCATCCAGGCGTCCACGCCCTCCACGTGGCCCCGGGAGGGCACCAGCCCAAGACTGTCCTCGTGCAACCCGCCATGGACGAAGAGCGTGTTGCCGATGCGGTGTGCCAGCTGGCAGGCGGTGAGGTAGTCGCGCAGCATTCCCCCGGGACCGAGGTCCTCGAGGAAGCTGGCCACCACGTCCTCCTCGCTCGCCGACGCGTCGGTGCGGGCCAGCTCGGCCCGGCGGAACTCGAAGGCTCCGCGCGCGCCCATGGTGTTCTCGAGAATCCACCGCAACAGCACGGGCCGTGGGCCCCGCTGCACCTCCGGGGGAGTCCGCGCCAGGGGGTGTCCGTTCAGCTCGCGCACCAGGCGCAGCTTGTTGATGTCACGGTTGCCCGCCAGCAGCACCACCTGGGAAGGCTGCCGACGCCAGGCATCGAGAAGCGTCCGCACGACCCGGCGCCCGTCGGGGCCTCGATCAATGGCATCTCCCCCATAGACGAAGGTGGCGCCCGGCCGCACCACCAGCCGCTCCCCGTCCTCGAAGGAAACGTGCGGGTTGTCCCGGCAGAAGCAGGCCAGCTTCTCCCAGATGCCCTCCACGTCCGTGAGGTAGGCGATAGGGTGGTCGGACTTGTTCATGAAATGCTCCACTGGGGACCCTTCTAACACCCCTCTCCCAGAGGAGCGTCCGGATGAGCGTCGCGCATTGGATCCTGGTGGTGGGCATGCTGCTGGGCACGAGCTTGCCAGTGAGCGCGGCGGAGGCCGAGCAGCGGAAACTCTCCCTCGGCAGCCAGCGCGTCCTGACCCTGCCTCCAGAGGTCCGCGGCTACTCGGTTCGTGACGAAGGGATGTTGGAGCTGCGACTCATCGGGCGACAACATCTCCTGGTGATCGGGTTGCGGCGGGGACGCACCGAACTCCTCCTCTTCGGCCCTCAGGGCCCGATCCGCCGCATCCAGTACCACGTGGACCGATTCGAGCTCTGCGAGCTCGTCATCTGCGAGGCCTGCCGGCTGCTGCCCAAGGGGCACCTTCTCCAGCTCGGCGGACAGGGCGACCAGCCGATGCTTCGCGGCATCGCCCACAGCATCGAGGAGGCGCGTGCCGTGAAGCACCTCGCCTGGGTGTACCCCCAGTTCGTCGTCGACGTGCGGCTGTCCGAGCGCGCCGTGCGCGAGGGGCTGCTGCGCGTCAACCACGAGCTGTGGCGGGCGGGCTTTCTTGGCGCACGGGCCATCGTCGTGGGGAATCAGGTGGGGCTCAGCGGCCACTTCGCCAGTGAGCGCGAGGAGGCGAACGCCCGTGCCGCCATCGCCTCCTCCGTCCACTGGTTCGAGGCGGGGCTGGAACTGCCGCTCGCGGCGAGTGGAGCCTTGGAGGATTGAAGGCGGGAGGGACGTGCAACGACCCTACCCGGCCCCGATACCCTCACCCTGCTCCTCTCCCGGAGGGAGAGGGATGCTTGCGCCTGGGTGAGGCTCAGAGGGTGACGGTCGGGATTCCGTACGGCATCGTCTTCGCCCGCCGCATCGGCACCGGGGTGTTCTCCGGCATCACCTTGGCGAGGCCCGCTTCCATCAGCCTGCGCAACGAGCGGTATGCCGCCAGCTCACCCATCGCCGTGTTCCGCAGCACCTCGCGCACGCTCCGGTTGCCCCGTAGCTTCGCGTACAGGTACAGGTCATCCGCCGTCAGCGACGGTGGGGTAGGGCGCGGCAGCGGCTCGAAGTACAGCCGCCCGTCCAGCGCCAGCACCGACTCCGCCACCGCCACCGCCAGCCGCACCTCCGCCTCCCGGTACACCGCGTGCGCCTCCGGCACTGGTGCCCGCTCCAGCACCTGTGCCGCCACCGCCACCGCCTCCTCGTACCGGCCCGTCTCCACCAGGCCCCGCGCCAGCTCCAGTAGATCCGCCAGCTCCGTCGCCTCGCCGACCTTCGGGCCCCGAGGCTTGCGCGGCGTCAGCGCTCCCCGCCGGTACAGGCGCAGCACCCAACGCGCCCCGTGCAGCGGGCCCTCCGGCGCCGCCGCCAGCAGCTCGCTCAGCGTCGCTCCCTTCTCGGCCAGCTGGAGAAACAGCTCCTCCGCCGCCGACACCGTCTCCACCGCGAACTCCCGGTACACGCCAAAGGTGGTGCCCGGCCCCGGGAACAGCTCCCAGAACACCCTCCACTCGAGCATCCGTGCCAGCGCGTCCCGGTGCAGACCCTTCAGGTTCAGCTGAAGCTCCACCGCCCGCCCCAGCGGCGGCAGCCCCGGGCGGAACTCCAGCTCGCCGGACTCCCACCCGTAGCAGTCGAAGAGGGCCTCGCGCGCCTTGTGCTCCAGGGCTTCCACCAGCCGCACCTTCGCCACCAGCCCCTGCTCCACCACGAACGTCCCGAAGGGCACCCCCGCCGCTTCCGCCGCGTCGAAGGCCGCCGCCGCCCTTGTCGCGTCCAGCAGCCGCAGCCGTGCCAGCACCTGTCCCAGGTGCTCCGTCGGCTCGCTCGAGCTCTCACCCACCAGCATCCCGCGCTGGAAGAAGAAGTGCCTGCGCACCGACCCCCGCTCCACCCGCAGCGTCCCATCCACCGCCGGTGCCTCGAAGAACGCCGGCATCAACAGCCGCAGTCGGTAGCTCGCCAGATTGCCTTTGAACCGCTCCATCGTGAGGGCAGGGTAGCGGAGGCCGACCCGTACTACAACCCATTGATTTCACACGTCTTTTACCCGCGTCCCGAGAAGTTCCCACTAGTCGGGCTGACCGGGGAGCGGGCGGGCGGGCACGAATGACCGTATGGGCTCGCAGGAAAGTTGCAGGGCGGCCC
Organism: Archangium sp.; assembly: GCF_036389735.1. Taxonomy (GTDB): domain Bacteria; phylum Myxococcota; class Myxococcia; order Myxococcales; family Myxococcaceae; genus Archangium. The sequence continues at coordinate 3,007 of NZ_DASVWK010000470.1, read as the reverse complement.
TGGGTGTGCGAACCAGGGCTGTCACCCCCTTCGTGTATAGGCGTGGAAGTCATGCGGATCCTCTCGGGAGTCCAGTCCTCGGGCCGGTTGCACATCGGCAACTACTACGGTGCCCTCCGGCAGTTCGTGCAACTGCAGGACGAGGGTGAGGCGTACTACTTCATCGCCAACCTGCACGCGCTCACCACCGTGCGCGAGCCCAAGCTCGCCGAGGAGCTCACCCGCGAGGCCGCCGTCGCCTACCTGTCGCTCGGGTTGGATCCCAAGAAGGCCGTCCTTTTCCGTCAGAGCGATGTGAAGGAGGTGCTGGAGCTCAACTGGATCCTCGGCACCGTGGTGCCGCACGCCCACCTGGAGCGCGCCCACAGCTACAAGGACAAGGTGGCCAAGGGCATCAGCCCCGACTTCGGCCTCTTCGCCTACCCGGTGCTGATGGCCGCCGACATCCTGCTCTACAGCGCGGACTCCGTGCCGGTGGGCAGGGATCAGATCCAGCACATCGAGTTCGCCCGCGACTGGGCCGTGAAGTTCAACATGACGTACGTGCCCGGGTATGACCCGCAGGATCCGGACGGCAAGGAGAAGGGGCACGCCCCCGGCATCCTCAAGCTGCCGGCCGCGCGCATCCAGGAGAGCACCGCGGTGGTGCCGGGCGTGGACGGACAGAAGATGTCCAAGTCCTACGGCAACACCATCGACCTCTTCGGGGACGAGAAGGAGATCAAGAAGCGCATCATGGGCGTCAAGACGGACTCCACCCCCGTGGAGGCCCCCAAGCCCACCGAGAACGCCCCCCTGTACGATCTGCTCAAGGTCATGCTGCCCGAGTCCCGCTTCAAGGACGTGGACGCCTCGTGGCGCGCGGGTGGCAAGGGCTACGGGGACTACAAGAAGCAGCTCCTGGAGGCCTTCCACGAGACCTTCGGTCCCGCCCGCAAGCGCCGCGAGGAGCTGGTGAACGATCCGGCCGAACTCGAGCGCATCCTCCAGGACGGCGCCGAGCGGGCCCGTGCCGAGGCCTCCCGCCTGATGCAGCGGGTGCGCCGCGCCGTGGGCGTTCCCTGAGCCCGTGAAGGACGTCTAGGTGACCGCAGGTCGGCGCAGCGCCCCTCCTACCGAGGAAGGTCTCAAGACGGACGTCCCCCTCAGCCCGGGTGACGCCTTTCGCGTCGCCTTGCCCAATTTCGAGGGTCCGCTCGACCTGCTGCTCCACCTCATCAAGGAGCACCGGCTCGACATCTTCGACATCCCGCTCGCGCTCGTCACCGAGAAGTACCTCGAGCACCTCGAGCACATGCGGGAGATCAACCTCGACATCGCCGGTGAGTTCCTGGTGATGGCCGCCACCCTGGCGCACCTCAAGAGCCGCATGCTGCTGCCCCGCCAGGACGCCGCGGAGCAGGCGGCCGACGCCGTGGCCGAGCTCCAGCAGGAGGACGCGGGCGATCCTCGCGCCGAGCTGGTGCGCCGGCTGCTCGAGTACCAGAAGTACAAGGACGCCGCCGAGCAGCTCGCCAGGCAGGACATCCTGGACCGCGACGTCTTCCCGCGCCGGGTGCCCGTGGAGGCCGTGCCCATCCCCGAGGAGGAGGTGGGTCTCCAGGAGTTCTCCGTCCTCAAGCTGGTGGAAGCGCTCGACCGGGTCCTCGAACGCCTGGCGCCCAAGCTGCAACACGAGGTGGTCCGCGAGAAGGTGAGCCTCACCGAGGCGATCCGTCGCCTGGCCGAACGCCTGAAGACCCAGAGTCCGTGTACCTTCGAGAGCCTCTTCGATGAGCACCGTACACGGCAGGAGCTGGTCATCACCTTCCTCGCCATCCTGGAAATGGTGAAGCGGCGGCTCATCAAGGTGCACCAGGAGGAGCCCCTGGGGGACATCCTCCTGACACCGAACGGGGATGCCCTGGAGCGGCTCATCCCCACGGAGGTGGACGAGAGTGAGTACCGGTAACAACGGCCCTGACGATACGGGAGCCAAGCCGTCGCGCGGCGCTCCCAGCCCCTTCACCGAGGAGGAGATCGCCGCCGTCACCGGCCCCGTGGACGAGGACGAGCTCGAGGACTCCGACGTCGCCACCATCGAGGCCGACGAGGTCCCGGATCTCCAGACGTCCTTCGAGAAGCTCCTCCAGAAGAGCCGCAACCTCTCCCCGGAACGCATCCGCACCATCCTGGAGAGCGTGCTCTTCGTCGCCGACAAGCCGTTGGATCTGGATCAGCTCTACGAGGCCACCGGCATCGACCGCGAGAAGATCCAGGAGGCGCTCAACCAGATCTCCGGCGTGCACCGCGACGGCATCAGCGGGATCGTCCTGTACGAGGTGTCCGGCGGGTGGCAGTTCCGCACGGATCCGCACTCGGGCGAGTACGTGCGGCGCTACCTGCGCGTGAAGCCCCAGCGGCTCACCCGCGCCGCCGTGGAGACGCTCGCCATCATCGCCTACCGCCAGCCCGTCACCCGCCCGGAGGTCGAGGACATCCGCGGCGTGGACTGCGGCGCCGTCATCAAGGCGCTATTGGATCGCAAGCTGATCAAGATCCTGGGCAAGAAGGAGGAGGTGGGTCGCCCCATGCTGTACGGGACGAGCCGCGAGTTCCTCGAGTTCTTCGCCCTGAAGGACCTCTCCGCCCTGCCCACGCTGCGTGAATTCCACGAACTGACGCAGGAGCACCAGGAGATCGTGGAGAAGGAACGGCCGTCGGCCCCGCCCGCCAGTGGCACCGTGGAGGCGCTGTCGGATCCGGAGTTCCAGAAGCGGATGGACAAGAGCATGGCGGCCTCGGAAGCCGCCCTTGAGGAGCTGGAGGAGGCCATGTCCGCCGCGGACAAGACGCAGAAGGCCAGCACCAGCATCCTGAACCCGACCCCCCCGCCCGCCGAAGAGGGTGATAAGGGGTCCGAGCCCGTTTGACGGGCAAGCGAAGAAGTGGAAGGTAGGCGGATATGGCTGAACGTTTGCAGAAGTACCTGGCCCGGGCGGGCGTGTCCTCGCGCAGGCATGCGGAG
>NZ_DASVWK010000469.1:0-2456 GCF_036389735.1 Archangium sp. | reverse complement strand
GGCAACACCCTGGAGGGCACGGCCAGCTACGGGCTGATGCAAGCCTGGCGGAGTCATGTGAGAGCCTGGCGGTAGCGTGTGCCCTGGCGAGGTGTGGCTGGGGAGGGGCTGGTGGGGGCGCACGGGTGGGAGTACCGGCGGAGGCGGCCGGAGGGGACAGTGTTGTATGCGGCGGTGAGGGACAACCTCGCCACGCTGCTGGCGGAGGCGAGCGAATTGGGGCGCGGCCTGCCCCGGTACGTGGAGCGGGACTTCGCCAGGTACCTGGAGTGTGGAGTATTGACGCACGGCTTCGCGCGGGTGCGCTGTGAGAGTTGCAAGGACGAGCTGCTCGTCGCCTTCTCGTGCAAGGGACGAGGGGTGTGCCCGTCCTGCAATGCGAAGCGGGCGCATGTGACGGCGGCGCACCTGGTGGAGCGAGTGCTGCCGCACGTGCCTTATAGACAGTGGACGCTGTCCTTTCCGCACCGGGTGCGGTGGGTACTCCTCAAGGACGCGGGACTGCTCTCGGACGTCCTCACCGTCTTCCTGCGCGCGGTGTTCGCCCTACAACGTCGGCGAGCGCGGAGACAGGGCATCCGTCGTGGGCAGGTAGGTGCCGTGTCGTTCATCCAGTTCTTCGGCTCGGCCTTGCAAGTGACGCCGCACTTCCACTCGCTGGTGCCAGACGGTGCTTTCGTGCAGAGGGAGGGTGGCGTGCACTTCGCGCCGTTGCCGCCACCCACGCAAGACGAGGTGGAGCGCCTCCTGAGGGTAGTGCGCCACCGGGTGCTGCGCCTCTTGGAGAAAAGAGGGGCCATGCCCGCACAAGGGCCCGAGGACGCGCTGCAGGCGTATCAGGCGCACTCGCTGCAGCAGCGGCTGCGCTGGACGGAGGTAGACGTGCGGCCCCCTCCCAGAAAGCAGCCCCGGTGCGCCTTGCTGGAGGGCTTCTCCCTGCATGCCAATACGCATCTGCATGCCAACGACAGACAGGGGCTGGAGCGGCTATGCCGTTACGGGGCACGCGGTGCGCTGGCACTGGCGCGTTTGTCACGAGCGGCGGATGGCCGCATCGCCTACCGCATGAAGCGCCCGCTGCCGGACGGCACCACGCACCTGCTCTTCACCGGGCTGGAACTGTTACGGCGTGTGGCGTCCTTGGTGCCTCCGCCTCGCGCAAACCTCACGAGATTCCACGCTGTCTTCGCTCCAGGCGCGAAACTGCGGCCATTTCTGGTCACCCAAGCAGGTGAGGAGGAGGCGAACGAGGCGCCGCAGGCAGCGGCCAGCAAGTTCTGCCCAGCGTCAATTACTTTTTCCCCTTGGCGACAATTACACTTCCCCATCGGGTTGATGTCCTGACTGCGTTCACTTCGTCGTCGCCGTAGTCGTCGTCACGTTCACCGGAGTCTCTGGCTTAGTCACCTCCTGTGCTGTGGACAGGGCTGTGGATGAGGGGGGCCTGGGGGAGACTCAAAACCTGTGGACAGGCTGTTACTCGTCCCCAGCCCCCTTGCGTGGGGCCTTGTCGGTGGTCTCCCGGCTCTTGGCCTTCTCGCTGCGGTAGCTGTCGCCGGTGAGTTCCAGAATCAGCGCATGGTGCACCACCCGGTCAATTGCCGCCGCTGTCGTCATCGCGTCCTTGAAAATCCTGTCCCACTGCGAAAACACCAGGTTGCTCGTAATCAGGACGCTCCTGCGCTCATAGCGCTGGGCCAGGAAGGTAAACAGCACCTCCATCTCCTCCCTGTCCTGCTGGATGTAGCCGATGTCGTCGATGATGACCGCGTCGTACCCGTCCAGCCGCCGCAGCTCCTTCTCCAGCAGGAGGTTCTTCTTGGCCAGGAGCAGTCGCTGCACCAGCAGCACCGCCGGGACGAAGAGCACCTCGTAACCGCGCTGCACCAGCTCGTGGCCTATGGCGCTCACCACGTGCGTCTTGCCGCGCCCCGGCAGTCCGAAGGCCAGCACGTTCTCCGCGCGCTCCACGAAGCCGCCCTCGCACAGGGCCGGTAGCTGGCGGCGCACCTTGGCTGGTAGCTTCTCCTGCTCGAGTGTGGCGAGCGTCTTGTCCGTGGACAGCCCCGAGGCCTTGAGCAGCCGCTCTATCCGCCGGCCCCGGCGCTCGCTCAGCTCCAGCTCCACCAGCTGGCGCAGGTAGTGCGGGCACGTCCAGCCCTCCTGCTCGGCGCGCCTGGCCAGCTCCTCGTGGTGGGCTGCAACCGCCGGCAGCTTCAGCGCTCGCAGCAGCATGGCCAGCGTCTGCTGCTGCTCGCCCTCGGCCGTTGCCGCTGCTCGCAGGGAAGTGGAGGTGGTGCTCACGAGGCCACCTCCCGCTGCTCCACCAGCAGTGCGTCATAGCTGTTCAGGTCCACCTCGGGCTGTGCCAGCTCGGGCACCTCGGGCCGGGCCGGCGCCACCAGCGTCTTCACCTGCTCGGCACCGCGCAGCCCACCTTCGGCCAGCAGCCGCGC
>NZ_DASVWK010000468.1:0-17336 GCF_036389735.1 Archangium sp. | reverse complement strand
CGTGGAACAGGCGGTGGCCACGCCGAGACAGGAGCGTGAGCTGGCGCGACTTCAGCGGCAGGTGGAACGGATCACCGAGGGCCTGCTGTTCCTCAGTGAGAGTGATGCCCGCTTCATCTTCGTCGCCGATGCGGACGCGGGCGTGACGGACGTCACGCCCGAAGCGGTGGTCTCCTTCCTTTCCGACGAGCACGACGGGCGGACGGACCTCTTCGTCCCGAACAACCCGCCGCTGGCGCCGCTGGCGGGACGGCCCTTCGAAGTGGTGGACGCGGACGCGTTCTTCGCCCGCATCATCGGCAACCTGGATCCGGCGGACCCCGCGTCGCGCGAGACAGCACGCCGGCTGCGCCAGCTCCAGCGGGTGCTGGAGCGCGACCTGGAGGACCTGACGGTCATCCGTTTCGGCGAGCCCGGTCGCACGGACGTCTCCGGCCAGGTCTCCATTTTCATCGTGGGTCGCACGGAGGAGGGCGCACTGGCCGGCGTCCTCACCGGAGCCATCGAGACTTGAGCCCGGGCCTTTCGCAGGTCAGGCGGCCCGGCGCGCGGCCGTCGTCGGGCGGATGTCCCCGTGGTTCGGGGCGGGCAGGGTGATGGTCGGTGCCAGCCCCGGAGCCACCAGCGAGCCCCTCAGCAGTGACGACGGGTGGAAGTTCACGAAGGCCCCCTCCACGCGCGAGGGGCCCGCGAACACCTTCTCGACAATCATCGACGAGTACTGCTCCAGCGAGCTCTCGCGGGTGTTGCCGTTGAGCACCACCTCCCAGCCCATCTGCTCGGCGTAGGCCCGCAGCCCGGGGATGCTCGACTGGAGCGGCGTGTAGCTCTCCGTCGCCACCCCGTTCTCGCTCACCACGAACACCTCCTTGTCCGTGGCCACCGCCAGCGACATGTTCCCCATCGTGTGCCCCGGCGTCGACAGGATGGCCGCCCCTCGGCCCAGCCACACGTCCCCGTCCAGCAGCACCACCCGCTCCTCCGGCACCCCGTCCGTCCCGCCCGGCACGTACCAGACCTTCTCCAGCGGGTGCAGGTTCTTCACCGACTCCCACTCGGCCCGCTGCACCAGCAGTTTCGCCCGAGGGAAGTACGCCGGCTCCCCGTCCCCGCCCAGCCACCGCCTCACGTCCTGCACGTGCAGGTGGTCGAACGCGATGTAGTCCACGTCCGCGGGCAGCAGCCCCTGCGCCGCCAGGTGGCTCTGCACCGTCCCGTGCCTCCGGCTCATCAGCTTGTCTGAGACGAAGTCGCCGTACTTCTCCCGCAGGCCCTTGTAGAAGGGTACCGCCTGGCCGCGCTCGTAGTCGCTCGGGTTGAAGAGCAGCGTGCGCGTCACCCCGTCCTCCTGGTACTGCACCACCTGCATCCGGTTCGTCATCATCACGTAGGGCGCCGGAGACAGCGCCCCTCCGCTGAAGGCGAACAGCGATGGGTAGGGGAATGTGACGAGGTCGCACGTGGCCACCGCCGCCACCGGCCCATCGGCCGTGAAGATGTCTCGCGCCTCCTGGGCGGCACGGCGGAGCTTCTGCAAGCGCAGCCCTGACACCGGCTCGGCGCGGGCCTCGGCGAGGAAGGGGAGGGGTCGGAAGGACGGAGTCATGGGTTCACCCTGAGGTCGAAGGCGGTCTTCACCGACTGGTAGCGGCCCCGCGCGAGGTTGGCCTCGATGGCCTCCTGGTAGCGCGCGAGCGGAAAGGTATGTGTGACGAGCCCACTGGGATCCGGGCCCTCCCGGTGGGCGAGCAGCTCCAGCACCAGGTCGAAGGTGTGCTTGCGCTCGCCCCGGAAGCTCTCCGGTCCATACACGTAGGAGCCGAGCAGCGTCAGCTCGTTGCGCCACACCGTCGTCCAGTCCACACGCTTCAGGATGCCCGCCGCCCCCACCAGCACCACCTTCCCCAGCGAGCGCGTGTAGCGCAGCGCGTCCTGCACCGAGGCCGCGCTGCCGATGCAATCGAACGTCACCTCGAAGCCCCCCATGAGCGCCGGCGGGCCGAGGATGGGGCGGTACACCTTCGCCCCCGTGCGCCGCGCCACCTCCTCGGCCTCGGCCTTGTCGTCCCTCATCACCCGGAAGGCCTCGTCCGCCCCGAGCTGCCTGGCCAGCTTCAGCTGGTACTCCTCGGCCGCCAACAGCGTCACGTGGCAGCGCGAGCCCAGCGCGCGAATGGCCCACAGGCACGCGAAGGCCACCGGCCCCCCTCCAATCACCAGCACCCGGTCCTCGTCCTTCAGCGGCACCTTCAGGACGGCGTGCAGGCTCACCGCCAGCGGCTCCACCAGCACCCCCGCCTCGTCTCCCACCCCTTCCGGCAGCGGGTGGAGCTGCGAGGGGTGCGCCACCATCTCCGTCCCCATCCCCCCGGGCAGGTCCTTCTGGAAGCCGATCATCTGCCCCGGGGCGAGACAGCCCTCGGCGGTGCGCTCGCAGCCGTTCTCCTGGCCGGACGCGCACGGACGGCATGGTGGCTGGATGCCCCGCAGGCGGCAGGGCAGCAGCGGATTGACCGCCACCTTCTGTCCCACCTCCACGCCTCGCGCCCGGGGCCCCAGCTCCACCACCTCGGCGAGCACCTCGTGGCCCAGCACCGCGGGGAAGCTGTTGAAGGGCTCGTTCTGGGGGCTCATCTTGAAGAAGAGCGTCCCCATGTCCGAGCCGCACAGCCCCGCCAGCAGCGGGCGCAGGCGCACCCAGTCCGGGCCGGGCAGGGTGGGGGAGGCCAGCTCACGCAGGGACAGGCAGCTCCCATGCCCATAGTGCACCTTGGGGTACATCCCCCCAATCCCCTTGGCGAGGACGTACTTGGGGATGGACAGTTCGAAGACGAGTCCCTTCACGACAGGCACGCTCCCTGGGCAGACGGGCTGCCAGCTGGCGCGCGGGAGTCTACCGTCGCGAGAGGAGCCGCGACACGGGGGCCGTTCTGGTAGGGTGGGCCCAGCGGTTTTCGAGGGTAGATGGGTATGGCGAAGGCGAAGCGGAAATCCGACGACACGCTGTCCGGGGACGCGCTCAACGACGAGGTCCGGGTCGAGGCCTCCCTCCGGCCGCGCACCTTCGACGAGTACGTGGGCCAGGGTGCCGTCGTCGAGAAGCTCAAGGTGTACGTGCAGGCGGCGAAGAGCCGCGGCGAGTCGCTCGACCACTGCCTCTTCTCCGGGCCCCCGGGCCTGGGCAAGACGTCCCTCGCCTACCTCATGGCCACCGAGCTGGGCGTGGGCATCCACGTCACCAGCGGCCCCGCGCTCGAGCGCAAGGGCGACCTGGCCGGGCTGCTCACCAACCTCAACGAGCGCGACATCCTCTTCATCGACGAGGTCCACCGCCTCAACGCCGCCATCGAGGAGTACCTCTACCCGGCCATGGAGGACTTCCGGCTGGACATCACCATCGACACCGGCCCCGCCGCCCGGGCGATGAAGATCGACCTGCCGCCCTTCACCCTCATCGGCGCCACCACCCGCACGGGCCTGCTCACCTCGCCGCTGCGCGACCGCTTCCAGATTCAAGAGCGGCTCGAGTACTACGAGCCCAAGCACCTGGAGCAGATCCTCACCCGCTCGGCACGCATCCTCGGGGTGAAGCTGGAGCGCGAGGGGGCCAAGGAGATCGCCACCCGCGCCCGCGGCACCCCCCGTATCGCCAACCGGCTGCTGCGCCGGCTGCGCGACTTCGCCCAGGTCGAGGGCGACGGCAGCATCACCCTGGAGCTGGCCTCCGATGCGCTGACCCGGCTGGGCGTGGACGCCTCCGGCCTGGACGCCATGGACCGGAAGATCCTCCTCACCATCATCGACAAGTTCGGTGGGGGTCCGGTGGGCGTGGAGACGATCGCCGCCGCGGTGGGCGAGCAACGCGATACCATCGAGGACGTGTACGAGCCCTACCTCCTCCAGGAAGGCTTCCTCCAGCGCACGCCGCGGGGCCGCATGGCCACGCACCTGGCGTACACCTACTTCAACAAGAAGGCGCCCCCCGCGGCGCAGGGGTCCCTCTGGTGAGCACCACCGCGACCGCCGTCCAGCCCACTCGCACGTCCCGCGTCCCCCGTGACTTCTACGCGGATCTCATCCGGGCCTCGCAGGGCACCCATGCCGGTTTCCTCGCCGAGCGCGAGCGCTGGCTGCGCGCCCTGCCCGTGGAGGCCCGCGAGGAGCTCCTCTTCGAGTTCGAGATGTTGCTGCGCAGCGTGGAGCGTTACGTCCAGCTGCACGACAACGGTGTCCTCGACGCCCAGGAGCAGCCGCTCGTCACCCGCGACTTCCGCGAGGAGCTCAAGGACATCCGCGCCACCCTCAGTCAGGCCATCCGCCTGGCGCGGACCCTGTTGGACCCCGACTCCACCCAGAAGCTCCAGTTCCGCCGCTACGTGGAGACGCAGCTCGCCGATGACCGGACGCGCCGCTCGCGCATCGAGGGCGAGCTGGTCCAGGAGACGCCCCAGGAGAGCCTCTTCGTCCTGCGCCAGTCCTTCGAGTCGCTGCGCAACCTCATCGACCACCTGCTCCAGTTGCCGGTGTGCGGGCTGAACCTCTTCAACGACGTGGGCAACCTCGTCCTGCGGGAGATCGTCCTCAACCGCTTCTTCCGGCCCTTCCACCTGCACGAGTTCCGCCTGGAGTACGACCGGCTGCGCTCCGTGCGGCTGCTGACGCTGCTGGCCACGGTGCCGCAGGAGACCCGGCCCCTCTACACCACCGCCTACCTGGCCCTCTTCCGCCTCCTGCACTGCCTGGCCTACGTGAGCCAGGACGCGCAGGGCCCCATCCCCCGGCGCGTGCGCGTGCTGCTCGGGCTGGTGCGCAGCGAGGCGCTGAGCCTCGTGGGCTTCCTGAAGAACGAGCTGGCCCCCAAGGCCGGCCCCAAGCCCCTCCAGGCCGCGTGCCTGCGCGCCGCCCGCGACATCGCCCGCGAGACGGAGCGCATCGCCCGCGACATCCTCGTGGAACTCGACCGGGACCGCGCCGCCGCCGCCCGCGCCTCCTACGCCTTCACCCAGCTCTTCCAGAACCAGGTGGTGGCCCTCACCGAGGCGCTCGCCCCGGGCTCCGCCTCCGGCGAGGCCCCCTTCGAGCAGCTCACCGCGCCCATGGAGTCCGCCGAGCGGCTGCGCAAGGACCTCTGGGTCTTCTCCCAGTTGTGCCGCGCCGCCGAGGGCCACCTGCGCAACGACGACATGGTCTCCACCGAGGCCGTCATCTCCAGCATCGTGGCCTTCCTCGGCTACTTCCAGGACGGCAGCTACCAGCTGCTGCGCTACGTGGACTACGAGGCCTTCGACCGCTTCAGCGCGCTCCTCACCGAGCTGCCCTGGCCGCCCGAGGGCCCCGCCATGCGCACCCGCCTCATCGAGGACCTGCGCGCCTTCTCCATGGTGTTGGAGAACACCTTCGCGGCCGTCAGTCGGCGGGCCCAGCTCCGGGGCTTCACCTTCGACCGGACCGAGGCCGAGCTGCTCCGGGACCGCTTCCTCGCTGCTACACGCTGAGACGGTGTCGGATACCCGGCACTGTAAAGTCTCCAGTTGTCACGCTTTCCCCCCTCAATCGTTTGATTCTGGGCATCCGCTTGCGTTATCAGGTCGCGTCATGACGCGGCTTGAGGGGAATCGGCGTGTGGAAGTTCTGACACATTTGTCACGGTGACGGGGTAGGTGCACAGCGAGTCGAGGGGGGATGGGCCACCGGCTGCTTCGGTGACCCCAGCAAGTCCATGAAAGAACCCAGTGAATCCATGCACTTGGGTTCGGAGGGGGCCCCGCGGGCACCCACCTTCCACGAGGGCTTCGTGGCGTGTGGCTTGCATCGATACGCGGCGCGTCAGATGGGCAGTGAACACTGAAGTACCCGTATCGAAGAGGCGACACCGATCATGCCTTCCAACTCCTACAGCCAGCGCACCCTCTCGCAGCCCGTCCGTTGCCAGGGCGTGGGCCTCCATTCCGGGGCGCCGGTGAACCTCTCGCTGCTGCCCGCGCCGGTGAACCACGGCATCGTCTTCGTGCGCACGGACACGCCGCGCCCGGTGTCCATCCCCGCGCTGACGGAGTACGTGGTGGACACCTCGCTGGCCACCACCCTGGGCAAGGACGGCGTCAAGGTGAGCACCATCGAGCACCTGATGGCGGCCCTGGCCGGCATGGGGCTGGACAACGTGCGTGTGGAGCTGGACGGCCCCGAGGTGCCCATCATGGATGGCAGCGCCGCGCCCTTCGCCGCCCTCATCGCCGAGGCGGGCACGCGCGACCAGGAGGAGCCCCGCCGCCTGCTCGTCATCAAGAAGACGGTCTCCGTGGTGGATGGTGACAAGGAGGCCAGCCTGTCTCCCGCCAACCGCTTCCGCATCTCCTGCACCATCGACTTCAAGCACCCGCTCATCACCGAGCAGGCCTTCGACCTGGAGTTCTCCGACCGGTGCTTCCACCGGGAGATCTCCCGCGCGCGCACCTTCGGCTTCCTGCGCGACGTGGAGATGCTCAAGAAGATGGGCCTGGCCCGGGGTGGCTCGCTGGACAACGCCATCGTCGTGGACGAGTTCTCCATCCTCAACCCGGACGGCCTGCGCTTCCCGGACGAGTTCGTGCGCCACAAGATCCTCGACGCGGTGGGGGACATCTCCCTCTTCGGCCGCCCGGTGGTGGGCCACCTCAAGGCCTTCAAGACGGGGCACGCGCTCAACCAGAAGCTGGTGAAGGCCGTGCTGGCCGATCCCAGCAGCTACGAGATCGTCCCGGCCCGCAGGCACATGGAATTGCCCGAGCTGCGCCTGCGGGACATGGCCCTCGAGCCGCTGGTGGCCTGAGGCTCGGAAATTTCTTTGCGGGGGCGGGGTTTTCTCGATTAAGGACCCTTACCCATGCACATGCGTTCTACTTCCACCATTCTGACCGCGCTGCTGGCGGTCTCCCTCTTCGCCGGCTGCAACAAGGAGAAGGCCCCGGCGACGGCCCCCACCCCGACCGCCACCTCGGCCGAGCCCGCGCCGGACACGGTCGTCGCCACCTACGGGGACGGACAGAAGATCACCTTCGGTGAGCTCAACGAGCGCATCAAGGAGCCGCTGGCCAACCTGGAGAAGCAGAAGAACCAGCTGCGCAAGCAGGGCCTGGAGGGCTTCGTCACCGAGCGGCTCGTGCAGGCCGAGGCCAAGAAGCGCAACCTGACCGAGGAGCAGCTCATCAAGGCCGAGGTGGACGACAAGATCCCCCAGCCGCCCGAGGCGGAGATCAGGAAGCTGTATGACGAGGCGAAGGAGCGGCTGCCCCCGGGCACGACCTTCGAGCAGGTCAAGCCGCAGATCGTCGACTTCCTCACCGGCTCCAAGAAGCAGGAGCGTGCGCGCGAGTTCTTCGCCGAGCTGAAGAAGAACAACAACGTGCAGATCACCCTGCCCGAGCCCCCGCGCGCCCCCGTGGAGCGCAAGGAAGTGGCGGCCACCGGCCCGTCGAAGGGCCCCGAGAACGCGCCCATCACCATCGTGGAGTTCAGCGACTTCCAGTGCCCGTTCTGCAGCAAGGCCATCAAGACGGTGGACGAGGTGCTCGCGGCCTACCCGAACCAGATCCGCCTGGTGTTCCGCCAGTACCCGCTGGACTTCCACAAGCAGGCGCCCAAGGCCGCCGAGGCCTCGCTGTGCGCCGCGGACCAGGGCAAGTTCTGGGAGTACCACGACACGCTCTTCGCCAATCAGCAGGCGCTCGAGGTGGCCCAGCTCAAGGACCACGCCAAGAAGGTGGGCCTGGACGCCGCCAGGTTCGACAAGTGCCTGGACTCCGGTGAGAAGGCCGGGACCGTGGCGGCCGACATGGCCGACGGTCAGAAGGTGGGCGTCAACGGCACGCCGGCCTTCTTCATCAACGGCATCCTCCTGTCGGGCGCCCAGCCCGCCGAGGAGTTCAAGAGCATCATCGACGCCGAGCTGAAGGCCAAGAAGTAGGAGCCTCCGCGCGTGGCGATACGTCCCAAGGCCACGCCTCGGTTGGGGCTGAGCGGTGAGCCGAGCGCGCTCGAGTTGGAGCGCCCACTCGCCGCCGGCCTCTCCCCCAACCGTCCCCTCGCGGCGCACTTCCACGCGCCCGAGGGGATGGTGTTGTTGCGGGAGCCCTCCGCCTTCAGCGGCTTCTTCGCTGGCAGCCTGGGCTCGCTGTCCATCGACGAGGTGTTCAGCCACGTCGTCTCGGGCATCCGCAGTGGCCAGCTCATCGTCCAGCACGGCGACGTGCAGCGCAGCGTCTCCTTCCGCGACGGGCAGCCCATCTTCGCCGTCTCCAGCGTGCACCACGAGCGGCTCGGCGCCGTCGTGGTGCAGCTGGGCCTCATCACCCCCGAGCAGCTCTACCAGGCGCTCGCCAAGGTGACGCCCACCCTGCGCATCGGCGCCGTGCTCACCCGCGAGGGCTTCCTCTCCGAGGCCAACCTCTACAGCGCCATGACGTACCTGGTGCGCGAGGTGGTGCTCAACCTCTTCGAGATGACGGAGGGCAGCTTCCTCTTCCTCGAGGGGCGCCCCCCCGAAGGGGACGCGGTGAAGCTCCAGGAGCGCACCAAGGACCTCGTCCTCCAGGGCATCAAACGCGGCGAGGCCACGGCGCGACTGCGTCGGCGCTTTCCCGACGACACCCCCGTGGTGGCGGGCCCCGAGGCTCCGCCTCCCGGCGAGGAGGCCCTCCTGGGCCGCGCGGCCACCGGCACCACCCTGGGCGTGCTGCGCTCCTTCTGGGAGGGCAGCCTCTTCTCCTTCCTCACCTGGGTGGAGGAGCGCTCGCGCGACGGCGCGCTCATCCTCCAGCAGACGTCGTCCACCCCGGCCCCGCCCCGGCGGCCCTCCGGCTCCTTCGTGGTCCCGCCGCCCTCCGTGGCGCCCCTCAGCCCCGAGGAGCGCTTCAACGCGCTGCTCGCCCAGATTCACACCGCCATCCGCCTCGCGGGCTCCAACCCGGACCTGCTGCGCGGCTTCCTCGAGTCGCCCCATCCCGGCCTGGAGACCGCCTATGACGGCGTGACGCTCGGCCCGGACGGCCGGGTGGACGTGGCGCGCATCCGCCAGAATGTCTCCACCGGCGGCGAGGCGCTGGCCCGCGCCATGACGCTCGAGGCGCTCGACGCCTTCGTCTCCTACGCGCTCTTCACCGCGCGCAACGTGCTGCCGGGTGAGATGTCCGAGCGGCTCTACCGCAGCTATCGGGACCTCCAGGAGGGACTCTCGTGACGGACACCTCCCAGGCACGGGCCCGGCTCGCGCTCGCCGCCGATCTGCCGCTGGACGAGGGGCTGCGGCTCTACCAGCAGGTGGCCCCCCACGTGGCCTACGCCAAGGTGGGCCTCTCCCTCTTCGTCGAGCACGGCCCGGCCGCCGTCGCCGCCTTCCAGAAGCTGGGCGCGAAGGTGTTCCTCGACCTGAAGCTGCACGACATCCCCAACACCGTGGAGCTGGCGGCCGCTCGTGCCGGGGCGCTCGGCGTGGCGCTGCTCACCGTGCACGCCGCCGGGGGCGAGGCCATGCTGAAGGCCGCCGTGAAGGGCGTGCGCGAGGGCGCCCTCTCCAAGGGCCACGCGGCGCCCAGGGTGCTCGCGGTGACGGTGCTCACCTCCATGTCCGCCGAGGACGTGGCCTCGGTGGGCCTGTCCGGTGCTCCCGAGGAGGCGGCGCTACGGCTGGCGCGGCTGGCCGTGCGCGCGGGCGTGGACGGGCTGGTGTGCTCGCCCCGCGAGGCCGAGGCCTTCCGCCGCGAGCTCGGCCCCTCGCCCTTCCTCTGCACCCCGGGCATCCGTCCCGCGGGCGCGGCCAGGGGAGACCAGAGCCGCGCCGAGACGCCCGCCTTCGCGGTGCGTGCGGGTGCGGACCTGCTGGTGGTGGGTCGCCCCATCCACACCGCCGCTGATCCGCTGTCCGCCGCGCGTTCCATCGCGGAGGAAGTTTCCACCGCCTGACAGCGGCGCCCGCTCACACGCGGGGATCCCCTGGCCGCTCCTCCGCTCCGTCCCCACCTTGCCCTCTCAAGGCCATCTGGTCGGGGGAGAACACATGGACGCAAGGCGGTTGTTGGGGTGGGGCCTGCTGGTGCTGTGCACGGCGTGCAGCGCGTCGAAGCAGGCGGTGAAGGACTCGTCCGACCCGGGCATCGGTGGCTCCGGCCCCGTGGCCCAGGAGCAGTCCATGATGGGCCACGAGGAGTCCATGGGCCAGGAGGAGTCCGGTCCCCGACGCTACGTGGACCAGGCCCTGGGCTTCGAGCTGCTCCAGCCCGGCGGGGATTGGCTGCTGGATGAGTCGGGAGAGCAGACGCCCGAGGGGCTCGCCATCCCCGTGGTGCTGCGCCACAGCACCAGCGGCGCGCAGGTGGTGCTCCAGGTGGCACCGGCCGTGGCCTCGCCGCTCCAGTTCGCCGAGCGCCTGACGATGGGCCTGCGCAGCCAGCCCGGCTTCGAAACCAGTGATCCCGAGCCGCTGCCCATGTCCGACAGCGCCGTGGGCTTCTTCTTCGCGGTGGGCGACAACGTGCGCGGCCGGGTCATGGTGCGCGATGGCAGCCGCGGCCGCGTCTTCATGATGCTGGCCACCTGGCCGACGGAGGCTCCGTCCGATGTGGCCGACACGGTGAACGCCCTCTTCGAGAGCGTCCGTCCGTTGGAGATCCCCGAGCAGACCTGAGGGCTCTAGCCCTTCGAGCGGCCGCCGCGCGACGGCTTGAAGGTGGGGGCGGTGCTCTCGGAGGCCTCGCTCCCCTCGATGCGGGCGCGGCGCCGCACGTACTCGACCAGCGTGCGCACGCCCACGCCCGTGCCGCCCTTGCCCAGGTAGCCCCGCTCCTTGGGGCTCACGGACGGGCCGGCGATGTCCAGGTGCACCCACGGCGTCTCGCCGACGAACTCCTTGAGGAAGAGCGCCGCGTTGATGGCGCCACCCCAGCGCTCGCCGGAATTCTTCATGTCCGCCACCTCCGAGCGCAGCGCGTCCTTCTGCAGGTCCGTCACCGGCAGGCGCCACATCTCCTCGCCCGCCGTGTGCGCCGCCTCCAGCACGTCGTACACCGTCGGGTCATGGTCGCCGAAGGCGCCCACGATGTAGTTGCCCAGGGCGATGACGCACGCGCCGGTGAGCGTGGCCAGGTCGATGACCACCGCCGGCTTGTGCTCGCACGCCCAGGTGAGCACGTCCCCGAGCACCAGGCGCCCCTCGGCGTCCGTGTTGGTGATCTCCACCGTCTTGCCCGAGCGCGCGGTGAGGATGTCGCTCGGCCGGTACGAGGTGCCCGAGGGCATGTTCTCGCAGGCGCCGATGAAGGCGTGCACGGGGAAGGGCGGCTTGAGGGTGGCGATCACCTTCATGGCGCCCAGCACCGCGGCCGAGCCGGCCATGTCCGTCTTCATCTCCACCATGGAGTCGGTGGGCTTGAGCGACAGGCCGCCCGAGTCGAAGGTGATGGCCTTGCCCACCAGCGCCACCGGGGGCTGCCTGGCCTGCTTGGCGTTCTTCGGCGTGTATTCGAGGTGGATGAGCTTCGGCTCGTTCGCGCTGCCCTGCGCCACCCCGAGGAACATCCCCATCTTCAGCCGCTCGATCTCCTTGCGGCACACGACGGTGGCCTTGAGGCCGGCGTCGCCCGCCATCTCCTGCGCGGCCCGGGCGAGGCTGTCGGGGTTGACGACGTTGGGGGGCTCGTTGACGAGATCCCGCGCCCAGTTGGTGGCCTCGGCCACGCGCTGCCCGAGCGCCACCGTCTGCTCGTGCTCCTTCGTCTTGTCCACCCCCGCGGGGAGGGCCAGCCGCACCGCGGTCAGCTTCGGCGCGTTCTTCTCCTCCTTGGCCGAGGACTTGTAGCGCTCGAAGCGGTAGGCGCCCAGCTCCAGGCCCTCCACCACGGCGCGCAGGGCGTCGACGACGTCCGGCGTCTCGGGCACGGCGAACACCACCGTGCGCACCTTGAGGCGCTGGGCCGTCTTCGCGGCACGGCCGGCCGCCTGACGGAGGATCTCGGGGGTGTAGCGGGCGGGCGTGCCCAGGCCCAGCAGCAACACGCGCTCCGTCTCGAGCCGACCCAGCGTGTGCACCACGAAGGACTGCTCGCCCTTGCCCTTGAAGCCTTCCTGCGTGGCGGCGGCGGCGAGCTTGCCCTCCAGGGCCTTGTCGGCACCCGCCAGCGGCGCGGGCGACTTGTCTCCCAGCTCGCCTTCGAAGAGGGGAATGACGAGCAGCTCACCGCTCGCGCGGGCGGCCTCACCGGAGATGAAGCTGAAGTTCATGAGGGAAGGGGACTCCTGGAAGAAGGGGTGCGCAATGTAGCGCCCGGAAGGTTTCAGGCAAGAACGGTCGAGCATTCCCGCGTTGCATTGCCAGGGCACGGTGACTACGTCCGGCACATGCCTTCGTTGCTGCTCCATCTCACGGCCATCGAGCGATTGGCCGCCAACCCCGGGGATCTCCCCGAGGACTTCGTGCGCGCGTTGTCCGAGGACCTGGCCTATGCGCGCTTCGGCGCGGCGCTGCCGGACCTGCCGATGTGCGAGGGCGTCCGGGGCGGGCTGCGCGCGTGCTACTCCGGGCAGGACTGGCCCACCTTCGCCCGCCTGTACCATGAGAAGGCGCCAGTGGGCATGGGCCTGAAGATGGCCGAGCTGGTGGCCGCCGGCGCGCTGGTGGGCACCGAGGCGGGGCTCGCGCTGCTGGCGGGCTACTTCACCCACCTGTCCCTGGATCGCGCCCTCCACCCCCACGTGGACAGTCTGGTGGTGCGCCACCGGCGCCAGGGCGAGCACGCGCTCGTCGCCCACCGCAAGATTGAATGGACGCAGACGCTCTTCTACCTGCGCGAGCTGCACGGGGTGGAGCTGTTGGGCAGCTCGCGGTTGCGCTCCAAGTTCGAGGTCACCAAGAGCGCGGGCTTCCCGGTGAGGGGGGTGGGCGGCGGCATCTACGAGCTGGTGCGGCTGGCCTCGCGGGAGTCGCTCCAGCAGGCGCCCACCAAGGAGCAGGTGGACGGGTGGGTGCGCGGCCTGTACCTGGCGGGGCTCTACCTCTCCAGCCCCCTGGGGCGGATGCGGACGCTGCCCGCCTACTCGCAGCTCAGCTTCCAGGAGCTGTACCGCAACGACACCTTCGACTTCGCCGCCCAGGTGGAGCACGCGGTGGAGCAGTCACGCGGGGTGTTGCGACGTCTGCTGGCGTACATGACGCGCGGCATCTTCACCCCGCGGGCCCGGGCGCGGTTCTTGGAAGAGTTTCCCGAGGGCACCATCGGCGCCTGCGCCGCCTAGTTGTTTCCCACCGGGTGGAAACTTGCACCCCAAGGTGGGACGACCAACCGGGCGAGCACCCCGGGCCCCTGGGAATGCGGCTATCCGATCCGCAAGGCCGCTCCTATCCTCTGCGTGGGTATGACGGTACTCCTTCTCATTTCCGCCGGTATCCTCGCGGGTACGACGGGCGCGCTGCTGGGTGTAGGCGGCGGTGTCATCCTGGTGCCCCTGCTGGTACTGGGCTTCCAGGTGCCGCTGGAGGAGGCCGTCCCCGCGAGCCTCATGTGCGTGGTGGCCAGCTCCTGCGGCGCGGCCGCCAGCTACGTGGAGCGTCGGCTGAGTGACATCCGCCTCGGTTTGACGCTGGAGCTGGCCACGGTGATGGGCGCCATCGTCGGTGGGCTGGTGGCGAGCCTCGTGGCCCCGGCCTGGGTGGCGGTGGTGTTCGGCCTCTTCACCCTCTACGTGTCGGCGCAGATGCTGCTGGCGCGCGCGCCGGTGGAGCAGCGGCTGGAGGACTACGTGCCCCACAACTATCCGCTGGGCATCTCCGGCTCCTTCGTGGCCGGGGGCCTGTCGGCGCTGCTGGGGGTGGGCGGCGGTCCGCTCAAGGTGCCCCTGATGAGCTACGGCATGGGGGTGCCCTTCAAGGTGGCCAGCGCCACCAGCAACCTGATGATCGGCGTGACGGGGGCGGCGAGCGTGGCCGCCTACGCCTGGCGCGGGCACGTGAAGCTCGCGCTGGTGGCGCCGCTGGTGGTGGGGGTGTTGGCGGGTGCGTCGGTGGGCTGCCGGGTGATGCCGCACGTGCCCACGGCGGTGTTGAGGAAGCTGTTCGCGCTGGTGCTGCTGCTGGTGGCGACCCAGATGCTGTGGAAGGGTGGGGAGGGACTGTGGCCGAATCTATGGAAATGACGAGCGCGGCGACCCCCGTCGTGGTGACGACCGGGGCTGCTCCCGTGGTACTGAGGAATACGGTTCAGGTGGAGGCGAACGCTCCTCCCCCGCAGGCCCTCCCCGGCGTTTCGCAGGGCAGGCACGCGGAAGCGGGGGAGCAGTGGATCTCCCGGCTGCTCCGGGTGGGCTCCCTGTGCAGCGGAGGGCTCTTCCTCGCCTCGGTGGCCCTGGAGGCCCTGCCCGACTCCGAGCGCGTGCACGTGGCCATCGACGTGCTGCGCAAGGGCGCGGCCTCGGCCCTGCTGGTGACGCCCGTGGCGCGACTGGTGGTGGCCGGCACCACCCTGGGCCTTCGCGGAGAGTGGCGGTACGCGCTCTACGCCGCCGGCGTGCTGGGACTGCTCGCCGTCGCCGTGGGCGCGGGACTCCACGCCTGACTCACACCCCGCGCGCGTCGAAGTGGGCGAGGACCTTCCGGGCCTTCGCCACGTCGTCCTGACGGCCCTGCTCCTCGAAGAGGGGAATGACCGCCTCGATCTCCGCGCGCGCCAGCTTCCACTCCTGGGTGAAGGTGTACGCGATGCTCAGGTCCCAGCGGGCCCGCGCCTCGTAGGCGTGGTCGTGCAGCTCCGCGTAGAGATCCGCCGCGGAGTGCAGGAGCGGACGCGCCGAGTTGTGGTTGCCCAGCAGGCCCTCGGCCTCGCCCAGCAGCAGCCGGCACAGCGCCAGCGGCTCGGGATCGCCCTCCTTCTCCAGAAGGGGCATCGCCTCGGAGAAGCGCTTGCGCGCCGCCTCGTACTCACCGGCCTCCATGCGGATGTCGCCGATGTCCAGCAGGAGCTGGGCGATGCGCGGCCCGTTCTTCGCCTGCCGGTACAGCAGCAGCGCCTCCTGGTACTTCTCCTCGGCGGCCTTCGCATGGCCCAGCGCGCGCAGCGACTCGCCGATGGCGGCGCGGCACAGCGCCTCGTTCTCCTGATCCTTCAGCTCGTTGAAGAGGAAGGTGGCCCTGGAGATGTGCTCGATGGCGCCCCGGTGGTCCTCGAAGTTGGCGCGCACCACCCCCAGGCCGAAGTGCACCTGCGCCTCCCCGTACTTGTCCTTGGCCGTCTCGAAGCACCCGAGCGCCTCCTCGTAGTGACGGCGGCTCTCGGCGTGGTCCTCCAGCATGCCGTGCAGCTCGGCGAGGTGGACCAGCCCACGGCCAATCTCACCGGGATCCCCGGTGATGCGCGTCACGGCGAGCGCGTTGCGCTGGTTCTTCAGGGCTTCTTCGATGTGGGCGCGTTCGGTGTCGTTCAAGCTCATGATGGGCGGGGGCTCAAGACTCCTCGCCCTTGTTGCGGCGACGCGCCTGCTTGTCCAGCATTTCCGCACGGGACTCGCCACGGCCGGCCTCGTGCACGAGGAGCGGGGAGAAGAAGCAGTCCTTCTTCGTGTATTCGTCGAAGGAGAAGGCGAAGCGGTAGCTGGCCGCCGAGCGCTGGTTGCAGTCGGTGCGCTCGCAGAAGCGGCAGGAGATGCCGCTGGGCACCGCGTCCTTGCGCAGGTCCGTGGTGGGCAGCCCGTACGCCAGGTACTTGGCGTTCTCCGCGTGCGTGCCCAGGCCGATGGAGTACGCCGAGCCGCGCACGATGGAGCCTTCGATCGGCTGGAGCTGCACCTTGGCGAAGCAGAAGTACGAGGTGCCGTCCGGCATCATCGAGTACTGCCGGGTGAGCTGCGAGGGGTTGAGGAAGGCCAGGTGCACGGCCCACTTGCCGCACGAGCCGCCGCCGGTGGCGAACTTGATGCCCGTGCCGCTGTAGCGCTTGGAGATGTTGCCGGCGATGTCCGAGCGCAGGAAGTGGAAGGGCAGGCCCCGGCGCTTGGGGTCCGACAGGTTGCACAGCCGGTGGGCCACCGTCTCGTACGTGGTGCCAAAGAGGTTGGAGAGCAGCTCCACGTCGTAGCGCGTGCGCTCCACCTCCTTGAAGAAGTCCCCGTAGGGCAGCATCAGCGCGCCGGCGAAGTAGTTGGCCAGGTTCACCTTGATGAGCCGCTGCGTCTCCGCGTGCCGCGTGCGCATCGCGCCGACGATGCGCTCCACCAGCTTCTCCCGGTCCAGCACCATCAGGCCGATGGACGTGGCGAGCTGGAACTTGAGCGGCTGCTCGGTCAGGTCCGGCGAGAGGATGAGCTCCTGGGTCTCCGGATCCAACCGGCGCACCACCGAGGAGCCACTGGGCGCGGACTCGAAGCGCACCCGGTAGCCGAAGCGCTCCTCGAGCAGCGGGACGAGCTGCGGACTGGTGAGCAGGCGCCCCAGCTTGAAGTCGCGCCGCAAGGCCTCGGCCTGCTCCTCCAGCTCGGGGAAGTAGTTGTGGTGGGACTGGAGGAAGTCGCTCACCTCGTCGAAGGGCGAGTAGTCGAAGCGGGGCCCGGGGCCCGAGCCCGCGGAGGTGCCCGGCACCGCCTCGGCGCGCGCCCGCTCCTCCGCGTTGAGCTGCGCCAGCACGTTCTCCAGCTGCGTGCGCGTGTTCTTGTAGAGGTTGAAGAGCGCCGCCACCGTGCCCGCCAGCTTCGGCTCCGCCGACAGGCTCTGGAGCGACTCGGGATCGATGTCGAGGCTCTTGAGCAGCGGCTCGTCCAGGAGCTTCGCGAGCGCCTCGTCCACCCGGCCCTCGCCGAGCGTGGACATGAACTGCTCGGGATCCTGCTCGAAGTAGCGCAGGGCCTTCCACAGCAGCGGGAAGGGCATGACGCGCTTGCCCTTCTCGATCAGGTTCAGGTACGCCGGGGAGACCCCCAGGTCCTTCGCCGCGTCCGTCTGCTTGATGTTCCGCGCCAGCCGCAGGCCGCGCAGCTTCAGGCCCACGTTCGCGTTGAGTGCGTTCTCGTTCATCTCTGCCTGTCCCGGTCGGATGCTTGTATTTCACAAGTACCCGCTGACTCCGACACGCGCACTGTGCGGAGGCTTTTACCGATTTGCAACGAGCGTTTTCGGGCGGGTCCACCCTTGTACGCAAGGGAACGAAGAGGGGCCCCGGACATTCTCCCGAGCTGTTTTCCAGTGCTTAAACTGTTGATTTTACTGGGTCTGGTAGGTTGCCCTGCGACCTTGTAGGGCGATGCCCCGGGAGCGCTGTCAAAGGTTTACCCAAGCGCTTTCAAACCGCCACGGTGGGCCCCTGGAGGCGCCGGTGGGTTGGTCGGTG
>NZ_DASVWK010000467.1:0-11908 GCF_036389735.1 Archangium sp. | reverse complement strand
TCGCGAGCGTCATCTCCGCGGACCCGGAGCACGAGGGTGACATCCACGGCATCACCGGCGCCTCGGCGGCGCTGTGGGTGTCGGACATCCCCTTCAACGGTCCCATCGCGGGCATCCGCGTGGGCCGCGTGGACGGCAAGCTCATCGCCAACCCCACCCTCAAGCAGCGCGAGCTGTCGGACATCGACCTCGTCATGGCCGTCAGCCGTGAGGCCATCGTGATGGTGGAGGGCGGTGCCGAGGAGGTGAGCGAGGCGGACATGGTGGCCGCGCTCGAGTTCGGCAAGCAGGCCGCGCTGCCCGCGCTGGATCTCCAGGACGAGATGCGGCGCGCGCTGAACAAGACGGTGCGCAACTACGACCGCGTCGCCGCGGTGGCCGAGGATCTCAAGGCCAAGGTGCGCGCGCTGGCCTGGGACGGCATCGTCCACGGCTACACCATCAAGGAGAAGGCGGCCCGCTACGACGCGCTCTCCAAGGCCAAGAAGGAGGCCCTGTCCAAGCTCAAGGAGCAGCTGGGCGAGGGCTTCACCTCCCAGGTGGAGAAGCACGCCAAGTCGGTGGTGGAGGACCTGAAGTACGAGCACATGCGCACGCTGACGGTGAACGGGGGCCGCATCGGCGGCCGCGGCCACGACAAGGTGCGTGAGATCACCAACCAGGTGGGCGTGCTCCCGCGCACCCACGGCAGCGCGCTCTTCACCCGCGGCGAGACGCAGGCGCTGGTGGTGGCCACGCTGGGCACCTCCGACGACGAGCAGCGGCTGGAGCTGCTCGGCGGCATGTCCTTCAAGCGGTTCATGCTGCACTACAACTTCCCCCCGTTCAGCGTGAACGAGACCAAGCCCCTGCGCGGCCCCGGCCGGCGTGAGGTCGGTCACGGCGCCCTGGCCGAGCGCGCCCTGCGCAACATGCTGCCCCCGAGCGAGAAGTTCCCCTACACCGTGCGGCTCGTGTCGGACATCCTCGAGTCCAACGGCTCGTCCTCCATGGCCTCGGTGTGCGGTGGCACGCTGGCGCTGATGGACGCGGGCGTGCCCATCAAGGCCCCCGTGGCCGGCATCGCCATGGGTCTGGTGAAGGAGGGCGACCAGGTCGCCATCCTCTCGGACATCCTCGGTGACGAGGACCACCTGGGCGACATGGACTTCAAGGTGTGCGGCACCTCGAAGGGCATCACCTCCATCCAGATGGACATCAAGATCACCGGTCTGACCACGGAGATCATGAGCCGCGCGCTGGAGCAGGCTCGCCAGGGCCGTCTGCACATCCTGGGCGAGATGCTCAAGACGATGGCCGAGCCGCGCAAGGAGATCAGCACCTACGCGCCGCGCATCACCACCATCCAGATCCGCCCCGAGTTCATCAAGAACGTCATCGGGCCGGGCGGCAAGGTGATCAAGGACATCATCGCCCGCACGGGTGCCGCCATCAACATCGACGACTCGGGCCGGGTGGACATCGCCAGCGCCAACGTGGAGTCGGTGAAGGCGGCCATCGCGATGGTCCAGGCGCTCACCCGCGAGGCGGAGATCGGGAAGATCTACACGGGCACGGTGCGCAAGATCGCCGAGTTCGGCGCCTTCGTGGAGCTGTTCCCGGGCACCGACGGCCTCATCCACATCTCCGAGCTGTCCGACAAGCGCGTGAAGAGCGTCTCGGACGTGCTCAAGGAGGGCGATGAGGTGCTGGTGAAGGTGGTCAGCATCGACAAGACCGGGAAGATCCGGCTGTCGCGCAAGGAGGCCATGGCCGAGCGCACCGCCGCTCAGCAGGGCACCGCCGCTCCCGCCGACGCCGCCGCGCCGTCCCCCGAGGCCACCCAGCCGGGCGCCAAGGCCTGATTCGCGCACGGTGACGCAGACCCTCACCCTTTCCCTCTCCCAGAGGGCGAGGGGGAGGGGCACGGTCGACGCCCTCTCTCCGCTCCGGCGGGGGAGGGCGTTTCCCTTTGCGGGCTCCATCCGGAGAAGATCTTCCCGCGGATTCGTGCGTTGATGTCTGGGTCCGCTTCCGGAGCCTCGTGTGAACCGCTCGCCGACCGCCGCCCCGCCCGAGGGTCCTCTCAGCGCGCTCTCGCGCTTCCTTGGGTATTTCCGCTGGGCCTTCATGCCGCTCGGCCTGCTGGCGCTCATCACCGTGGGCGTCCATGCCGCCGCGGACACGCTCGATGACCGGCTCCTGGTCGTGGTCGACCTGGCCGATGCCGCCTTCGACCGCCTCGTGGGCGGTTTCGATCTCACCGCCCCCCTCGTGGACCTGCTCTCCCTGGAGCGGCGCACCACGCTCGCGCGAGCCCTCGCCCTGTCCTGGGAGCTGGCGGCGGACGTGGTGCTCGCGCTGCCCGCGCTCGGCTACCACGAGGAGCACGCCCCTCCGCACCACACCTGGCGCGCGACGCTGGCGCGGTGCCTGCGCAGGCCCACCTCGATGCGGTGGCTCCGCCCGCTGGCCACCGCGCTCGTGGCCGTGGCCGGGGCCTGTACCGTGGCTCGGCTCGTCCAGGGCACGGTATACCTCTCCTGGCGCGAGCTGCTCGGTGAGGGTGCGGCGGATGGGGTGGCCCGTGGCCTCGCGCTCGCGGCCCTGGTGGGGCTCCTGTGGCGGCTGGGCGGGCGCGCCGTGCTGCGCAACCTCCAGCACGCCGATGAGGCCTCCGAGGCTCATGCACGCGGCTTCGCCCAGGCCCTCGCGTACGGGCTGCCCGGCTCCGCGCTGGTGGCGCCCCTCGCGCTCGCCGCCGTGCTCGATGCCTCGCCCCTGCTGTCCTTCTTGCGCTGAGGAGAGAGCCCCATGTTCTCGCGCAATGCCCGAGGGTTGCTCGACTTCTCCCTGGCCCTTCTCTGCCTCTGGACGGCCTGGCACCACACGCCCGCGGGCGCCCTGGTCCGACGGGCCTCGGCCTGGGCCTTGGGTGGCCACAGCACCGCCCGCCCGCTGCTCGCCTACTACGACGGCGTCAGTGGCACCGGTGTGTCCGCGCCCACCCTCGTGCCCGGGACGCCGCCCCTCCGGCCCTTCGCCGATGGCGAGGCGCTCGCGTATGGCACCCACCTCGCGTTGAGGGGACTCTCCCCCAAGGCCCGGGCTCCGGCGCTCGCGCTCGCCGAGGAGCTGGGCATTCCCCCCGCGTCCCTGCTGGACGAAACCCGTGGCCCCGCCGCCGCCCGCAGGCTCCACGAGGCCCTGGCCGAGGGCTTCCCCCAGGAGGAGTCCCGCCTCACCGCGCTCTTCGTCGGCCGTGTGCCGGCGCGCTACGCCGTCGAGCGCGTGGCGGCCGAGGGCGGTACGCCCGGTCTGGAGCAACTCGCCCGGCAACTGCCTCCCGGCTTCGAGGACTCCACCGTGGCGGCGGCCCAGGCGCTCGCGCTGTCCACGGCCTTCGGGCTCGCGTGGCCCGTGCCGGAGAGCGCGCCGGTGTCGAGTCCCTTCGGCTACCGCCTGCACCCCGTGCTGGGCACGCGCAAGCTGCACACGGGGGTGGACCTCTCCGTGCGCGAGGGCACCGAGGTCCACGCGGTGGCCGACGGCACGGTGCGCCGCGCGAGCGAGGACGCCGTCAACGGCCGGGTGCTCATCCTCGACCACGGCCGGGGCGTGACGACGGCCTACTGTCACAACTCGGAGCTGGTGGTGCGCCCGGGGCAGCGCGTGACGCGCGGCGAGCTCATCGCCCGCTCGGGCAACACCGGCCGCTCCACCGGGCCGCACCTGCACTACCAGCTCGCGCTGTCCGCCCAGCCGGTGGACCCGCTCCGCTTCCGGGCCCGCTCCAGTCCCGTGGCCGACGAGTCCGCGCGCTGAGTGGGCCGAAAGCTCGCTTCCACGTCACGGCGTGGTACGTCGTCGGACATGGCCTCCTCCATCGCCGTGAGGGTCCGTCGTGTGCGCGCCCACCCGGAGCCGCTGCCCCTGCCTCGCTATGAATCCGAGCTCGCCGCGGGGTTGGATGTGCGGGCGGACATCGACGGCGAGCTCACCGTCGGGCCACTGGCTCGCGTGGCGGTGCCCACGGGGCTCGCCCTGGCGCTGCCTCCCGGCTACGAGGCCCAGTTGCGGCCCCGCTCGGGTCTGGCGCTGCGTCACGGAATCACCCTGTTGAACTCGCCAGGTACGGTGGACGCGGACTACCGGGGCGAGGTCCAGGTCGTCCTGATCAATCTCTCCCACGAGCCCTTCACCCTGCGGCGCGGCGAGCGCATCGCCCAGCTCGTGGTGGCTCCGGTCTCACACGCGGCCCTGGTCGAGCTGGAGGTGCTGGACGCCACCGAGCGCGGCGAGGGCGGTTTCGGCTCGACGGGCCGCTGAACCCGGCGTTCCTTGCCCAGTATCCGCGCGGCGCGGTAAGACGACCGAGGGTGCCTTCTGGAGGGCCCCGCCACAGCCCCCCACCTCCGGGAGTCCGACCGCTTTGCTCTGCTACCGCTGCGGCAGCCATGTCCCCGACAACAGCGAATCCTGCACCACCTGCGGGCTGAAGCTCGCGGGTGCCGCGCCGGGTGCGGCCGCTCCGCGCCGTCGTCCGGGGAGCAGTGTCGAGGCTCCCTACAAACCCGGTGACGTCTTCGCGAAGCGCTACGCCATCCGCGAGGTGCTCGGGCCGGGCCCGGTGGGCCATGTCTTCCGCGCGCTCGACCAGCAGATGGACGTCGAGGTCGCGCTCAAGATCATCAACCCCCGGCTGGTGCAGATGCCCGAGGAGCGCACCCAGTTCTCCCTGGCGATGCGCGCGGGCAAGCGGCTCGCCCACCCCCACCACGTGCGCATCTACGAGGAGGGAGAGGAGCGCAACCGGCCCTTCTTCACCATGCAGCTGCTGGAGGGCATGACGCTGCGGCGGATGATGGAGCAGCGCGCGACCCAGGGGCAGCGCTTCACCCCCAAGGAGCTGGAGCCCCTCCTGGCGCAGCTCGCCGAGGCCCTCGACAGCGCCCACAAGTTCGGGCCGCACTCGGACCTCAAGCCGGAGAACATCACCGTCCTGCCGGACATGCTCAAGGTGACGGACTACGGTCTGGCGCTGGGCATCCCGCGGCTGCCCTTCCTCCAGGCGCAGAAGGGCTGGCGGGTGGCCTCCTACGTCGCCCCCGAGTACGCCGAGGGCGGTGAGATCGACACGCGGATGGACATCTACTCGCTGGGCGTCCTCCTCGGCGAGCTGCTCACCGGCAAGACGCCCGAGCAGGGCCAGGTGCCGGAGCTGCTGGCCTACGAGCCGGAGCTGCCCTCGGGCCTGGAGTCGCTCTACCGGCGCGCCACCAACGCCAACCCGCTCGCGCGGCCGAGGACCGCGAGCGAGTTCCTGGCGGAGTACTCGGCGGTCCTGTCGTCGCGCCCGAAGCCCGTGTCGACGAGGCCCGGTGCGGCCCCGACGCCAGCGCCCGTGCCCTCGCGCGCGGCGAAGCCGGTCCCCATCAGCCTCACCGCGGAGCTGGCGAAGGCCAGCCTGGGCGAGGGCAGGACGCTTCCTCCCGTCCCCACGACGGAGCTGCCCTCCCTGGCCCCTCCGACGGTGCAGGTGCCCGCCGTGGGCCCCCCCACCCAGGAGGCTCCCAGGTCCACCCTCGAGGCTCCCGCCGCGGGGGCGCCCACCCTCGAGATGCCCCGCTCCGAGGAGCCACCTCCGGACGCCACCCAGCGGCTCGACCCGGAGGCGCTCGCCGAGCTCATGAGCGCCATCCCCAAGCCCGCCGCTCCGAAGCCTGCTCCCAAGTCTCGTCCGGCCCTGCCTCCGGTCCCGAGTGCCGAGCCCCGGCCCGTGCCGCCCCCTCCCGGAGTGGCCGCTCCCCGGACCGTGACGTCCGTGTCCCGCTCTCCGTTGGGGCTGGTGCTGCTGACGCTCGCGGGGCTCGGTCTGGGAGCGGCGGGCGGTTATGCGCTGTTGTGGAAGCTGCGCCAGCCCGCGGACGCTCCTCCGGCCACGGCCGCCACGGGCCCCACGGCGATCCAGGGGAGCGGGGACCCGTCCGTCGCCGTCCCTCGGAGGGTGGAGCCTTCCGCGACCGTGGTGGCCTTGGGGGGCTGCCCGCGGGGCATGAGCCTGGTTTCGGGGGGCTCCTTCAAGATGGGCACCGAGAACCCGCTGCCCGGGTCCGATGAGCTCGAACTCAAGGACTGGGAGCTGGACTCCTTCTGCATCGATCAGTTCGAGTTCCCCAATGAGGCGGGTGTGGTGCCCCGGGTGAACGTCTCCTGGTCCGAGGCCAAGGACGCGTGCGTGGCTCTCGGCAAGCGGCTGTGCACCGAGGCGGAGTGGGAGAAGGCCTGCAAGGGGGCCGGCAAGTCGCGCTTCCCCTACGGCCCCGACTTCGACGCGAACAAGTGCAACACGGAAGAGGTCGGGGGACAGGCCCGGACGCTGGCCGCCTCGGGCAGCTTCCCGAACTGTCATTCGACCGCCAGGGTCATGGATCTCTCCGGCAACGTGGCCGAGTGGACCGATCCGCTCCCGGGCACGCCCCGGAATCAGATGATGCAGAAGGGTGGGGCTTTCGACAGTCCGGGGGCCGCGGCGAGCTGCTCGGCGAGGCGGGGCAGCGCCCCCGAGCTGCGTTCGGGTACGGTGGGCTTCCGGTGCTGCGGGGGGACGAAGCGATGAGACGGTACGGGTGGCTCTGGCTGTGGGCATTGCTGCTGCCGGTGGTGGCCGTCGCGCAGCAGGCACGCCCGAAGGTGGTGGTGGTGAAGTCCGCGGCGCTCGCGCCCTACGCGGCGGTGGTGGCCGGCTTCAGCGCCGAGGTTCACGCCGAGGTGGTGGAGGTGACCCTTGAGGACAGCGCTCCCGCCGCGGCGCGCGCCTTCCAACGCATCGCCGCGCAGAAGCCCGCCCTGGTGCTGGCGGTCGGCCCGCTGGCGGCCAACACCGCGAAGCGCTCGCTGGGCGGGGACACCCCCGTCCTCTTCGCCATGGTGCCGTACTACGAGAAGTACGGGCTGGAGGGCCCCAACCTCACCGGCATCGCCCTCACCAGTGACTTCCGCCCCGAGCTGGCCGCCCTCAAGGCGGCGGCGCCCTCGGTCAAGCGCGTGGGCATCCTGCACGACCCGCGTTTCTCCGCCGGGTTGGTGGAGGCGGCGCAGTCGGCGGCCAGCCCGCTGGGCCTCTCCATCGTGCCGCTCGAGACGGACGGGCAGGCCAAGGCGGACAAGGTGCTCTCGGGCGCCCGGGAAAAGGTGGACGCGCTGTTGATGGTGGCCGACAAGACGGTGGGCAACGCCTCCGTCGTCCAGGAACTCATCTCCTTCGCCAGTGCCCAGCGCCTGCCGCTGGTGGGCCTCACCCCCAGTCAGGTGAAGGAGGGGGCCACGCTGGCGCTCGCTCCCAGCCCCACCGCCATCGGGCAGCAGGCGGGACGGCTGGCCAACCGCATCATCCACGAGAAGGTCGACCCCGGCGCGCTGGCGGTGGCGCAGCCCGAGGGGTTGGACCTGGCCGTCAATCTCTCCGCCGCCGACAAGCTGGGAGGCTCCAAGGACAAGGACGTCGTCATGGAGCTGCTCCGGTTCGCGGCCAAGCGGGACTTCCCCGTGAGGGTGTTCGAGTGATTCCGCGCTACAGCCGTAAGGAGATGTCCTCGCTCTGGTCCGATGTGGCCCGCCTGCGCCGCTGGCGCGACGTGGAGCTGGCCGCGCTGGAGGGCATGGTGGAGCACGGCATCGCGCCTCGCGAGGCGCTGGAGGACTGCCTCGCCCGTGCCGGCGACTTCACCGAGGCGGATGCCGCCCGCATCGAGGAGATCGAGCGTACCACCAAGCACGACGTCATCGCGTTCCTCACCTTCATGGAGGAGCGCATCGGGCCGAGCGCGCGCTGGCTGCACCTGGGGATGACGTCCTCGGACGTGCTGGACACCTCGCTGGGCATGGTGATGCGCGAGGCGGCGGAGCTCATCCTCCAGGGCGTGGCGCGTGCGATGGCGGCGGTGGAGAAGCGCGCCTTCGAGCACAAGCGCACGGTGATGATGGGCCGCAGCCACGGCATCCACGCCGAGCCCATCACCTTTGGCCACAAGCTGGCCATCTGGTACGACGAGCTGCGCCGTGCCGAGGCTCGTTTGATTCGGGCCCGTGACGTCATCTCGGTGGGGAAGATCTCCGGCGCGGTGGGCACGTTCGCACACCTGCCTCCGGCGGTGGAGGTGCACGCGTGCAAGAAGCTGGGTCTCACGCCCGCGCCGGCCTCCAGTCAGATCGTCCAGCGAGACAGGCATGCCGAGTACTTCTCCGCACTGGCGCTGCTGGGCGCGAGCATCGAGAAGTTCGCGGTGGAGATCCGCCACCTCCAGCGCACCGAGGTGCGCGAGGCCGAGGAGCACTTCACCGCGGGCCAGAAGGGCTCGAGCGCGATGCCGCACAAGCGCAACCCCATCCTCTCGGAGAACCTGTCGGGACTGGCGCGGTTGCTGCGCGGCTACGCGGTGAGCGCGCTGGAGGACGTGGCGCTCTGGCACGAGCGGGACATCTCGCACTCGTCGGTGGAGCGGGTGATTGGCCCGGACGCGACGATCGTCGCCGACTTCATGCTGCACCGCTTCTCCGGGCTGATGGAGAACCTGCGCGTCTACCCGGAGCAGATGCAGAAGAACCTGGAGCTGCTGGGCGGGGTGGTGAACTCGCAGCGCATCCTGCTGGAGCTGGCGCGCAAGGGGATGGATCGCCAGGCGGCGTACGTCATCGTCCAGCGCAACGCCATGCGCATGTACGAGCAGGGCGTGTCCTTCCGCAAGGCCCTGCTGGACGACGCGGATCTGCTCAAGGTGATGACGCCGGCGGAGATCGAGGACAGCTTCTCGGCCGGCTACCACATCAAGCACGTGGACGACATCTTCCAGCGGGTGTTCGGCCGCGGCGAGTAGCCTTAGAGGTACCCGCGCGCCTTGAGGTTCTTCTCGATGCGCGCGTGCACGTCGCCCACGTCCAGCGCGAGCGTCATGCCGGTAATCCGCTCGTAGGCCGCCAGGTACTTCTCCGCGAGCGACACGCGCACGTCATCCGGAATCTCCGGCGGCGTGCCATGGCCCTGGAAGCCCCGCTCGCGGATGAGCCACTGGCGGATGTTCTCCTTGTCCAGCATCCGCTGGTCCTCGCCCTTGGCGAAGCGCGTCTCGTACTCGTCGGCCACCCAGTAGCGGCTCGAGTCCGGCGTGTGGATTTCGTCGATGACGTACAGCTCATCGCCCACCTTGCCGAACTCGTACTTCGTATCCACGAGGATCAGCCCGCGCGTGCGCGCCCACTTCTGGCCCTCGAGGAACAGCCCCTTGGCCGCCTCGGTGATGCGCGCCCAGTCGCGTGTGCTCGCCAGGCCCCTGCCGAGAATCTCCGGCTCGGAGATGGGTTCGTCGTGCTGGCCGTACTGCGCCTTGGTGGAGGGGGTGAGGAGGGGCGCGGCGAAGGCCTCGTCCTTGCGCATCCCGTCCGGGAAGTGCACTCCGTAGGCGGTGTGGATGCCCTTCTGGTAGTCGCGCCACAGGCTGCCCGTCAGGTAGCCGCGCACCACCACCTCCACCGCGAAGGGCTCGCAGGCGCGCGCCACCGTCACGTTCGCGTCCGGCACGTCCAGCACGTGGTTGGGAACGATGTGCCTGGTGCGCTCGAACCAGAACGTCGCCAGCCGGTTGAGCACCTCGCCCTTGAAGGGGATGGTGGTCAGCACGTGGTCGAACGCCGACAGCCGGTCCGACGTGACGAGGATGAGCTGGTCCCCCCGGCGGTAGGTGTCGCGCACCTTGCCCTGGTAGTGCTGACCCAGGGCCGACAGGTTCGTCTGCCGGAGCGTGTGCGAAAGCTGCGCTTGGAGTGCGGAGGTGTTCACTGGGCCGCGCCCGACAGGGAAGCGGGACCTTGGGCCGCTGCCATGTACAGGAACGCGGGATTGATGCGCAGGATGCCGTCCACGTACGCCACCGCGTACGGAGCGCCCGACGCCCTGTCCACCTGCACGACACCGGATGGAGCAATCCTCCAATGGGACAAGAGCGTGCGCGCCACCAGCTCGGCCGCCTCGCGCTCCGAGAGGCCCTGCAGGCTCTCGCGCCGATCCTCCGGCCAGCGCTCACTCGCCCGTCCATCGAAGCTCAGCTCCAGCCGGGCACCCGCGTCCGGCGACTGGAGCAGGTCCGTCCGGGCCTCGAAGCCCGGTGCCGCAACCAACTCCCCGTGCTGGCTGATGGGGAACAGCACCAGGGCCTGCGCGGCCTGGCCCGCCTCGGTCTCCGAGATGCGCGCCACCTCCCGGTACAGCTCCAGGCGGCTGGACGGCGTCTCGAACTCGAGCAGCTCGGGTGGACTGGTGAGCACCTGCCGCGCGCCCAGGGCCGCGCGCACGGGGGTGCCCCCGACGCCACAACCCGTCAGGGTAACGAGAGATAGGAGCAGGCCAGCGACCCAGCGACGCATCAGGGGGGAATATACCGATGCGGGTCTGACACGGAAAGCTAAACTCGGGGGCATGCTTCCGGCCGTGAACCTCACCGTCATCCTCCACCAGACGCGATCACCGGAGAACCTCGGTGCGGTGGCCCGGGTGATGGCCAATTTCGGATTTTCCCGTCTCATCCTCTCGGACCCCTCCACCTACGCCTTCCGAGGGGCCGAGCGCCTGGCCGTCAAAGGGGAGTCGGTGCTGGAGTCCATGGCCGTGGCCCAGAACCTCCCCGAGGCCCTCAAGGACTGCGTGTACGCGGTTGGCACCACTTCTCGCACCCAGATTGAAGGCCGTCCGGAACTCACCCCCGAGGAGGCGGTGGCGCGGCTGGCCGAGCAGAGCCGGCGGGGGAGGGTGGCGCTGGTGCTGGGCAGCGAACAGCGGGGGCTGTCCAACGAGGAGCTGGCCTTCTGTACGGATCTGCTCGTCATCCCCACCAGCGAGGTGCAGCCCTCGATGAACCTGGCACAGGCGGCGGCGGTGCTGCTCTACCTGTGCTCGCGGGAGGGCCGGAAGCCCGCGGAGGCCGCCCCGGTGCCCCCCGAGGAGCAGGGGGCCCGCATGGGGACGGTGAACGCGCTGGGCGAGCGGATGAAGCAGGTGATGCTGGAGGCGCAGTTCCTCAATCCCCAGGCCCCGGAGCACGTCCTGCGAGAACTGGAGCGGAGTCTGCTACGGGCCCAACTCACCCAGCGCGAGGCGGAGCTCTGGCTCACGGCCTTCAAGCACCTGGGGCGGGCGATGGGCGCGGGCAAGGGCACTCCCGGGAAGGGAGCGCCCTCGCGAGGCCCGGGCCAGAACGACTAGGCGGCCGCGTCGGCCTTCTTGTACGTCTCGCCGTAGTGCTTCTCGCACAGGCCGGCCTTGGACGTCTTGGTGCGGCAGTCCGGCTTGGAGCAGGTGCGGTAACGGGAGTGGGGCAGCTCGCCCTGCCGCCACTTCTTGAAGTGGAAGAAGCAGTAGCTCTTGGCGCGGTAGGGACGCTTGCAGCCCTCGACGGTGCACGCCTTCTTGCCACCGCCCTTGGCCACGCGCGGCCAGTTCTTCAGGGTCGTCTTCTGTGCTTCAGCCATGGAAATGCTCCTGTTGCGTAACGGTGCCTCGCGTCACCATGGATGATGAGTCCCGCGGGGCGTGCAAAGGCGCTGTCTGTAGCGCTGGCTGAAACGGAACGCAAGGAGGCAGGCGGGGAGGCGGGCGGAACTCCCCGTTCTGACTAGGGTGAGGGGGCGTCCGGAGCCGGGGCCTGCCCGCCCGGCTGCTGTCCGGAACCGCTGCCGCCCGTCCCCGCCTCCCCGGCCGGGTGGGTGCCCGGCCCCTGGGAGGGCGCGGCGACGGCGGGGACGACCTCCCCCTCTCCGGGAAGCTCTTCCAGTCGCACCCGTAGTTTCAGGGGACGCTCGCCCCGGCGCACGCGGAGCAGCACGCTGTGGCCCACCCCCCGGGACGCCACCTGCCAGCGCAGCTTGTGGGCGCGCTCCA
>NZ_DASVWK010000466.1:0-2049 GCF_036389735.1 Archangium sp. | reverse complement strand
GGAGGCCAACCTGGATGACTGCACACCGCAGTTGCTCGGCTACCTCCTCGAGCACCTGCTGGGCACGGGCGCGCTGGACGCCTGGGTGTTGCCCGCGACGATGAAGAAGGCGCGGCCGGGGCACGTGCTGAGCGCGCTGGTGGAAGGGGGCGCGAAGGAGACGGTGGTGGACACGCTGCTGCGCGAGTCCACCACGCTCGGGGTGCGCTCCTACCGCGTGGAGCGCACGGCGCTGGAGCGGGACTGGGTGGAGGTGGAGACGCCGTGGGGGAGGGTGCGGGTGAAGCGCGGGCTGCGCGGCGGCCAGGTGCTCAACGCCCACCCCGAGTTCGAGGACTGCCGCAAGGTGGCCGAGGCCGCCGGGGTGCCGCTCAAGCAGGTGATGGCGGCGGCGCTGGCGGCGTTCAGCTCGGGGCGGTGAATGGGGGTGTCGCCCTTTATAATTAGAAAAACGGGTTTTCATTGACATAACATGAAGTCATGAGGGATCGTCCTCGTTACGCCACCCAGTGGCCCGTGAGCCGCCGAGCGGTCTTCACCCCCGAAACCGAGAGGACGACGCCATGAAGATGTCCCGCCTTGTGAGTGCCCTGTGTGTCCTGTTCCCCGCCCTGGCGTGGAGCAACCCCATCCACAGCGTCTGGGCGACCTCTCCGATGTACGTCGCCGATACGGCTGGCTGGTACAACGCCACGTCCGCCAACTGCGCGTTCAGCTGGAACGAGGCCACCGGCTTCGCGTTCGGCAACGCCCGGGCCACGGTGGGCACCAACGTCTACGAGTTCCAGCTCACCTCCGTGACGGCCAGCACCACGAGTGGGCAGATCATCGGCATCTGGAACGTGACCAAGAACAACGTGGTGATCTGCGCCAACTGCCAGGGCTCGGCGTACGGGCTGAACGGTGGGGTGGGCAGCTACTTCAAGATCTACGTGGGCCCCAACAACGCCTACCACCTCAGCGCGGGCGTCACGAACGTCTACAACTACTGAGCCTTCCTCCGCGAAGTGGCCGGCATGGCCGGAGTCGTCTATGACGGGCTCCCCATGCTCCCGACCCTCATCACCGACCTGCGCATCGAGCCGCTGGACCTCGCCCTCACCGAGCCCTTCGCCATCGCCACGGGCGCGCCGGACATGGCCAACAACGTCCTGTTGCGCCTGAAGCTGGCGGACGGGACGGTGGGCCTGGGCGAGTCGGCTCCCCTCACCGCCGTGTCGGGCGAGACGCAGGCCAGCACGCTCGCGGCCATCGAATCCGTGCGCGAGGCCCTGCTCGGACGGGACGCGCGTGCCTGGCGCCCCATCGGCACGTGGCTCGGCGAGGCGCTCCCGGGCGCTCCCTCCGCGCGCTGCGGCATCGAGCTGGCGCTGCTGGATGCCCTGGGCCGCCACTACCGGATGCCGCTGTTCTCCTTCTTCGGGGGCTCGGGCACCGGGCTCGACATCGACATGACGGTGACGGCCGGTGACGAGGCGCACGCGGCCTCGTCGGCCCGCGCCATCGTCGCGCGCGGCATCCGCACCCTCAAGGTGAAGGTAGGCGCGCTGTCGGCGGAGGAGGACGTGCGGCGCATGGTGGTCATCCGTCGGGAGGCTCCGGGCGCGCGGCTGTTCGCGGACGCCAACGGCGGCTACACCGTGGCGCAGGCGCGCACCTTCCTCTCGGGGCTGGAGGCCGCCGGCATCCCCCTGGCGCTCTTCGAGCAGCCCGTGCCTCGCGAGGACTGGGAGGGCATGGCCGAGCTGACGCGCTCGTCCCGGGTGCCCATCTGCGCGGACGAGTCGGCCCGTACGGCGAAGGACGTGCTGCGCCTGGCTCGCGAGGGCGGCGCGCACGGCGTCAACCTCAAGCTGATGAAGAGCGGCGTGGTGGAGTCCCTGGCCATGTGGAACCTGGCGCGCGCCTCGGGCATGGAGCTGATGATGGGCGGCATGGTGGAGAGCACCCTCGCCATGAGCAGCGCGGCGCACTTCGCCGCCGGCCTGGGCGGCTTCGACTACGCGGACCTGGATACGCACCTGTTCATCCGCGAGCACGCCTTCCGCG
>NZ_DASVWK010000465.1:0-8953 GCF_036389735.1 Archangium sp. | reverse complement strand
ACGAATCCCCTCCCGGCCCCCTGGCCTGAGCCGTCGCCCGGTGGACGCCTGTTGCACGGACGCACCACTCTTCAGCGGGCGTCCGCTTGCACTCCCGCTAGAGTCAGTGGTCTATGGCGCACGTAACCGACGACAAGAACTTCCGGCTCCCCCTCTCCATCCGTCCCCGGCGGTACGCGGCGACGGTGACGCTCGACATGGAGGCCAAGAGCTTCACGGGCCAGCAGACCATCGAGCTGGAGCTCGAGAAGCCCTCCCACGAGATCATCCTCCATGCCATCGCGCTGCAGCTCGGTGACGTGACATTCCGGGGCGCGGGCGGCAAGAGCCTGAAGCCCACGGCCATCCAGCCGGTGCAGGTGAGCGAGACGGTGGTGCTGCGCTTCCCGGAGCAGCTGCCCACGGGAGGCGGGGCGCTGGACGTGGCGTGGGCGGGCCGCTTCACCGAGGGCCTGCGGGGCCTGTACGCGGCGGGCAAGGTGGCGGCCACGCAGTTCGAGGCGGCGGACGCGCGGCGGCTCTTCCCGTGCTTCGACGAGCCGGCCTTCAAGGCGCGCTGGGCGCTCACGGTGCGGGTGCCGCCGGGGCTGACGACACTGGCCAACGGGGCCCTGCTGAAGGACGAGGCGGACGGCAACCTGCGCAAGCTGACCTTCCAGGAGACGGAGGTGCTCAGCTCATACCTGGTGGCGCTGGTGTGCGGGCCGCTGGTGGGCACGCCCGAGGAGAAGGTGCAGGGCATTCCCGTGCGCACGTGGGCGCTGCCGGAGAAGGCGCACCTGACGCGCTTCGGGCAGGACGCGGCGCTGGCGGCGCTGCCCCGGCTCCAGGACTACTTCGGGCTGCCCTACGCCTTCGGCAAGGTGGACCAGGTGGGCATCCCCGACTTCGAGGCCGGCGCCATGGAGAACGCGGGCCTCATCACCTACCGGGAGATCGCCCTGCTGTTGGATCCCGCCACCGCGCCGCTGTCGGTGCAGAAGCGGGTGGCCGAGGTGGTGACGCACGAGCTGGCGCACCAGTGGTTCGGCAACTGGGTGACGATGGTGTGGTGGGATGACCTCTGGTTGAACGAGGCCTTCGCCACGTGGATGGCGTACAAGATCGTCGACGCCTGGAAGCCCGAGTGGCGGGTGTGGCTGGACTTCGACGCGGGGAAGGCGGCGGCGTTGCACCTGGACGCGCTGCGCTCCACGCACCCCATCCGCGGCGAGGTGCGCAACGCCAACGAGGCGGGTGAGAGCTTCGACCTCATCACCTACGAGAAGGGCGGCGCGGTGCTGCGCATGATTGAAGGTTTCCTCGGCGAGGAGGCCTTCCGCGAGGGCATGCGCCAGTACATGCGCAAGCACGCGCGCTCCAACGCGGTGGCGGACGATCTGTGGCGGGCGCTGGCCAACGCCTCGTCCCAGCCGGTGCTGGAGCTGGCCAACGCGTGGATCGGCCAGAACGGCTACCCGCTGGTGACGGTGGGGCTGGAGGGCCGGACGGTGACGCTGTCGCAGCGGCGCTTCTACTCGGAGCCAGGGGTGCGCAGCGACGAGCGCTGGCCGGTGCCGATGGTGCTGCGCTACTCGGACGGGAACGGGGTGCGCGAGCAGCGCGTGCTGCTGCGCGAGGGGCAGGCGACGGTGACGCTGGAGGGCTCGGGCGAGGTGCGGTGGCTGTGCGCCAACGCGGGCTCGACGGGCTTCTACCGGGTGGCGTACGACGCCAAGGCGCTGGAGAAGCTGGCGGGGAACCTCCAGACGCTGGCGCCCTCCGAGCGCATCTCGCTGCTGGCGGACCAGTGGTCGCTGGTGCGCAGCGGGCTGGAGCCGGTGGCGTCCTTCCTCGACCTGGCGGGCCGCTACGGCAACGAGGAGGACGACGCGGTGCTGGAGGAGCTGGTGGGCCGGCTGGCGTACGTGGAGGGCCGACTGGTCGAGGGCGAGGACCAGAAGCGCTTCCAGCGGTGGGTGGAGAAGCTGCTGGGGGCGGGGCTGAAGAAGCTGGGCTGGGACTCGGCGGCGGGCGAGTCGGACCGGGTGAAGCTGCGGCGCGCGGCGCTGGTGCGGGCGGTGGGCGGAGTGGCCCGCAGCCCAGAGGCGCTGGCGGAGGCGAAGCCGCGAGTGGCGCGGGTGCTGGAGGGGAACAAGGCGGCGCTGGAACCGAACCTGCTGGACGCGGCGGTGGCCATGGTGGCGCGAGCGGGAGACCGGGCGCTGTTCGACACGCTGCTGGAGAAGATGCCGGGGGAGCCGGATCCGGCGACGCAGCGGCGCTACCTGATGGCCCTGGCGGCTTTCGAGGATCCATCGCTGGCGGAGGCGTCGCGCAAGCTGCTCTTCTCGGACAAGGTGAAGACGCAGGACGTGGCGAGCTTCGTGATGGGGCTGATGGGCAACCGCACGGGGCGGGACGCGTGGTGGGAGGAGATGAGGACGCGGTGGCAGGACGTGCTGGGGAGGACGGGCCGGGCGCCGATGCTGGTGCGCCGGGTGGTGGAGTCGATGGGGGCGCTGCGCGAGCGCAAGCAGCTCGACGAGGCGCGCAAGCTGCTGGCTGGGAGCCCGGTGGAGGAGGCGAAGCAGGCCACGGAGCAGACCCTGGAGCGACTGGAGCAGGACGTGGCGTTGCGCGAGCGCGTCATGCCCGAGGTGAGCGCCTGGCTCAAGCGCCAGCCGTAGCACCTGGAGAACGAGGCCCCCCTCTCGCTCGGCCTACCCGTCGAGCGGGTGGTCCCCAGGGGGCGAGAGCCCCAAGAGGACATCCATCATCCCGTCGAGCGACCAATCCTCGTCGAAGCACTCACCGTGCTCCGACTCCTCGCACCAGGTGAGGTGATACTCGAGGGCCCGCCGCCGTGCCTCTACCAAGGCATCCCGCAGCTCCCGGGCGCGTGTGTTCCCCCGGGCGTCCGGCGCCGTCAGGTGCCCCGCCTCGAGCCGTTCATCCAGACACTTCAGCGCGCCCTCCGCGGCCCAGGCGACCGCGTCGTCGTAGTCCTGGGAGGATTCGCGCCAGAACCTCAGCGCCACCTCCAACAACCACGCGTCCGCCTCGGGCTGGGCACCGGGCGCCAGCAGGTCCATCAGCAGCGCATCCAGTCCGGGATGCCCACGTCGGGCGACGGGCCGCAGGCACTCCCAGGGGAGCTGAATCCGCTGCGCCACATAGAGCTCCAGCACGAACTGGAGCGTCCCCTCCCGCGCATCCAGCAGGGCCGCGAGGAGTGCCCGCTCCCCTCCCAGGGAACACGCTCGCCGCACCCACTCCCGACGCAGCTCCGGGTCAGGTTCCAGGTGGAAGCGGGACACGAGCACGTCGGGCAGACCTCCCCCCGAGAGCCCGCTCCACTCCAGCAGCTTGTCGGCGGCCGCGCGCCGCACGTCGAGGCTCTCATCCCCCACCCTGGAGGCCACGGCGCTCCGGAGGAAGGCGGGCGTGTGGGGCGGGAGGTAGGCGATGGCGGCCCGGCGCACCTCGGCGGACACATCCGCCTCCAACCGTTCGTGGAGCACCCGCCAGGACTCGGCGTCCTCGGGGCGGCCGATCATCGAGAGGTACTGACAGGCCACGGCACGCACCTCCCCATCGAGGTCCTGGCGCGCGAGGGTGGCCAGCACCGCCCGCTCCTGGTAGCCCGCGAGCACGACCACCAGATGCCGGCGCACACCCGGATGGGGCTCGGTGAGCGAGCCCTGGATGAGTTCGGGACGGAGCGTCCCACCCAGGCGCAAGGCCAGGGCCCAGGCGGCGCGGACGCGCTCGGGAGCCTCCCCCGCTTCGAGCAGGGAGCGGAGTACCTCGGTGTCCAGGCGGGCGATCTCGGCGAAGTCACGCATGCCCGCGCAGCATACCGCTGGAACTGGCCGCCCTCTGGGACGAGGCGTAGCTCGAGGGCTCAGCCCTGGTAGTCCACGTCCGGGGCGGGCTCCTCCGACGGCGTGCCCTCCCCCGCCCTGTCCTGACGGGGCTTGAGGAAGCGCAGCGCGATGGCGGCGTCGACCATGAGCAGGCCCACGAGGAAGATCCACGGGCCCACGGTGTAGACGCTCATCATCAGGAAGAACCAGAGGGTGAGCCAGACGGCCATGATGACGGGCACGATGGGGTGCAGCGTCGACAGGCCCCATTGCCGCAGGGCGAAGGCCGCCAGCAGCACGAGGGAGAACTGGGTGAACGTGGCGAGCGGCTGCTCCCCACCGGAGAGCCCGGACATGGGCACGTTGCTGCGCACCCACGGCAGGAGGAGCGCGAAGGTGCACACGTTGGCGCCCACCACCGCCCAGCGGTCCAGGTTTGGATGGAAGGTGCCCGCGTCCAGGTAGCCCTCGTACTCCTCCGACGCGAAGAACCTCCGGCCCTGGTCGAAGCCGAGCACGATGGCCGCCAGCAGCCACAGGACCGAGATGAGCCCGAAGCCCATCATCAACAGGGCATGGGTGAAGGCGAGGGCGGCGTAGGCCCGCGCGATGCCCGGGTGCTGGGTCTCCCGCGGGAGGTCCTCCAGCGCGGGCGGCAGGGAGTGAGCGGCCGCGGTACGCACCTCCTGCGTGCCAGGCGCGGTGACGAGGCGCCACTCGTTCACCCCCACCAGGGCACCCCCCAGCAGCATCACCGTCGAACCAACCAACCCGATGCCCTGAACGAACGGCAGCAGCGAGAGCAGGAGGGCGAGCCCCACCAACCCCAGGCCCAGCAACGTCAGCGACTCGCCGGGGAGCCGGGAGCGCAGGCGCGGATCATCCAGCACGCCCCCGATGGCCGCGCAGAACTGCTCGGCCACGTTGCGAATGGGGGCGAGCACCAGGATGAGCATCCCCGAGGCCAGCTCGAGACCCGAGGCAGGCGGTGCGGCCTCTTCATAGGACCCGTCTGCCTCACCACCCGCGTTGTAGTCCTCCGTGCCGGAGTCCCCGTAGCCGGCGTCGTCCCCCAAGCCCTCGATCGGCTCGCCACACTCGACGCAGTAGCGATACGCCTCATTGGAAACGGGGTGGCCGCAGTGCGCGCAGGTCATGGGGGTCCAAACAGGGGGAGCCACAGCTTAGGCCCAAAAGACAGGTGCTTGGGAAGACCCTCCCCCCGCCCTCTGAAGAGAGGGCCTCGCCTCAGCCGTTGCCGTCCACGCGCGGGAGCGTCACGGTGAATCGAGCGGAAGAACTGTTGGCCACCCGGGGCACGCCTGGGGCGCCTGAGGAGGAAGGGGCTCGCCTCCTCGGACGGTCCAGGCAAGGCCCCCGGTCAGAGGGATTACGCCGCCGAGGCCGCCGCGGGCGGCCTCAACGGGACGCCGGCGAACTTCATCAGGTCGGCCATGAGGAACTGGCCCTGGGCGTTGGCGAGCTCCGGCCTCCAGTTCGGGTTGGCGTTGAGGAACGAGAACCGGTCACCCCGGAGCACGCCGACGAAGACCTCGGCCACGATGCGTCCACCCACCGGCCCGAGCCGCCTGCCCTGGTTGCCCTTCTCCAGCTCCGACTCCTTGAGGATGTAGAACCAGGGCGGACTGGAGTGCTCGAACCCGACCCCGAACTGCTTCAGCTCATCGAGCACCAGGGGCTTGATGCCCAGGCGCTTCGCCATGGCCTGACCCGAGGCGAGCCGGAGAGCCAGGCCCCGCAGCAGGTTGCGCTGTGCGAGCGACTCGGGATTGTTGAGCGTCCCCACGCCAGGCCCAGCCACCTGACCAGGCGCCCCGGTGATCAGTGCCAAGAGCGGGGTCGACAACTTGGAGTCGATGCGCTTGCTGAGGGTGAGGGCGTCCTGGGCGGTGTCTCCGAGTCCCTCGAAGAACCGCGACCACTCCACGAACCGCCGCTCGGCGCGCTTGCCCCCTCGCAGATCGTCCGGATCCGTGTTCGCGGGCAGGGCCTTGACGAAGAGGGGCTGGTTGAAGTTCCTGTTGAGCGTGTAGCCTCCGCGCACCTGGCTGTGCCCGAAGCGGTAGGCGGCGACCGCGAACTCCACCGGGATGAAGGGCTCGTTCCTCCACCCGAAGATGCGCTCCCGCGGGCGGTCGTCCAGCACGTCCTTCACCACCTTCTCCCCGACGATCTTCGGGAGGAACTCGTTCAGGATGATCCACTGGTAGTGCCAGCGCACCATCCGCTGGGCCTTCTCGAAGACCTGCGCCTCCGGGGTGTTGCCCTTGGCCCGCACGTGGTCGACGACCGCGTTGTGGAACTTGAGGAACGCGACATGCATCTGCGAAACGATGCTGTTCTCGTCGTTGCGCGGATCCCCGATGAGGGCGGTCTGCTGGCTGTTGCGTGGCATGTCATCGTTGGAGCCGGGACCGCCGAGCTTCTCGATGAGGAACTTCGCCGGGTCGTTCACGTCGTAGAGGTGGCGCGAGGCCCGGGGGCCGGAGCCGTACACGTTGTCCAGCTCGAGCGTCGGCGTGCGGAAGTTCTCGATGGCCTCCGGGTCGTTCTGCCGCTCCAGGATGGAGGTCGGGTCGAACGTCAGATCGTGATCGACGAACTGCCCGAAGAACGTGAAACCCGCGGGGATGGTCTCGTTGTCGGGGTTGTTGGCGGGGAGGGGGCCCGCATCCATCAGCCCCCCGACCTTGCCGAGCTCGAAGAGCGCCTCGCGGACCTTCTCGGTGTCAGGGGCGAAGACGGGCAGTCCCGGAAAGAGCCTGCCGAAGCGTCCCCGGGCATTGAACTGCGACTCGGGAGGGTTGTGGCCTCGAACTTGGGTGTCACCGTGCAACATCGTGGTTGATCCTGACTGGAGACGCTGGCACCGCGCAGGAGGCCAGTCGCAAGCGTCCCGGTTGAGGGTTTCCGCCTCCTGCATCCGAGATAGAGAAGCCGGAGCCACGATGTGACGGGCGACCACGGGGCGGTCAGCCCTACGGACCGCGGGCGAGGTGGAAGGTCTCCCAGCTCCCCACGCCTGCACTGTTGGTGTACAGCCAACCTCCAGCCCACCACCCCGTCTCACCCAGGACTCACGCATGCGAGCAAGGGGTCCGTTGGAGCGTGAGGCCAGAGCTCTGGACGAGGGTAACGGCCTCGGAGTCCACTCGTTGGTGGACACGTGTCATCCGGCGCCTCCCGGGGTGTGGAGGCGATCGCGCGCAAGGGAGCGTCGCTT
Organism: Archangium sp.; assembly: GCF_036389735.1. Lineage (GTDB taxonomy): Bacteria > Myxococcota > Myxococcia > Myxococcales > Myxococcaceae > Archangium. The sequence goes on along the minus strand of NZ_DASVWK010000465.1, from coordinate 1,861 downwards.
CCCAGGGCGATGAAGGGCGCCCAATAGTGGGGATGGGGCCGGGACTCCCGGAAGGAGCGCATGGCCTCGCGCAGGGCGGAGGCGCGGCCCTGGCCAGCCAACAAGTTGCGGTAGTAGGTGTCCATGAGCAGGCGCGTGGAGTCGTCGTTGACCTTCCACAGGCTCATGACCACGGTCTCGGCGCCCGCCACCACCAGGGAGCGGCGCAGGCCGTAGATCCCCTGGCCCAGTTTGACATCGCCGCGGCCGGTGTCGCAGGCGGAGAGGACGACGAGCTGGGTACCCCAGAGGTCGAGCCCGGCCAGCTCGAGCGCCGTGACCAGGGCGGCGTCGGGACGGGACTCTGAAGAGGTGGAGGCGTCAGGCGCTGGGGCGTGAGCGCCCGCCAGGGCGAGGCCGGAGCGCAGCAGGGGCTCCTGGGGGCGCGGTGCGAGGGGGTTGTCGCCGAGTGCACCGAAGTGGCTCACGGCGCGGGAGCCCGAGGGAGTGGGGGCGTCCTCGAGGAAGAAGCCATGGGTGGCCAGGTGGAGGATGCCCGGGGTGGGCAGGTGGAGCAGCCGCTCCTTGGTGGCCTCGGGGCCGAGGAAGAGCTGGGCCTGGGGCAGCAGGCGCTGAATGCTCTGGGCCTCCAGACGCGTGCCTGGCAGGGGCACCCAGGCGTTGTTGGCGAGATCGGCGCGCAGGGTGGAGAAGAAGCGCTGGAGGGCGCTGGAGGGCACGGCCCGCGTGAGGAGGGCGGAGGCCTGGGACGTGGCGGCGCGAGGTGAGGCAGTGAAGTCCGGGTCGGCGAGGACGAAGACGGAGGAGGAGGGGACGATCTCCTGGGGACGGGGCAACAGCTCCCTTCCGGAGGTGAGATAGATGAAGTCGAAGGAGTCGAGGAGGAAGCGGCGGCCGTCGTGGAGCGCGGCGAAGGGGATGAGGCCCAGCTGGCCGTCGGGAGACAGGAAGAGGCGGCGGGTGCTGCCCAGCAGGGGCCGCAGGGGCTGGAAGACGAGTTGGTAGAGGGCGTGGGCGGAGCTCTGGAATCGAGCGTCGCGGCGTGCGAGTGCATCGCGCAGGCGTGTGGCGGCGAGGTCGATGGGCCCGGCCGGACCGAGGTCCAAGGCCTGGGTGGAGGCATCCGGGAAGAGCACCAGTGCCAGATAGCGGAGCTGGCCAGGACTCTTCGCGCGGGGCGTGCCGGGTCGGGGGACGAGGGGACTGTCCCGATAGGCGACAAGCTCGACGAGGGCGCCGTCCTCGGGGAGGGAGGCGGCCACCCGGTCGACGATCTCCGCGGGGGATGGCAGGGCGGTGAGCGCACGCAGGGGCGCGGAGCGTTTGGCGAGGTCTGCTTCGAGGGCGTCGCCCTCACTGGCCAGCGTCTCGAGGCGCCGTTGGTAATCCGCCGGGGGGCGAGAACCGGGGCCCGCGAGCGAGAGCGTGGCCAATTGAGTGCGCAGGCCCCGCAGCCGCTCGAAGGTGTCACGGTCCTCGGCGCCCAGGCTCCGGTAGAGGGTGCGGGAGATGTGGGCTGTCTCCTCGACGGAGCGACCCTTGAGCAGGAGCACCGCGCTGAGGGCCAGATGTTGCACGCGGGCGTCCTGGGGGTGCGCGCGCAGCAGCGCGTAGAGGGCCCGCTCGGCCTCGCGCAGATATTGGAGGAAGCTGGCCAGACGTGACTCGGAGAAGTCGAGCGCCTCCTGGCGCAGGCGCTGCTCGGAGATGGCGAAGGCGCGGGTGAAGAACGGCAGGGCGCTGGCGAGGCGCTGCTGGGTCAGGCGGAGCAAGGCGAAGCTGTTGAGCGAGGAGGCCACGTCGGGGTGGCTCTTGCCGAGGGTCTTCTCGCGGATGGCGAGCGCGCGCTGGAGCAGGGGCT
>NZ_DASVWK010000464.1:0-2357 GCF_036389735.1 Archangium sp. | reverse complement strand
CTTCACCTGCCGGCGCATCAGCTCCACCTCGCGGCCCAGACGCACGGCCAGGGGTGAGTCCGGCTCGGCCTGGGCGAGCCTCGCGAGCGACTGGAGCCTGAGGTTCAGCGGGGTCAGCGGCGTGTTCAGCTCGTGGCTGGCGACGGAGAGGAACTCATCCCGCAGGCGCACCGCCTCCTGGAGCTCCTCCAGGAGGCGCTCGCGCTCGGCCCGCTGGCGCTTGTCCTCCGAGGTGTCCTTGAGCTCGATGACGGTGCCCACCGCCCTGCCCTCCTCGAGGATGGGGCTCGCGGTGAAGGCGACCGGGTAGAAGCCGCCGTCCTTGCGGACGAACACATCCTCCCCCTGCTCCTGGGCCCGGGTCGGCAGCGCCCGATCAATGGGGCACTCCGACATCGGGTAGTGCGTCCCATCGGGCCGGGTGTGGTGGATGAAGTCATGGAGGGGCCCGCCCTGCACCTCGGCCAGGGTGAAGCCGGTGATCCGCTCGGCCGCGGGGTTCATGAAGACGCAGTGCTGGCGGGCGTCCATCATGAAGAGCCCCAGCGTGGCGTTCTGGGTGATGGCGGCGAGCCGCCGCTCGGCCTGCTCGACGCGCCGCCGCGCCAGCACCTGCTCGGTCACCTCGAAGCCGAAGGCGAGCACCCCTTCCGGCCTTCCAGTTGGCCCGGCAATGGGCTGGTAGATGAAGTTGAAGTAGCCCGTGCGCGGATGCTCGGGGCTGCCCACGTTGGCGGGGGCATCCTTGCCCACATAGGGCTCACCTGTCCGGTACACCCGATCCAGCAGCTCGAAGAAGCCCTGGCCCTCGAGCTCGGGCTGCGCCTCCCTCACGGACTTGCCCAACAACTCCCGATGACCGAGCAGCTGCGAGTTGACGGAGTTGCTGAACTCGTAGACGTGCTCGGGCCCCCGGTAGATGGCGATGATGGCCGGCGCCTTCATGAAGATGGTTCGGAACCGGTCGCGCTGCGCCTCGACCTTGGCCCGAGCGGCGCGCTCGCGCACGTTCAGCCAGGTGATGAGGAGGCAGATGACGACGAAGAGGACGATCGCCAGGACGTCCTCGGGGCTCCTGGAGACGGCGAAGCCATGAAGCAGCAGGGGGGACGTCCCCCACTGCCCGCCCGACTCCGACCGCGCCTCCAGTGACACCCACCCTCCCCGGCGAGAGAAAAGCCCGGCTTCGTACCAGGACCGTGCCGGCGACCGCACCGGACGCGAAGCCACGAGACGGCTTCTCAACAGTTCCCCAGTGTCCGGAGGCCATTTCTACCCGGGCATCATGGAATCATTATTTTCACCCGGGTATTATTCTAAATGCAATTGACCCGGGTAAAACCTGGGGAGGGATGGGAGTCGGACATGGGGGAAGCGCCACCGAGGCAGTACACGGGCTTCGCGGGGCACCGGCGCATCGCGTCGGGGGAGCTGACGGAAGTCGCCTTGAAGCTCCAGGAGTGGCTGGGCCGAGGCGAGAGCGCGCCGATCTCCCTCTTCGAGGACGAGACGGGCAATCCGGTCGACCTGCCCCTGCGGGGGACGCGTGAGGAACTCCTGGCCAGCCTCGCCAGGAAGAGGGCCCGGGCCAGCGAGGCCCAGGAAGTGGAAGAGGCCCGGAAGCCTGGACCGGGCCGACCGAAGCTGGGGGTGGTGTCTCGGGAAGTCTCGCTGCTGCCTCGCCACTGGGAGTGGCTCAACGGGCAACCGGGAGGCGCCTCGGTGACGCTGCGCAAGCTCGTCGAGGAGGCGAAGCGCGCGGGCCAGGGAGCGGATCGGGCCCGGCGCTCGCGGGAGGCGGCCTACAAGTTCATGTACGCCATGGCGGGGGACTTCCCCGGCTTCGAGGAAGCCTCACGCGCCTTCTTCGCGAAGGACGTCGAGCGCTTCGACCAGCTCATCCAGCCCTGGCCGGAGGACGTGCGCGAACACCTGCGGAAATTGGTGGCGCGGGAGTAACATGCCAGCCACGTCCCACTGCGCAGCACGGTGAATCCGAGAGGCCGGCATGAGCCCCAAGAACTTCTGTCCGCACGGAATGCCGCCAGGCAAGTGCACGACCTGCGCGACCGCGGCCCGGTGCGAGCACGGCGCACCCCTCACCTGCGTGAAGTGCAAGCAGTCGACTCTCAAGCCCACCCCCCCAAGCCGCTCGCGACGAACAAGCCCTCAGGCAACGTCGCCAAGACCAAGCCCCCCCAGACCCTCCCAGGGCAGGACCCGCGGCAGCTCGTCATCGACCGCATCGCCTCGAAGCACGCCCTCATCCGACGCTCCGCCTGGGGAACGCTGCGGCCCAACTACAGCGTCATGGACCCGGACTGGGACTACACCACCATCGTCCTCCACCACTCGGG
>NZ_DASVWK010000463.1:0-4164 GCF_036389735.1 Archangium sp. | reverse complement strand
AGTTCACCCCCAGCTTCTCCCAGAACTCCGCCGTCACCATCTTCCCGCCGTACACACCGATGCTCCCCGTCAGCGTCCCCGGCTGCGCGACGATCTTGTCCGCGTCCATCGCCACGAAGTACCCGCCGCTCGCCGCGTACGTCCCCATCGAGACGATGACCGGCTTGCCCTTCTCCCTCGCCCGCTGCACCTCGCGCCGCACCGTGTCGCTCGCCACGTAGCTGCCTCCGGGGCTGTCCACCCGGAAGACGATCGCCTTCACCCGCGAGTCCTCCACCGCCTTGCGGAACGCCGCCGCCACCGTCTCGCTCCCCATCGTCACCTCGCCCGACATGGGGTTCGTCTGGCTCTGCCCTCGCGAGATTCCGCCCGCCCCGTAGATGAGCGCCACCGTCGGGCCCTTCGTGTTCGGCCTGCCCGCGCGCTCCAGGTACTTGTCCAGGAACAGCAGCCGCGCCCCCTCCCCCGCCTCCTGCTTCACCTTCGCGTACACCTCGTCCCGGTACAGCAGCCCGTCCACCAGCTTCGCGTCCACCGCCTGCTTGCCCAGCAGCGGCGCCGCGTCGATCGCCGCCTTCACCTCGTCCTCGCTCAGCTTGCGGCCCTCGGCCACCCCCTTCACCATCTGCCCGAAGAGGCTCGTCAGGAAGCGCTCCGTCGCCTCGCGGTGCTCCGGCGTGTACGTCTGCTCCGTGTACGTGTTCGCCGCGTTCTTGTACTCGTGGCGCTTGCCAATCCTCGGCTTCACCCCGAGCTTCGCCAGCGCGTCGCGCGCGAAGGGCGTCTCGATCGCCGGCCCCAACAGCGACAGGTCTCCGGAGGGCTGGAGGTAGATTTCGTCGAACGCCGAGGCCAGGTAGTACGTGCCCGACGCCCCCCCGCCCTCGCCGAAGGTGTCCGCGTACGCCACCGCCTTCTTGCCCTTGGCCCGGAAGGCCTTCACCGCGTCGCGCAGCTCCTGCACCACCGCGGTGCTGCCCGGCGCCCCGTTCATCCGCACCACCAGCCCCTTCACCCGCGCGTCCTCCCCCGCCTTCTCCAGCGCGTCCACCACGTCGCGCACCGTCGTCCTGCCCGGGCCGAACGCGCTCGCCAGCGAGTCCTCTGGCATGTACTCCACCAGCGCCTCGTCCAGCTCCAGCTCCAACACCACGTTGCCCGGGACACCCGGCTTGCTCGCCGCCCCCAGCATGGCCAGCCCGAAGATGGCTCCGATGAAGAGGACGGTCAGCCCGCCCACCACCGCGAGCGAACCGATGAAGAAGCGTTTCATGCGCGAGGCTCCTGACACCTGCGTGTCGCGTGTATTCCGAGGGCTTACTACTAACGGCCTCCCGACACGAAGCCCGCTCCGCCTCTTCACCCACCGCCCGGGTGCTCCCGCCCCGAGGCATGCGAGCGGGCGCCGGCCCTACCCTCCTACGCTCGGGCACCTCCCCAGGAGCCCCACCGGCTCCTGCGAGAACCGTTCTCCTGGAAACGTCGGGACGTTCTGGAATGAACCAAGGGCTCTCCCCGCGTTCTGCGGATGCCTATTCCTTTTGGTGTCGACGCGCACCGCCGAGCCAGGACCCTCCCATGGACGACATCCACTCACTCGCAGTTCAGACGTCTTCTCCCTCGGTGCGGAACCCGACCCTCACGCGCCCGGACTCCTCCTCGGGAATGCGCGAGCCAGGCCTGGATGGGGACTACCCCTTCTCCGAGCCCATCCCCGTCCGGCTCCACACCGTCCAGGGTGCCGGTGGCGTGTCGCTCGCCGTGTACGACGCGGGGGACCTCTACGGGCCCACCCTCCTCTTCCTCCACGGCTTCTCGCAGTGCCACCTGTCCTGGCGCCGCCAGTTCCAGAGCGCCCTGGGCCTCGGCTTCCGCCTGGTGGCGGTGGATCTGCGAGGCCACGGCTACTCGGACAAGCCCCGTGGCGCCTACGGGGACGGCCGCCTGTGGGCCGATGACCTCCAGGCCGTCATCTCCTCCCTCCAACTGGAGCGGCCCCTGCTCGTCGGCTGGTCCTACGGGGCGATGGTCGTCGCCGACTACCTGCGTCACTACGGGCAGGCGCACCTGTCCGGCATCCACTTCGTCTCCCCCATGGTGAAGAGCGGCTCCGAGGAGGCCTTCGCGCTGCTGGCCCCCGAGATGCTCGGGCTGATTCCCGGCCTCTTCACCCACGAGGAGCCCGCCTGCCGCTCCACCCTGGAGACCTTCGTCTCGCTGCTGCACCACGCGCCGGTGTCGGCGCAGACGCGCAACCTGGTGCTCGGCTACACGCAGCAGGTGCCCGCGCACGTGCGCGAGTCGCTCGGCTCGCGCTCCGTGGACAATGACGACGTGCTGCACCGGCTCACCCTCCCCGTGCTCGTCACCCACGGCCTGCAGGATCGCATCGTGCTGCCCGACTCCAGCCACCACCTCGCCTCCGTGGTGCCCGATGCCCAGGTGTCCTTCTACCCCGGCGTGGGCCACTCGCCCTTCTGGGAGGACTCGCGCCGCTTCAACCGCGAGCTCGCCGCCTTCGCCGCGCGCTGCTGGTAGCCCGTGCCCGGGGGCGCCCGTCAGACCTCGGTGAAGCGCGTGCCGGTGAGGCCCTCGCGCTCCAGGGCCTCCTTGAGGTCCTCGGAGATGATGAGCCCCAGCGTCCAGCCCCAGGGACGGAAGACGCGCGCTCCCTCGACTTTCGTCGGGTCGATACGCACGCCCGCGATGTACCGATACTGGCCCACCTTCTCGGGTTGGCCATCCTCGGGCCGCCAGTACTGCACCTCCTCGCAGCGGGCATCGTCGATGCAGCGGAAGCTGCGCAGGGCATTGAGGATGAAATAAGGCCCGGCGTGGTTCTCCACCTGCACGGGGAGGAACTGCACCTCCTGGATACCCAAGCGCTCGAAGAGCTGAACGACGCGGTCGTGGACCACGGGAGTGGCGAAAGCATCCAGCGTGAAGTCCAGCGTCACTCCGTCGGGCCGCACGGGGAACCGGATGAGGCCCTGGGGCTCAAGCCCCTGGCCCTTCGTGAACTGCCAGGGATTGATTTTCCGCCCGTGCTCATCGACAGGGTGCCTCAAGTGCCAGCGCTTCGGAATGTACATGTCATCCGCCAACTCGTAGTACCTGGACATGTCTTCGGCTCCAGCGTCAGTCTTGTGGTTTCGTCAGCAGTTGGTGGAGTCGAGACCCGGGAGTGCAGGCCTCCTCCGCGAGTTTCTTGAGCACTTCCACCAGCTTGCCCTTGCAGTGGAAGACGGTTGTGCAGTCACTGAGCGCCAGGTTGATCTTCTGGTACACCGCTAGATGGTAGCTCTTCGGATGTGGACCCTTGTGACCCTTGAGGTAGACGAGGTTCTCCGCTGCGTCCAGACTCATCCCCGCCAGCTCGAAGAGTTCCTCGAAGCGAGGTGTCCAAGGGCCTCCCGATGCCATGGAGGTGTCATTCTTGTTCGTGGCGAGGTGGTGCCAGTGGTGGCCGTCCTTCTTCTCGGAACCATCGGCGCAGGCGCTGCCCACGGCGGAGGCCGCCGTGCCCGCCGCCACCCCCGTCACGATGAGGGTGCCATCGGCCACCATCCGCACCGCCGTCGCCCCCTCCAGTGACAACCCCTCGGCCATGGCGTAGCGAGGAGCGTTGAGCAGCGCTCCCAGCCCGCCTTCGGGCACCTGGGGCAGGGCCTTGGACATCCCCATGCTGGTCACCAGCATCAGCACCCGCAGCGCCGTACCCCCCATCGCCTTGCCGAAGTGCTCCGCCGCTGCTTCCAGTTCCTCCACCGTCCTCGCGGCCTCGGCTTCCTGGTACAGCCGCAGGCACGCCCGAGCGAGATGGGTGAGCTCCAGTGCTCCCACCAGCAGGGAGAGCCTCACCGTCAGGGCCACCACGAAGGCCTTGGTGAAGAGGGGCTCGGGGGCCAGCCACGCCGCGAAGTACACCAGCACCGAGAGCGCCACGCTGGAGAGGAAGACAGGCGAGGCGAAGAGTTCCCGCGCCGCTTCGCGCACGCCCTCGCCCATGTAGCGCGGGGAGAGTTTGAGAGCCAGGTAGAGGCGGCTCGTCTCCAGCGACCGGGGCAGGGGCAGTGGGGATTCGCCGAAGCGGGACAGGTACTCCTGCCTCAGGCGCAGCTCCCACTCCGCCGGCATTTCCGCTCCCGTGCCCGTCGAGGCCAG
>NZ_DASVWK010000462.1:0-2966 GCF_036389735.1 Archangium sp. | reverse complement strand
CTGTTGGACTCGGACTTCCAGCTCCCGCTGTACCTGTACGCGGCGCGGGCGAGCGGCCACCGCAACACGCATCGGGCGGCGTGGTTCTCGCTGCGCACGGGCGAGGTCATCCACCTGTCCGAGGTGCTGGAGAAGGACGCGATCGAGCTGGAGGACCTGCTGGCCACGGAGCCGGAGGTTCGGGCGAAGCTGGCGGCGGAGGCCAAGCCGAACCTGGCCAACGCGGTGGAGGCACTGGTGCGGACGGTGAGGGCGGGAGAGTTCGCCATGAGGCCGAAGGACTGCGGGAGCTGTGGTTACCGCCCCGCGTGCCGCATCACCGAGCGGCGGCTGGTGGAGGAGGAGGGTGCTCGTGAGTGACCCGACCCTCCTGGCGCTGGAGAAGAACCTCGCCCTGATGGCGGGTGCCGGCGCGGGCAAGACGTACAGCCTGGTGACGATGACGCTGCACCTGCTGGCCGGGGCGCGCGCGGGGGCCGAGCCCCTGCGGACCTCGCGGCTGTGCATGGTGACGTTCACCGACAAGGCCGCCGCGGAGATGCGCGCACGCGTCCGGGCCCGCCTGGATGCGCTCGTCCAGTCCGAGCCCAAGGCCACGCAGGAGCCGGAGCTGCGGGCCTCGCTCGAGCGGCTGGGCCGTCCCTTCCCCTCGCGGGAGGACTGGCGCGGCCTGCGCGAGGACCTGGGCTCCGCTTCGGTGGGCACCTTCCACTCGCTGTGCGGCCAGTTGCTGCGCCGGGCGCCGCCGGGCTCGGGCGTGGATTCGTCCTTCGAGGTGCTCGACGAGCTGGAGGCCCGCTCGCTCGTGCTGGACGTGTGCGAGCGCGTGGTGCTCGAGGCGCTGGAGGTGGGTGATCCGGGCGTGCGCGAGCTGTGCGAGGAGCTGACCTTCTCCGGCTCGGACTTCACCGAGGGCCTGGTGTCCTCGCTGGTCGCCGCCTACGGCAAGCTGCGCGAGGAGGGTCTGCGCCCCGCGGAGGCCCGCATCTCGGACCTCGATGAGGCGCGTGCCGGGCTGGAGAAGCTCGTCGAGCGGTGCCGCAAGCTGTGCGCCACCGTGAAGGAGCTGGATGCCAAGGGCGAGTGGAGCGTCCTGCGCGAGCAGCTCGAGGGCGCGCTGAAGGGCCTCACGCCGGAGAACTGCTTCGAGCCCGAGCGGCTCCCGGCGATGAAGGCGGCCTTCCTCGACGACGGCCGAGACGTCCGCCGGTTGAAGAAGGAGCCGGGCAACTCGATGAAGGAGTTGTACTGGAGCCTCTTCGGCAAGAGCGATGGCTCGGTGATGCGGCTGGAGGATGCGTACGCCGGGTGGCGCACGGCGCCCTTCGAGGCCTCTTTCCGCTCGCTTCTCGCGCAGGTGGCGGCGCGGCACGAGGAGGAACTCCACCGGCGCAACGCCCTGGACTTCACCTCGCTGCTGGTGAAGACGCGCGACCTGCTGCGGGACCTCCCGGACTTCCGCCGTCAGGTGCAGGAGCGCCTGGGCGTGCTGCTGGTGGACGAGTTCCAGGACACCAACCGTCTCCAGCTCGAGCTGGTGCTGCTGCTGGCCGAGAAGCGCGAGGACGGCCCGCGCCCGGTGCGCCCGGACGAGAGCCTGGTGGACGCGCTCCCGCTGGAGCCAGCCTTCCTGTGCGCGGTGGGTGACCGCAAGCAGTCCATCTACGAGTTCCGCGGCGCGGACGTCTCCGTCTTCGAGGTGCTGGCGAAGAAGATCGAAGCCGAGGGCGGGGTGCGCGACTACCTCCAGCACAACCGGCGCTCGGTGCCGCCGCTGCTCGAGTTCTTCAACCGGGCCTTCGCGGGCGTGTTGGTGGGCGGGGAGGGCGGGGCGCGTCCCTACGAGGTGGTCTACTCCCCCGAGGGCGATGACCTGCTGGCGGTGCGAGAGCCCGTGCCCGCCCCGGTGGTGGAGCGGCTCCAACTGGAGGATGAGCTTTCCACGAGCGAGCTGCGGCTGGCGGACGCGGACGCGGTGGCGAAGCGGCTGAAGGTGATGCTGGCTCCCGGCGCGGAGCCGTGCGTGGCGCGCGAGGACGGCGAGGGCCCGCGGCCGGCGCGGGGGGGCGACGTGGCCATGCTCTTCCGGACCTTCTCGAGCCTGGAGGTGTACCGGCAGGCGCTCATCCGCCACGGCATTCCGCACCGGGTACTGCGCGGGCGAGGCTTCTACGGAGCGCAGGAGGTGCTGGACCTGGCTTCGCTGCTGTCGCTGCTGGCGGACCCCGAGGACGCGCTGGCCTTCGCGGCGGTGCTGCGCTCACCGATGGTGGGGCTGTCGGACGCCGCGCTCTTCCGGCTCGCGGGGCCCGAGGGCCTGTCCCTGCTCGCGGTGGAGCGCCTGGGCAGCTCCGCCCTGGAGGGGCTGCCCGAGGGCGAGCGGATGCGGCTGGAGCGCTTCCTCACGGTGCTGCCGGAGCTGCGGCGCGAGCGGGATCGGCTCGGCGTACGGGCCCTGCTCCAGGTGGCGCTGGGCGCGACGGGCTACCGCGAGGCACTCGCCGGCACGCCCTACGCGGAGCAGGCGAGCGCCAACGTGGAGAAGCTGTTCGCGCTGGCGGATCGGCGGGACGAGCGCGGCACGGGGGCGTGCATGAGCTTCGCCCGCGAGCTTCAGCGGCTGGCGAACGAGGAGCCCAACGAGTCCCAGGCGGATCTGCTGGAGGCGGGAGATCCGCGCGCGGTGCAGCTCCTCACCATCCACCGGGCCAAGGGCCTGGAGTGGCCGATCGTGGTGGTGCCGGCGCTGGGCGGGCGGCGGCGCTCCTCCAGCGCGCGCGCCTGGTTCGAGCGGACGCAGGGGCTGGTGCTGCGCCCGTGGCTGCCGGACACGCTGGAGGACTTCCGCTCCAGCCGCTTCGAGCGCGTGCGCGAGGAGGTGAAGGCCCGCGAGGACGCCGAGTACCGCCGCCTCCTCTATGTGGCGCTCACCCGCGCCCGCGACAGGCTGGTGCTCTCCGGAGGCC
>NZ_DASVWK010000461.1:0-2502 GCF_036389735.1 Archangium sp. | reverse complement strand
GTGCCAGAACTCGATGCGGTCGGGCACCACCCGCAGGCCCGACCAGTGTGGCGGGCGCGGCACCTGCTGGCCGTCGTACCGGCGTGTGAGCTCCTCCACCCGCGCCTCCAGCTCCTCGCGCGACGGGAGGGGCTGGCTCTGAAGGCTCGCCCACGCCCCTATCTGGCTGCCGCGCGGCCGGCTCTGGTAGTACGCGTCCGCCTCCTCGTCCGACACCCGCTCCACGCGCCCTTCCACCCGCACCTGCTGCTCCATCGGCTGCCAGAAGAAGCAGAGCGCCGCCCACGGGTGGTTGAGCAGCTCCCGTCCCTTGCGGCTCTCCAGGTTGGTGAAGAAGACGAAGCCGCGCGCATCGAAGTCCTTCAACAGCACCACGCGCGCGGACGGCCTGCCCTCGGGCCCCACCGACGCCACCGTCATGGCGTTGGGGTCCCCGGGGATGACACGCCTGGCCTCCTGGAAGAGGGTCGCGAAACGTTCAATCGGATCCTTGGGTATCTCCACGCGCCCACCATACCAACCCGCTCCCGGAGTGCGAGTCGCGGTTTGGGTTGACTCGCCCGGCCCACAGGGCATCGTCTCATTCCATGAAGATCCTCTTCGTGGCCTCCGAGGTGTCGCCCTTCTCCAAGACGGGTGGGCTCGGAGACGTGGCCGGAGCCTTGCCCGCGGCGTTCGCGGCGCTCGGCCACGAGGTGAAGGTCATCAGTCCCCGCTACCGGAGCGTCCAGGACGACCGGCTCACCTCCACCGGCCAGCAGATCGAGCTGCGCTTTCCCTTCGGCACCGAGCGCGGGCCCATCCTCTCGCTGCGCCAGTCGCCCAACCTCGAGCTGCTCTTCCTGGAGAACGAGCACTACTACGGCCGCGCCGGCATCTACGGCGACGCCTGGGGCGAGTTCGGGGACAACCACCGGCGCTTCGCCTACCTCTCCATGGGCGCGCTCCAGGCGACCCAGCGCCTGGGCTTCATCCCGGACATCATCCACGTCAATGACTGGCAGACGGGACTGGTGCCGGTGGCGCTCCGGCGGGGCTTCCAGGGCACCGGCCTGTCGCGGGCCCGGACCGTCCTCACCATCCACAACCTCGCCTACCAGGGGCAGTTCGGTAAGCACGTCATGGACGAGCTGGGTCTGCCGTGGGACCTCTTCACCGCCGAGATGGGGTTGGAGTTCTACGACGCGGTCAACTTCCTCAAGGGCGCCATCCAGTTCTCCGACGCCCTCACCACCGTGTCGCCCACCTACGCGAGGGAGATCCAGGAGCCGGAGGGCGGCGCCAGCCTGGACGGGCTGCTGCGCGCGCGCCGGGGCGTGCTCACCGGCATCGTCAACGGCGTCGACGTGCAGGAGTGGAACCCGGAGACGGACCCACACCTGCCGGCGCGCTACGGGGCACAGGACCTGACGGGGAAGGCCGCGTGCCGACGCGAGCTGCTCGAGCGCTTCGGACTGCGGCCGGACACCGAGGCGCCGGTGTTCGGCATCGTCTCGCGGCTGGCGTGGCAGAAGGGGATGGACCTGCTGCTGGAGACGATGCCCCTGGCCCTCCAGTCGGACATCCGCTTCGTCGCGGTGGGCAGCGGCGAGGGCCGTTACGAGGACTGGTTGCGCGCCCTCCAGCACCAATTCCCCGAGCAGGTGGGGACATTCATCGGCTTCGACCAGGGGCTGTCCCACCTGGTGGAGGCGGGGGCGGACTTCTTCATCATGCCCAGCCGGTACGAGCCGTGCGGCCTCAACCAGATGTACTCGCTGCGCTACGGCACGGTGCCCATCGTCCGGGCCACGGGCGGCCTGGTGGACACGGTGGAGGGGAGCATGGACGGGGACGGCATCCTCTTCGAGGCCTTCCACCCCTCGGCGCTGCTGGCGGCGCTGCGGCGGGCCCAGGCCCTCTACGCCGAGCCGGAGCGGTTGCTGGCCTTCCGCAAGCGCGGCATGGGCCGGGACTTCTCCTGGGACGCGTCGGCGCGGAAGTACGAGCGCGTCTTCACCTCCCTCGTGACGCGGTAGTGCGGTTGGGACTCAAAGCAAGGTAGGCTGGAGACGTGTCGCAAGCAGCGGACCTGGGTGGGTACGAGGTCGTTGGCCGACTCGCGGTAGGCGGGATGGCCGAGGTGTACCAGGCACGCGCGCGGACCACGACGCAGCGCTCCCCGGGCGAGCCGGACGAAGTGGTGCTCAAGCGGCTGCTCCCCGCGTACCGCAACGATGGTGCGTACGTGAAGGCCTTCGTCGACGAGGCGAAGCTCACGGTCCGCCTGCGCCACCCGCACATCGTCCGCACCTTCCGCCTGTTCAAGACGGGGCCGGACTACTTGATGGTGCAGGAGCTGGTGGCCGGCCGGACGCTGGGCTTCATGCAGGAGCTGCTGGTGAAGGCCGGGGCGGCGATGCCGCCGGAGGCGGCCTGCTACATCGCCTGGTGCATCCTCAAGGCGCTGGACTACATCCACCGCGCGAAGGTGGGCGAGGGGGGGGCCAACATCGTCCACCG
>NZ_DASVWK010000460.1:0-18197 GCF_036389735.1 Archangium sp. | reverse complement strand
CCCGCCGTCAGGCGGCCGTACTGGACGGGTTCACGCTGTTCGCCCCCAGCTCCGCGAGCATCCGCTCCCCCTCCACCTCATCGATGGGGACGAAGCGCTCGCGGTCCGGGCGGTAGACGAGCACCTGCGCGTGGCGGATGTCGAACCACCAGCCGTGCAGCCGCAAGGTGCCCGCCGCCAGGCGCTCGCGCACCAGCGGGTAGGTCCGCAGGTGCTCCATCTGCTGGAGCACGTTGAGCTGGCTGAGCCGGTCCGCCGGGGGCAGCCCCTCCCCCACCGGACCGCCGCGCTCGAGGGTCTGGAGGGCGGCGCGGCCCAGGTCCAGCCAGTTGCCGAGGTTGGGGGCTCGCTCGTCCCTCACGTTCCCCGCCAGCAGGGCCTTCATGGCCCCGCAGCTCGAGTGGCCGCACACCACCACGTCCTCCACCGGCAGGTGCAGCAGGGCGAACTCCACCGCCGCCGCCTCGGACCAGTCGGCCACGGACTGACCGGTCGCGTCCGAGGGCGACACCATGTTGCCCACGTTGCGCATCACGAAGAGGTCACCCGGGTCCGTGGACACCAGGAGGTTGGGCACCACGCGGCTGTCGGCGCAGGTGATGAAGAGACAGTCTGGCGTCTGTCCATTGGCCAGGCGCGCGAAGGTGGCGCGGTAGGCGGGGAGACCGTGACGCTGGAAGTCGAGCAGACCCTTGACGAGCTTTTTCATCGGACACCTTCGGAGGAGAGAGAAGTGGAAGGAGAAGAAGGGGGTACAACGGGGACTGCGGGGACAGCGGGGACGGCGGAGGTGGCGCCCTTACGGGTCCACACCTCCTCCAGCGGCTCCATCCACACCTTGCCGCCGGTCTTGCGGTGCGTCTGACACCAGTTGTCCAGGGCCTCGTAGCCGGAGTGGTCCAGTGCCTCCACCGCGAGATCCAGCTCCACCCGAGCGCCCACGGGCACCTGGGCGAGCGCGGCGGACAGCTGGGGCACGCCCACGAAGGTGAGGGCGCCGCCGACGCGCACCTGGTGCACCTCACCGGCCTGCCGCACGTCCACCTCCACCCGGCCCAGCCGCCACAGCAGCCGGAGCACCGCCAGCGCCAGGCCCATGCCAATACCCGCCAGCAGGTTGACGCCCACCACGCCCGCCACCGTCACCACGTACACGGGCAGCTCCCCGCGGCGGCGCAGCTCCTGGATGTGGTGCGTGTTCACCAGCTTCGCGCCCACGAAGACGAGCAGGCCGGCGAGCACGGTGAGGGGCACCAGCCCCAGCATGGAGCCGAGCAGGGTGATGAACAGCAGCATCCACACGCCGTGCAGGAAGGCGGACGCGCGCGTCTTGGCCCCCGCGGCGATGTTGGCGGCGCTGCGCACGATGACGCCGGTGATGGGCAGACCGCCGGCCAGACCCGAGAGGGTGTTGGCCAGGCCCTGCGCGAACAGCTCCTTGTCCAGGTTGGCGCGCGAGCCGGTGTGCAGCTTGTCGGTGGCCACCGCGCTCAGCAGCGACTCGGCGCTGGCCACCAGGGCCAGCGAGAGCACCGCGGTGATGAAGGGACCCCAGTTGCCCTGGGGCAGCGAGGGAAGCTGGAGGCTGCTGAAGAAGTCGCCGGTCAGCTGCACCCGCTTCACGTCCGCGCCCCACACCGCCGCGGCGAGCGAAGCGCCCACCACCGCCACCAGCGGCCCGGGCACCTGCTTGAGGCGCCCCGCGGGCAGGAGTTGCCACACCACCAGCACGCCGATGGTCAGCAGGCCCAGCATCGTCGCGGGGCCGTGCAGGTCGGCGATCTGCTCCGGCAGCTCGCGCAGGTTGGCCCAGGCGTTGGACTGTGGCGCTCCGCCCAGCACGATGTGGAGCTGGCCCAGGACGATGAGGATGCCGATGCCCGCCAGCATGCCGTGGATGACGGCCGGGGAGATGCCCAGCGCGGTGCGCGCCACCTTCGCGCCTCCGAGCGCCATCTGGATCAGCCCCGCGCCCACCACCGCGGCGCAGGTGACGCCAAAGCCCAGCTCCTGGATGAAGCCGAACACCATCACCGCCAGCCCCGCCGCCGGGCCACTCACCAGCAGCGGCGCGCCGCCAAACAGCCCGACCACCAGCCCGCCCACCACCCCGGCGATGAGGCCGGCCATGATGGGGGCGCCCGAGGCCAGGGCGATGCCCATGCACAAGGGCAGGGCCACCAGGAAGACCACCAGCGAGGCTGGCACATCACTCGCCAGCACGCTCTTGAGGGAGCCGGTGGACCCGGTCCCCTTCTCGTTCAACGTCATCACGATTACCGCCTCCCGAAGACGCAGGCGCCAGGCGTCCCCCAAGGGGCGTGGCGCGATTCGGGTCCCTCCTACGCAAGAGGGATGCCAGGGCCGTGGAGGGGCGCGTCCCTCTGAGGAAGGCCGGGGAGCGGTAGGCGGGACTTCAAGAATCTTGAAGTGGCCCGGAGCGGACTGAAAAAGTCTTGAATCGCCCGCCCCACGGGCGAGCGGCCTTCACTCCTCGCCGAGCCGGCGCAGGAAGGTGGGGTAGGAGATGCCGAGGGCACGCGCGGCATCCATCCGCCGCCCCCCCAGGCGTTCGAGCACGTGCCGCACGTAGAGCTGCTCCACCTGCTCCAGGGGGCGCGGGGGGCCTCCCACCACGAAGGCCTCGGGGTCGACGGCGGCGGACGGGCCCCGGGAGCCCGGCGCGAGCGCCTCCAGCTCCAGGGAGGGGCCGCTCTCGAGCACCAGGGCGCGCTCGAGCACGTTGCGCAGCTCACGCACGTTGCCGGGGAAGGGGTAGCGCTCGAGCCGCTCGCGCGCGGCGGCGGAGAAGCCCACCGGGCGGCGGCCCAGTTCCGCGCACAACTCGGCCACCAGCGACTCGGCCAGCGGCAGCACGTCCTCGCGCCGCCCACGCAATGGCGGCACCTCCACCTTGAAGACGCTCAAGCGGAAGTAGAGGTCCTCCCGGAAGCGGCCGGCGGCCACCTCCTCGGTGAGGTTGCGGTTGGTGGCGGCCACCACGCGCGCGGTGCTGGTCAGCTCGGTGCTGCCCCCCAGCCGCCGGAAGGCGCCCTTGTCCAGGAAGATGAGCAGCTTGGCCTGGAGCGCCAGCGGCAGCTCGCCCACCTCATCGAGGAAGAGCAGGCCGCCGTTGGCCACCTCCACCAGGCCACGCCGGGCGGTGCGCGCGTCGGTGAAGGCGCTGCGCTCGTGGCCGAACAGCTCGCTCTCCACCAGGGTGTCCGGCAGGGCGGCGCAGTTGATGTGGACGAAGGGCCCCTGCTCCTTGCGCAGCGCATGCAGGTAGCGGGCGAGCACCTCCTTGCCCACGCCCGTCTCCCCCAGCAGGAGGACGGGGCTGCGGGGCGCGGTGGCGATGCGCTCCAGCATCTGCATCGTCTGCCGCATGGCGGGCGAGCGCGGCGTGAGCAGGCGACGCCGTCCCCCCAGCTCGCTCTCCGCCCGACTCAAGCGCTCCTGGAGCTGCACGTCCTCGGCGGCCCGGCGCGCGCGCAGCACCAGGTCATCCAGCTCCACCGGCTTGGCCAGGTAGTCGCGCGCGCCCGCCTTGATGGCTTCCACCGCGCTGGCGATGTCCCCGTGCGCCGTCACCATCAACACCACGGTGCCGGGAAGCTGGGCGCGCAGCTCGGGCAGGAAGGTGAGCCCATCTCCATCCGGCAGCCGCCGGTCGAGGATGACCAGATCCGGCGCCTCGCGGGCGAGGGCCGCGCGCGTCTCGTGCAGCGAGCGGGCCGTGCGCACCTGGAAGCCCTCCTGGGAGAGGACGGAGGCGGCGAGCGAGGAGAAGGTCCGGTCGTCATCCACCAGCAACAGCGAGGTACTCATGCGGCACGCTCCAGGGGAAGCCGCAGGCTGAAGCGGCTGCCTTCGGGCAGGCGAGTATAGGTGAGGCTGCCTCCGTGGGCCTCCACGGCGGTGCGGGCCATGGGGAGTCCCAGGCCCACGCCCTTGGCTCGCGCGGTGGCGAAGGGCTCCCACAGGCGCGGCTCCAGCTCCGGGTCCACGCCGCCCGCGTTGTCCTCCACCACCAGCACGGCCTCGTCGGCCTCGCGCGTGAGCGTCACCCGCACCCAGGCAGTGGGCCGCAGCCCCGTGTCGCGCGCCACCGCGCCGGCCTCCACCGCGTTGCGCAGCAGGTTGTCGATGGCGGACACCAGGAGCGCCGGGTCGGCCTGTACGGTGAGGCCCTCCGCCAGCGAGGTGGTGAGCGAGACGTCCTCGGACTCCGGCACCAGGCGCACCGATTGGAGGGCCTCCTCCACCAGCAGGTGCAGCGCGCAGGTGCGGCGCAGGGCGACCTGCGGTTTGCCGAAGGACAGCAGGGAGCGGGCCAGGTTCCCCAGTCGCTGGATCTGGGCGCGCAAGGCGGGCAGGGCCACCTCGCCCCCGGAGGTGGCGGGTCTCAGCAGGGACAGGGCCGCCTGGATGCCGTTGAGGGCATTCTTCACCTCATGGGCGATGAGTTGGCTGGCGGTGCCCAGCGCGGCCATCGTCTCCTGGTGCCGCAGCCGCTCCTCCGCGGCGAGCAGCGCGTGGTACGAGCGCCGCAGCAGCAGGGTGAAGATGAGCACCGTGCCGCCCAGCAGGGCGAGGTGCAGGAGGAGCTGCCCGAGGAAGCGGCGCCGCAGGAGCCTCGTGTCCCGTCCCTCGTCCTCCACCACGGCCAGCAGCATGCCGCCGACGCCCCCGGGGACCGGAACCGGAGCCGCCGCGCCCAGCATGCGCATGCCGTCCAGGGTGAGGGGCCCAGGCGTCTCGACGAGGGCGCGCAGGGCCGAGGCGCTCCCCGGAGTCCATTTGAACGGCGAGGGCACCGGCAGCAGCAGGTGGCCATCCGCATCCAGCAACAGCGAGAACTCTCCACCCCCCATGCGGACGCCTGGAAGCGGGCGTGCTCCCGAGCGCAGCTCTCCCACCAGGACCCCCACCACCTGCCCGGTGCGCAGGATGGGCATCGCCACCACCAGGGGTCCGCCCTCCCCCTCCAGCAGGTGGATGTCCGGGACGCCCTCCGCCAGCACCCGGCGGAACCAGGAGCGGGTGGTCAGGGGGGAGTTCCCCAGGGCCATGTCGGGCGGGTCGCTCCACACGCGGCGCCCCGAGGAGGTGAGCATGGCAACGCCCTCGGAGAAGAGGGACGAGTGGTGGAAGGCGCTGTCCAGCACCGCCACGTCCGCCTCGGAGAAGCCATTCTCGGGGGAGAAGTGCGGGTGCTCGGCCAGGCGGCGCAGCTCCGCTTCCAGCAGCCCCAGGTGCACGCCCAGCGCCTCGGCCTGGAGCTGGGCTTGATCGGAGAGGTGCTCGAGCACCTCCTCGCGGGCATTCCTCAAGTCCGTCCGGTAGGCGAGCAGGGGGCTGATCAACGCCGCCATGCCGAGCAACACCAGTCCCAGCAAGGCGGAACGGCCCGCGCGCTGCTGCGCCCGGGCGAGCTCTCCGGGGGTGGGGGCCTTCGAGGGGAGCGGAGGAGAAGACGGCGGAGACATGGAGGCCATCATGCCCGAACCGCGTTTCCCCTACCCCTCCGACTGGAGCCACTGCTCCAGTTGGTTCCTCAGGACCCCCACCGCCCGGGCCGGATAACGCTCCATCCGGTGCGAGAGCTGCTCCTCCGCGAAGAGGAGGAGTCGCCGGGCACAGAGGCCAGGCTCGAGCGGCAACAGTTGGTGGAGCGTCCGCCCCTGCTCCGGGAACTCCCGCTCGAAGCGGCGGAACGGGTCGAGGTTGTCGAGTTGGGTCTCGCGCCCCTTGGGCAGACAGTGCGTCAAGGTGAGCAACAGATGACCCAGCGCATGCTGCTTGATGAAGGAGGAGCCACTGAGCACCTCACCGCGCGCGACACGTCCCGCGCCGACCAGCAGCGCCGACAGGAAGAGGGCGAAGGAGCGCTCCACGTCGACGGAGGCGGCCTCGGCGGCGGACGTCGTGCACAGGTGCCCCAGGTCGGCCTCGAGGTGCGCGCGGTCGAACAGCACGCGATAGTCGTTCACCCTCGCCAGGTGCAGCTCGGCTTCGTCGAAGATCGCGAACTCCAGCAGGTGGCCATCGTCGTAGAGCACCTTGAGCCCATGCGCCGTCTCGCGCACCTTCAGCACGATGCGCTCACTCTCGGGCAACCAGCCCAGGTCCTGACGGAACGACTCCTGTGCACCCGCGACGGTGATCACGAAGAAGTCGTGGTCCGACCACGCGTCTGGCGTCCGCCCGAGTTCGGCCATCGACCCCACCGCGACCAGTCCCAGCACGCGCGCATCGGACTCCAGCCGGGCGCGCAGTTGCTGAGTGAAGGAACGATAGAGAGCCAGGTCCATGGAGGTTCAGACGTTACGGCCTCGCGCGGCTGAGCACCCACGACGGGCTTCGGTTGTAGTCGACTACAATCAAGGTAGGGCGAAATACGACACCAATTGTAGTCGACTACAATTGAAGTCCCGCCTTGCTGGCACGGAGCCAGGACGCGCCCTACCTTCGGCGCGCGTCCCCATGCTCCGCGATCCCGAGGTTCCCAGCGATGGCCCGGCGGAGGTTCTCGTCGAGGTGGCCCGACGTCTGGGCCCACGCTACTCCCGCACGCATGTGCGAGAGCTGCTCGCGCACCATCCGCAGCCGGGCTCGCTCCTGGCTCTGGTGCAGGTAGCGCCCTCGCTGGGGTTGAAGGCCACCGCCGGCCAGGGAGACCTGGAGGTGCTCGACGCACTGGACGCGGACGAGCTGCCCGCCCTCCTGCACTTCCAGTCCGGTCCCCAGAGCGGCTTCGGGCTCCTCGAAGCGGTGACTCCACCTGGCGCTGACACCCCTGGCACCTATCGCCTCTGGGACAGCCAGCGGGGCAGCCGGGAGGTGGGGCGGGAGGCGCTCGCGGCGCTCTGGTCCGGGGTGGTGGTGCTGTTCGAGCGTGACGGCACAGGCGAGCCCGAGCCGGGCTACCTCCGGCATCGCGCGCGCGAGTTCCTCCTCGAGGAGTGGAGGCTGAAGGCGCCCCGCGTCGCACTGGCCGTGCCCCTGGGGATGCTGCTCGTGCTGGCCGTCCTCGCCCAACCCCCCGGGCAACGCTGGCTCACCGCGGTGCTGACCGGGCTCGCCACGGTGGGGCTGGCGGCGTCGCTCGCGGCGCTCTCCTGGACGCGCGGGGGCAAGGCCTCCCTCCTCTGTGGTGGCAACGGGCCGCTCGATTGCGAGAGCGTGCTCCGCTCGGAGTGGGCACGCCCCGCCGGTGTCCCACTGGCCGGGCTGGGCACGGCCTTCTTCGGGGCCCTCCTGCTGCTGTTGGCGGCCTCCTCCCTCGGCGGAAGCACCGCGCCCACGTGGCTCGCGGGAGTGGCCTTCCTCCCCACCCTGCCCCTCTCCGTGCTGCTCGTGGTGGCGCAGGCTCGACTGCGGCGCTTCTGCACCCTCTGCATGGTGGTGCACGCGGTGGACCTCACCGGCGCGGCCCTCTTCCTCTTCGTCCTCTGGCCGGCCAGTCCCTCCCCGCCTCCCGGGTTGCTTCCGGCCGCCCTCCTGCTGCTGCTCCTCCTCGGGCTGCTGCTCTCGACCGCGGTGCCTCTCTTCTCCCGGGGAGACGAGGAGGAGACCCTGCTCCGGCAGCATGCGCGCCTGCTGCGCTCGCCCCTGGCCACGCTCGCTCAGCTCTCGCTGGAGCCACGGCTGGCGCTGGAGGGCGAGGCCCTGGGCCCCCGGCTGGGCGCGGCGGACGCGCCCCATGTGCTCGTCGTGCTCGCCCATCCCGCCTGCGGCCACTGCGGCCCCATGCTGGAGGAGTTGGAGGCATTGGTGGCACGGCGCGGACACCAGGTACGCGCCCACGTGGCGCTCGCGCCCATGGACCCGGAGGACCCCAGGGATTCGAGAGCCTGCGAGGCGCTCGCGGCGGCCGGGGTGGCCTGGGGCGGCGAGGTCTTCCTCCAGCTCTTCCGCGCGGCGAAGCGGGACTACAGACGCCTGCTGGAGGCCGAGGAGCCCCTGGCGCTCGTGGCGGCCCAGGCCGCACGGGCGCCCGAGACCCTCGCGGAGGCACGCGCGCCCGCCCAGGCCCGGGTGCGCGCGGCCGCCACCCTCAAGCAGCGCCATGCGCGGGGCCTCCCCACCCTCTTCTTCGAGGGACGTCGCTGTGAGGCGCCCCTGGCCCACGTCGCCTCGTGGCTCGACCGGCCGGAGCTGCTCGTGAACCCGGAAGGAGCACCCACCCCATGACGACCCCCACCCCCGCCCGGCCCGTCTTCCTCGTGGGCTCTCGCGATGACCCGCACGTGTCCGAGGTGGCGCGCCGGGTCGAGCAGGAGGGCGTGGAGGCCCTCGTGGTGGACACCCTCACCTTTCCCCAGGAGACGCGGCTGGCCCTGACGGAAGACCTCGACGGCATCACCCTGGACGGGCGCCGGCTCGGGCGCCCCGGGGCCGTCTACCTGCGCAGCTACCACGCCCATCCGCTCACCTTCGGCGTGGACGCGACCGAGGCCATGGACGACGACTGGCGCACCACGCTCGTCGCCTTCCGCGAGAAGGCCACCCTCATCCGAGGGCTGGTGGGGCGCTGGGAGGCGATGGGCGTGCCCGTCTACAACCCGCTCGCCGCCGACTGGCGTACCCCCAAGCCGGTGCAGCTCTCCCTGCTGGCCCACGCGGGGCTGCCGGTGCCGGAGTCGCTCTGGACGAACGACCCGGAGGCGGTGCGCCGCTTCGCCGCCGGCCGGCGCGTGGCCTACAAGCCCGTCGAGGGCGGCGCGGCCACCCAGGAGCTGGGCCCCGAGGACCTCTCCGACGCCCGGCTCTGCGCACTGGAGGCCGCGCCCGTCACCTTCCAGGAGTTGATGCCCGGTGAGGATGTGCGCGTCTACGTGCTCGATGGGGAGCTCCTCGCCAGCCTGCGCATCGTCTCGAGCGCGCTCGACTTCCGGCAGCACGAGGAGCGCATCGAGCCCTTCGAGCTGCCGCCCGAGGTGGCGCGCCAGTGCCTCCGGGCCACGGAGGTGGTGGGCCTGCGCTGGACGGGGATGGACCTCAAGCGCGACGCGCGAGGCACGCTGCGCTTCCTCGAACTCAACGCCTCGCCCATGTTCCTCGGCTTCGACGCACGCGCGGGCACGGACCTCCTCGGTCACCTGGCCCGGGCCCTCGCGCGTGCCGCCCGCGCGCCCATTCCCTGACGTCACGAGCCACCTGCCGCCCATCACCCCGGCGGGCGGGCGAACGCACGGGGATGCCCTTCTCGCCTGCCTTGGACTGGACCCTGTCCGGGGGTCGTTTTCCTGACAGCAGGCCCCTCCGGACCTGTCGTCCCGCGAGGAGGTTCGCGGGGCCCTACTCGCTGGAGGATGTCATGGCGCAGGAGAAGGAGAAGAAGGTCAAGAAGATCAAGGAGTTGTTCGTGCAGGACCTCGCCCGCATTCAGGGCGGAACCGGAGTCTCGGTGCTGCCCAGGCCCTGCCCGGAGATCACCACCCTGGCCTGCGGCGAAGAGCCCCCGGGCTGTGGTTGCTAGTCGAGACGCTCTGATTCACAGGGCCGGTGGGGCACCGCCCCGCCGACTCGCTTCGCCTCAACCCCACAGCCCCGAGAGAAACGTCCGCGAGGCCACGAGCGCCAGCACGGCCAGGGCCAGCGCGAACAGCACCAGCAGGACGAGGGGCCACACGGAGCGCGGGCGCATGACGGTCCGCAGTTCCTCGGTCAAAGCCGGCTCGTCGTCCTCGTTCACCGGGCGCACCCCTCAACCCTCCATCTGGTTCTCCACCAACGCGCGGTAGCAACCGCCCTCGCGGGCCAGAAGTTCCTCGTGGGTGCCCTGCTCCACCACGCGCCCGCGCTCCAGCACGACGATGAGATCCGCCCGGCGCACCGTGGAGAGCCGGTGCGCCACCACCACCACGGTGCGCCCGGTCGCCTCGCGCTGGAGCGACTCGGTGATGGCGCGCTCGGTGGAGGCGTCCAGGTGGCTCGTGGCCTCGTCGAGGAAGAGCACGCGCGGGTCGCGGTAGATGGCACGCGCGAGCTGGAGGCGCTGCTCCTCGCCGCCGGAGAGGCGGATGCCGGACTCGCCGATGCGGGTGGACAGGCCATTGGGCAGCGCCAGCAGGTCATCCAGGCACGCGGTGCGAGCGGCGTGCAGCAGGCGCTCGGGGTCGGGCGTCTCGTCGCCCAGGGCGATGTTCTCCGCGAGCGTGCCGTCGAAGATGTCCGTCTTCTGGAAGACGTAGGCCACCGAGCGGCGCACCCGTGCGGGGGTGAGCTCCGCCAGGGGAACGCCGTCATAGAGGATGCGCCCGCGCTGGGGTGGGTAGAGGCCGTGCAGCAGATGGGCGAGCGTCGTCTTCCCGGCGCCGGAGCGGCCCACGATGGCGGTCATCTTCCCGGCGGGCAGGGTGAAGCTCACGTCGTCCAGGATGGGAGGCGCGTCCGGCGAGCCGTAGCCGAAGGTGACGTGCTCCAGGCGAATCTCCGGGGCACGGGCGAGCAGCTCCGCGGAGGCGGACGCGGAGCCGGTGTCGGAGCGCTCGGGTTCGGCCTCGTAGATGACCTCCACGCGGCGCAGGGAGAGGACCACGTCCTGGAGCTCGTGCACGAAGGAGACGAGGTTCTGAAGGGGGGCGAGCACCAGCGCGAGGATGGCGAGGGTGGCCACGAGCTGCCCGAGTGACATGCGCCCCTGGAGGACGAGCCAGGCCTCGTAGAGGAGGATGCCCAGGTACATGGCCTGGTTGATGAAGAGGGTGCCGCCCTGGTGGAGGGTGTCCAGCAGCCAGAGGCGGCGGCTGGCGGCGAAGTCCCGGGCCTGGAGCCGCTCCCAGGCGGCGCGCATCCGCGGCTCGGCACCCGCGGCCTTGAGCGTCTGGATGCCGCCAATCATCTGGAGTTCCAGCCGGGTGGCCTCGGCGCCCACGCGGAAGCGCTCGGCATCCAGGAGGCCGCGACGGGGCAGCAGCACCAGCGTCCAGCCCGCGTAGAGGAGCGCGCCTCCGAGGAAGAGGGCGAAGACGGTGGTGTCATAGAGGAGCAGCACCACGCCGTAGCCCACCAGCAGCACCAGATCGAGCAGCACGGAGGCGGCGGCGCCCTGGAGGATGCGGCGGATGCGCTGGTGGTCCTCGATGCGCTTGAGCAGATCGCCCCGGTGGCGCCGGGCGAAGAAGGACAGGGGCAGGGACAGCAGCTGCTTCCAGAAGCGGGTGAGCAGCAGCATCGAGTAGCTACCGGAGAGCAGGAAGAGGGCCGCCCCGCGCGCCACGGTGACGGCCACCTGCGCGGCCAGCAGCACGGCCAGCCCCGCGCCGATGGAGGTGAGCAGCGACACGTCGCGCCGACCCACGGCCTTGTCCACCAGTCCCTGGACGAGGAAGGGCTGGGCCAGCGCGAGCCCCTGAAGCAGCAGCGTGGCGAGGACGATCCGCGCCAGCAGCGCGCGGTAGCGCAGCAACCCGAGGCCGAAGCGGCGCAGCGCGGTGGGGCGGCGCGAGGGCGCGTCCGCCGGAGCCCCGGGCTGGAGGAGGGCCGCGGTGGGCTCCAGCAGCAGGAGGATGCCGTCCCAGTGTTGGGGCAGCTCGGCGCGGGGGATGCGCCGCAGGCCCTGGGCGGGGTCCCCCACCACGGCCTGACGCGCGTTCACCTCATAGAGGACGACGAAGTGGTTGCCCTCCCAGTGGGCGATGGCGGGCAGCAAGGCCTGCCCCTCGGTGTCCTCGAGGTCCCCCGGATCCTCCACGTGGACGCCCCGGGTCCGGAAGCCGAGCCGCTCCGCCGCACGGGCGAGGTCCAACAGGGTGGTCCCCGGCGCGCGGACATGGGTGAGCTCGCGCAGCAGGGCCTGGGTCCGCTCCGCCCCGTGATAGGCGGAGAGCATCTCCAGGCAGGCCGGGCCGCAATCGGACTCCTCGACCTGACGCCGGAGCGGATAACGCCGACGCCTGGACAGGGAGGAGGCGAGCCGGAAGCCGAGGCGGGAGGCCGGAGCCGCTAGCAAAGCCCCTCCTCTGATGCCGTGTGAACCCGCGCGCGCCCCATGGCCAAGACCATGGGAGGAGGTAGGCCCTGGCGCAAGGCGACGCCCGGCGCGCCGATCGCCGGGCGGGGGGCCTATCGAGCCCGCTCCACCCCTGCTTGCCCGTCATCATGCCGATGAAGAACGCGGCATTTCGCAACGGTGGAACGTGCGCTTTGCCAGACCAGGAAGCCTGGGCGCGCACGTCTCCCAGCGGTGGCGGGAACGGCACAGGCCTTGCTCTCGTGCCCGGGCATGGACCCGCCCCCCTCCCTCCCGACAGCATCCGCGGAACCGCCGGTAGACGAGGTGCTGGAGTTCCTGCGCCTGTTGTGGTGCGTGGACCACCTGCTGCAATCCACCTCGAAGCGGATGGAGGCCACGCTGGGGCTGACGGGCCCGCAGCGGCTGGTGGTGCGACTCGTGGGGCGCTTCCCCGGCATCTCCGCGGGCCGACTCGCGCACCTCCTCCACGTCCACCCCAGCACCCTCTCCGGCATCTTGAGGCGCCTGGAGAAGCGCGACCAGGTCGTGCGCAAGACGGACCCGAGCGACGGGCGCAAGGCGCTCTTCTTCCTCACCGCGGCGGGGCGTGCACGGGACCTCCCCTCCACCGGCACGTTGGAGAGCGCCGTGCAGCGGCTCCTCACCCGGATGCCCAAAGCGCGGATGGAGGAGGCCCAGGACGTGCTCACCGCGCTCGCCGAGGAGCTAGGCGTCCTCAAGGATCAGAGCCGCATCCGCGAGCCCGCCCGGACGGTGGACGTCGGGTAGTACGTGCCACGCCAGAGGACGCCTCCGCGAACCAGCGCCAGCACGCCCGAGCGCACCATCGCCCATGCCAGGGGCAGCACGCCGAGGAATGGAATCCACGCCGGCCAGCGCGGGAAGCCGAGCCAGCGCGAAAGGCCCAGTGTCACTCCGCTCGCCACCGCCCACGTTCCCACCGCTAGCAGTCGCAGCGGCCCGTGTCCCGAGAGCACTCCCGCGAGCAGGCCGCACTCGAGCACCACGAGGAAGAGGTTGCCGAAGAAGAGCACGGGGAACGGGACGGACGCGCCGTTCTTCTCCAGCGCCCGCGTGAGGGCCCGCAGGGACGGGTAGAATTCGAGGCTCACCTCCGAGCGGCCATTGAGCACGGCCTGGCGCGCCCCGGAGCGCTTGAGCATCACCCCCAGCGCCACGTCGTCTCCAATCTCCATCTTCAGCCACTCCAGCCCCGGCGTGCGCTCCAGCGCCGAGCGCCGTACGAGGTTGAAGGCGCCAATGCCGATGGCCGCCGAGGAGCTCGGGTCGGAGACCGCCCATAGCCTCCCGCCCGTGCAGATCATCCGGAAGAAGCTGGTGAGCGTGGCCTGGAGGAGTGCCCCGGAGCACGTCACGGTCGGCAGGATGCAGACATGGTCCAGCCCCTCGTGCTCCGCGTGGGCGAGGACGCGCTCGAGCAGCCCGGGCGCCAGGTGGATGTCCGCGTCGCTGAAGAGGACCCACTCCCCGGACGCGCGTTCCAGGCCCCGCTGCATGGCGTGCACCTTTCCCAGCCACCCTTCCGGCAGGTGCTCCACGTGGACCACCTGGAGGCGTGACTCGGTGCGGGCGAACGCGTCGGCCACCGCGCCCGTCCCATCCGTCGAGCGATCATCCACCAGGACGAGTTCGAGCTCGGGATAGGTGTCCCTCAGCTTGGAGCGCAGCGCGGGCTCCAGCGAGCGTTCCTCGTCCCGGGCCGGCATGATCAGCGACACGCGCGGCCACCGCGAGGGAGGTGGGGCCCGCGGGGCCTGGAGGGTCGGCACGGCGCGCACGCTCCGGAACAGCAGGAGGGCCATGGTCACCCAGTAGAGGGTCGAGGCCACGGTGAGCACGGTGGAGAGGACCATGCCGACGAGTAGAGCACGCCGCGTGCGACGCCCAAGCCACGGCGTTACTACAAACCTACGACAAACCTTCGACGGGAAATGGCTGGCTGATAGCCCTGGGCTATCAATTCGATTCAAACTTTGTCTTGGCGTTATCAGCCATCTGGGCGCATCTTCTTCGTCACACCGAGCGCGGCGTGTCTCGGTCTACGTGGTTCCGGAGTGAGGAGGAGCAGGCCTATGGTTGCGGCACTCGCTGGATTGGGCTCGGGAGCGCTTCATGCGGTCTCCGGCCCGGATCACCTGCTGAGCCTGGCGCCCCTCTCCTGGGGTGTCGGCCGGCGGGCCTGGCGTGTCGGGCTGCTGTGGGGGGTGGGACATGCGCTCGGTACCCTGCTCTGCGTCGCGGGTGTGGCGCTCGCCACCGTGGCGTTAGATCTCGATGTGCTGCGGACCTATGGCGACCGCCTGGGCGGGCTGGCGCTCCTGATCACCGGGGTGATCGGCCTGCGCCGCTGGAGGGTCTATCGCTCTCCGGACAAGCAGGCAGCCATGTCCCACGTCCAGGGGATGGCGAAGGCTCGCGGTGTGCTCACCATCGGCTTCATCCATGGGCTCACCGGCGCGGCCGCCGTCTTGATGCTGCTGCCCGCCGCCGTGTCCTCCTCGCCCACCTGGCAGGCGCTGTTCATCGGCGGTTTCGCCTTCGGCAGCACCGTGGCCATGGCCGCCCTGACGGCCGCCCTCGCGGCCAGCTCGCGTGCCATGCCCAAGCGCGAGTTGCTCCTGCGGCATGTCCCCGCCGTCGCCTCATTTGGCTCGGTGGTGCTTGGAGGCTTCTGGGTGGTGGCTTGAGTCGGCTATATCCTCCGCCTCCATGCCTGCTGCTTTCGACCCCAGCGCCGCCGCGGCCCCTGGCTCCGGCATCTTCGGACTCCCCCACTCCCCCGATGAGGCCCACGTCGTCCTCATCCCCGTTCCCTTCGAGGCCACCACCAGCTACGGCGGTGGCACCTCCGAGGGCCCCTCCGCCGTCCTCGAGGCCAGCCGGCAGGTCGACCTCTTCGACGTCGAGACCGGTCGCCCCTACGAGCGCGGCATCGCCCTGCTCCCCGAGCCCGAGCAGTGGCGCGCCTGGAACGCCCGCGCCAAGGAGCGCGCCGCCCCCATCGTCGAGGCCGGCGGCATCGACCACTCCAACCCCGAGCTGCGCGCCGCCTCCTCCGAGGTCAACCAGCTCTGCGAGCAGCTCCACGACGCCGTCTACCGCACCGCCAAGGAGTGGCTCTCCAAGGGCAAGCGCGTCGCCGCCATCGGAGGAGACCACTCCATCTCCTACGGCATCATCCGCGCCCATGCCGAGCAGTACCCCGGCCTCGGCGTGCTCCACCTCGATGCCCACGCCGACCTGCGCGATGCCTACGAGGGCTTCTCCTGGTCCCACGCCTCCATCATGCACAACGTCATGGAGCGCATCCCCGGCGTGAAGTCGCTCGTCCAGGTCGCCATCCGGGACATGAGCGAGGACGAACACCGCTACATCGAGGCCTCCAACGGTCGTGTCCGCGCCTTCTTCGACTCGGACATCAACAACAAGCGCTTCGACGGCATCCCCTGGAACCGGCAGGTCGATGAGATGCTCAAGGGCCTGCCGAAGAACGTCTACCTGTCCTTCGACATCGACGGGCTGGATCCCACCCTGTGCCCGCACACCGGCACCCCCGTCCCTGGCGGGTTGTCCTTCCCCGAGACCGTCGCGCTGATCGCCGGCGTGGTCCGCTCCGGCCGCACCATCGTCGGGTTCGACCTCACCGAGGTCGCCCCGGATCCCGAGGGTGGCGAGTGGGATGGCAACGTGGGCGCCCGGCTGCTCTACAAGATGATCGGCTGGATGCTGAAGTCCGAGCGCAAGTAGCTCGGCCCTCGCTCAGCCCCGGGGCAGGATCACGCTGAACGTCGTACCCTGCCCCCGCTTCGACTCCACCGAGAGCCCTCCTCCGTGCAGCCGCGTCAGCTCCGAGGCGATGTAGAGCCCCAGGCCACTGCCCGAGCCCTCCACCCGGAAGGGCTCGAAGAGGTGGCGCAGCTCCTCGTCGGAGACTCCCGGCCCTGCGTCCTTCACCCGCACCGTCACCAGCGACGGCGTGGACTCCAGCTCGACCCGCACCTCGCCGCCATGTCGCCCCGCGTGGCCCAGCAGCGCGTCCACCACCCGGCGCATCCGCTCCAGATCCAAGCGCAGCTCCACCGCGCTCGCCGAGGCCTCCAGCGTCCACTTCACCCCGGGACGCCCCTGCTTCCAGGTCTCCAGCGAGTGGCGCAGCAGCTCCCCGAGGTCCACCATCACCGGACTCAGTGTCACCGTGCGCGCCGCCAGGTACGCCGCCTCCTGGATGTCCCGCTTCATCGACTCCAGCGTCTCCAGCTGAGCCCCGAGCGTCTCCAGCGCCCCTCCGTCCGCCTTCCCCTCCACCCGCAGCCGCTCCACCTGCGCCCGCGCCGTGGACAGCGGCCCCTCCAGCCCCTTGCCCACCCAGGTCCCCAGGGCCTCCACCGCCGTCGAGCCCTCCAACGGCTTCGCTCTGGGCGCCTCCGTCAACGCCTGACGGATCAGCGCCTCGAAGTCCGTGATCTCGAAGGGCTTGTGTAGGAAGGCATGGGCTTCCGGCGCACCATGTGGGAGCACCGCGCTCAACAGGATGATGGGCACGCGGCCCAGAAGCTCGTCGCCCTTCAGCCTGCGACAGAGATCCAGACCACTCAGGCGGGGCATCATGTGATCCGTGACGACCAGGCTCGGCCGGCGCGAGCGCGCGAGATTCCACGCCTCCTCGCCGTCACGAGCTTGGATCACATCGTGCCCCAGGTCCTCGACGACCTGGCTCAGCACCTCGAGCACCGCGGGCTCATCGTCCGCTACCAGGACGAGACTCATGGATGCATTAGCCTTCAACCCCGGACGTAGACACCAGACCCGAGAGTGGGAATGTCCAAAAGGCTGCGGGGTTCCCGACAGTCAGGACGTCTCGCACCCGACAGTGCAACCACGCAGAGGGAGGACTTGACGTGAAGAACCAAGTGAGCCGGTGGGGAGTGCTGCTGACCGTAGTGCTGGCTTTCACCGGGGCCACCAACGCCCGCGCCGATCTGGCCCGGCGGCGCAATGAGATCGTGGAGGTGGTGCAGAAGGTCTCCCCCGCGGTCGTCTTCATCGGCACCGAGAGCGAGGTGGAGTCACCCTTCCGCGGCCGCCGCTCGCCGCTGGAGGAGTTCTTCGGCGCGCCCCCGCAGCAGTCGCGGCGCCAGCAGGGCCTGGGCAGCGGCGTCCTCGTGGACCCCAACGGCATCATCATCACCAACGACCACGTCATCCGGGGCGCCTCCGCCATCAACGTGGTGCTGGCCGATGGGCGCGAGCTGGAAGCCGAGGTCATCGGCAGTGACGCCAACAACGACCTGGCCGTGCTCAAGGTCAGCACGAAGCAGCCGCTGCCCGCCGCGAAGCTGGGCACCAGCTCGGATCTGATGATTGGCGAGACGGTCATCGCCATCGGCAGCCCCTTCGGCTTGAGCAAGACGGTGACGTCCGGTGTGGTGAGCGCCACGGGCCGTACCTTCAAGGCGGACGGGCGCACCTACAACGACTTCATCCAGACGGACGCGGCCATCAACCCGGGCAACTCGGGCGGGCCGCTGCTCAACGTGGACGGCGACGTCATCGGCATCAACACCGCCATCTTCGCCAGCGCCCAGGGCATCGGCTTCGCCATCCCCGCCGACAAGGTGCGCCGCATCGTCGACGAGCTCACCCGCTTCGGCAAGGTGCGCCCGGCCTGGGTGGGCCTCGAGACGCAGGACCTGTCGCCCCGGCTCTCCCGGCAGCTCGGGTGGGACCGCACCTACGGTGTCGTCGTCAGCGACGTGGAGCCGGGCAGCCCCGCGGATCAGGCCGGCATCCGCCGCGGCGACGTGCTGGCCGAGATGGGCGGCTCGCGCATCTCCGACGCCGAGGACTACGTCACCCGCGCCCGAGGCTACCCCGCTCGCGCCGCCTTCCCGCTCATCGTCTTCCGCGAGGGCGGGCAGCGCACCCTCCAGGTGACGCCCGTGGAGTTCCCGCCCCAGCTCATCGAGGCCCTGACGTGGAACCGGCTGGGACTGCGGGTGAAGCCGGTGCGCGGCGCCATGTCCGTGCAGGCCGTGCGCCCCGGCTCGGTGGCCGACGAGGTGGGGCTGGAGCCCGGGGACCTGATCGCCCGGGTGAACAACCAGTCGGTCGCTGAGCCTGCCTCCTTCCAGGAGGCGCTCCTGAGCGCCCGGAGCGCCCGGAGCGTCCTGCTGCTGGTGCAGCGCGGGCG
>NZ_DASVWK010000459.1:0-19073 GCF_036389735.1 Archangium sp. | reverse complement strand
GTCCACGCGCGCGAAGGGTTGCGCCTGGGACGATACCCGCGCGTAGGACAGCAGGTCATCGATGAGGCTGCGCATCCGGGTCGCGGCGTTGTACATCCGGTTGAGGTAGTCGAGCCCCGTGGGGCCCAGTGCGGAGGCGGACGTCGTCTTCAGGCGCTCGCCGAAGGTCTGGATCTTCCGCAGCGGCTCCTGGAGGTCGTGCGAGGCGACATACGCGAAGCTCTCCAGCTCCCGGTTGGAGTTCTCCAGACGGGACTGGGTCCGCTTGAGGTCCGAGATGTCCGTGAGGATCATCGTGAAGCCGACCGTTTCATGGCCCGCCTTGATGGGGCCCACCCGCACGGCGTACCACTCGGGGCCGGGCTGGACCACCGAGCGGATTTCATAGCCTCCGGGCTCGCCGGTCTCGATGACCTTCTGGATGATGCCCCGCACCCGCGGCTGCTCCTCCGGGGTGATGAAGTCCATGACGCTCAAGCCCGTCACCTCCCCGATCACGAAGCCCGGGAGGGTGAAGTTCATGAAGCGGATCTGCTCCTGGAGGTCGCAGGCGAGCATCATGTTCGGGGCCTGCGCGACGAGGGCGTGGATGCCGAAGGCCTCGCTCGCCTTCGTGCGGCCCGTCGAGAGGTGGGTCGCCAGGTTGTTGAGCGCCGCGGCCACCGGGGCGAGAGGCCCCTCCCCGACGCGACACCGGGCATGGGGCTCATTCGCCGAGAGCCGGGAGATCAACGTGAGCAGCTCGTCGACTGTCGTATCCGTGGCGGGTGCGGTAGCGGGAACTTTGGCATTCGGGTCGACGCCCATGTGGCCCTCCATTGTCCCCCCTCCACGTTCTGCTCAAGGCCATCACAGAGGGGAGGGGCGTGTAAAGCCGGGGTCCCCTGAATGGCGTCACCTGCGGCTGGCTTTACTAGGGAGTGGCGGCCGTGGAGTCCGCGCTCTTCGTGGCGTGGGGGGCGGGCACCAGGTTCGAGTAGCGCGCGGTGATGCGCAGGTACTTCTTGTAGAAGAGGAAGCCGCCCTCGGCGTCGACGTGGAGGGTGTCGAGCACCTGGCCCACGCCCGGCTGGGGGCGGAAGTCCATGCGCACGTCGACACGGTGGGCCATGTCCGGCAGCTCCGAGGGGCTGTAGCTCAAGCGGATGAGCTGGCCGCTGGTGGGGTCCACGAGCGCCTCGCCCTTGTGGACGGAGGGGGACGGGTCGGCGCGGGGCTCGAAGCGCAGGCGCAGCCGGTGGGGCTCCTTGGGATCCGGGCCCGCCAGGGAGAAGCGGTGCCGTGGCAGGTGCGAGGCGGCGAAGGGCAGGTTCACCGAGTCGAAGCGCGTCTGCGCCTGGCCCTTGCGCTGGCGCTCCTCGAGGTCCTTGCGCAGGGCCTCGGTGGCGTCCTGGCCGTCCTTGCGCGCCTGGAGGAGCTCGCGGTGCTGCTGCCCGTCCTTCACCATGACGCGATCCACCCGCTCCTGGGTGTGCTTCACGTTGCCGTCCGAGTCGAGCTCCTCCATGCGCAGGGTAACGGTCACCTCGGACACCTTGCCGGTGAAGAGGTCCTCCATTCCCCACGTCGTCTCACCCAGGCGCCGGGCGAGGGTGTCCGCATCCGGCGTGAGCGCGGAGCCCGCCCGTGCCTGGACAGGTAGGAGCGACAGCAGGAGACCCACCAGGGTGAGCATGCGCGGCATGGGGGACGCACGATGCCCCAGGCCGCGCGCTGGCGGAAGGACGCATTCCGCCCTACTCGCCCATGGGCGATGTCGCGTTGACCGGCTCGGGAGGCTTCACGGGCGGGCGACGCTGCTCCTGCTCCTGGGTGGGCCGCTGGCGCTTCTCGAAGGGCTCCAGCCGCACCGGCCGGCCCGACTCCGCCGACGCGTAGATGGCGCGGATGATGCGCACGTCGGCCAGGCCCTCCCAGCCGCTGGGCTCGACCTCCCGATCGTTCAGGATGCAGTCGCTGAAGTAGGTGAGTTCCGGGGCGATCTGATCCCTCGCCGGCAGGGTGCGCTTCTTCGTGCCCTTCGTCTGGAGCTCGAAGGTCATCTTCCCCTTGTACTCGTAGGCGTTCTCCAGGCGGACGCTGCCCTTGGTGCCCACGAGCTGGTAGGTGGACGTCGGCGCGGCGCCGAAGCTCACGTTGAACGAGGCCAGCCTGTCGTCCGGGAAGCGCAGCACCGCGGACACCGCCTCCTCCGTCTCGGCGAAGCGCTCGTCCTTGCCCTTGGCCCTGAAGGCGAAGACCTCCTCCGGCTCCGAGCGGAAGAGGTAGCGCGCGGCGTTGACGCAGTAGACGCCGATGTCCCAAGCCACCCCGCCGCCCGTGTCGGCGTCCACGCGGATGTTGGGCGCCTGGATCTGGAAGCTGAACGAGGAACTGAAGAGGCGCGGCTCGCCAATCTTCCCCTTGCGCACCGCCTCCATGGCCGCGAGGTTGGCCGACTCGAAGTGCAGCCGGTAGGCCGTCATCAGCTTCACGTCGCTGTCCTCGGCGGCGCGGATCATCTCCATGCACTGGTTCTCGTCCAGGGCCATGGGCTTCTCGCACAGCACGTGCGCTCCGGCCCGTGCCGCGCGCACCGCGTACTCGGCGTGCAGCGAGTTGGGCAGGGCGATGTAGACCGCGTCCACCTCGGGCATGGCGAGGCACTGGTCGAGCTGGTCGTAGCCGAAGACGGGCACCTTGTAGCGCTTGCCCAGCACCCGGTGCTTCTGGGCGTCACCGGAGACGAGCGCCACCAGTTGCGAGTTCTTCTTCGCGTTCTTGAAGGCGGGGAGGATCGCGTCCTGCGCGAAGTGTCCGAGTCCCACCACCGCGTAACCCACCTTGCGCGCCTTCTTGCGAATCGCCATGTCTGTTCCTCCCGGGTAGCCGTTGGGCGTGCAAGGTCGGCATCACTCCAGGCGCGCACAACCCACCTTTCCCCTGCTGGACGGTGCGTGTGTTCGCCGTCCTACGTGGGGAAGCCGGCGGCGTCTTCTGGAGAGGTGTACCGGGGCGGCGGCACCGGGGCGCTCCGGCGCTTCCAGAGGCTCGCCGCGGCCACGCACCAACCGGTGAGGAGCACGCCCTCGGCGAAGGCATCCAACAGGTAGACGGGCGAGATGCGCTGGGGCGAGTAGCGCAGGTCCACCGCCGCGAGCGAGGCGGCGCTGCCGGCGGCCAGCAGCATGAGCTCGGGGCCGACGCGGCGGCGCAGGCCGGCGGACAGCAGCGTGCCCCCGACGACGGCGATGAGGGCCCCCACCGTCTTCACCAGCCAGCCCTCGCGCTTGGGGCCCGTCACCGCCTCGAAACTGCGCAAGTGGACGAGGGGCCACACGCCGGTGCCGACGTAGAACACGCCCTGTGCCACGGCGAGACGGGATGCCACGGCTCCGGACTTCTCGGGCTTCAGCCCCGCGACTGCCTCCATGTGCTCCTCCGGTTCGCTGGAGGAAGGAAGATGGGGATGCTCGACGGGAATCGCTTGCCTGCCCGCCCTCCGGGCGGACGAAGTCGTTTCGCGGCGCCGGGCCTGGCTACCGTGCGGTGAGCAGCGGCTCCACGGTGCGCAGCACCGCGTCCAGGCTCGCGAGGCCCTCGCGGCGCACCGTCTCCGCCGCCTCGCGTGCCCAGCCCAGCACCTCGCGCCGGTCCTCCTCCGACATGCCGAGCAGGCGCCGGTCCCCCGAGCGGAGGTCCTCGGCCACGTGCGCCGCCACGCCCAGGTGCTGCCCCACCGCCAGGGCCCGCTCGGCCAGCGCCGTGCCCTCCCACAGCACCCGCAGGTACAGCGCCCACTGCTTTCCGGCGATGCCCTCGGCGACTCGCCGGTAGCCCGGTGCCGTCCACGTGGACGTGTGCACCTCCAGCCCCTGGAGCCCCGCCGCCGTCACCATGGCGCTCGCCGCCTCCGCCAGCACCGGGGCCGGCACCTCCGCCCGTGCCAGCGTGGCGAAGCACAGGGACTGGAGCGCGAACTGCACCCCGGGCCCTACCCGCTGGGGCCGCGTGTAATAGGTGCACTCCCCGTCCGCCAGGTCGTCCGCGAGGTTGGCCGCGCACGCGCAGAAGAAGAGGCCCGCCGCGCGTCGCAGCAACACCTCGCGGCCAAGCCCCGCCTCCACCCCCGCCGCGTACAGCAGCGCCAGCGGCCCGGGACGGCCCGCCTCCAGCGCCACCAGTACGTCCCGCTCGGCCTCCTCGGGCAGGTCGTGGCGCCGCAGCGTGCGCAGGGCCTCCTGGAAGACGGCGCCCGCGCTCACCGCGGCGCCCGGGGCAGGAGGATGCGCAGTTGCGCGCCTCCCATGGGCCGGTTGCCCCGCTCCAGCGTGCCGCCGCTCGCGCGGATGAGACACTCGGAGGTGTACAGGCCCAGCCCCGTGCCGTGCGGCTTCGTCGTGCTCAGCCCCTCGATGGGGGCCTCCAGCCTGCCCGGCGCGAAGCCCGGACCGTCGTCGGCGATGAGCAACTCCAGCCTCCCACTGTACGGCTCCGTGCGCGCGGTGATGTCCACCTTCGCGGCGCCCCGCGCGCCATTGCCCTCGCACGCGTTGAGCACCAGGTTCTCCACCACCCGCCGCATCGTGGTGACGCCCCCGCGCACCAGCGCGTTCGCCGGGCCCTCCACCTGCAACTCGATGTTCACGTCCGGGAAGCGCCAGCCCAGGCTCGTGCGCACCGACTCCAGCACCGGGACGAGGTCCACGTTCTCCGGCTCGCTGCTCACCGAGCGCCGCCCCTTCTGCCGGATCTCCACCACCATGTCGCGGATGCGCGCCAGGCCCTCGTTCACCTCGCGCACCAGTTCCTCGAACTCGGAGCGCGGCAGCGCGTTGCGCTGCACGCCCATGACGGCCAGCATGTCCGCCGCGGCGCTCACGCTCATCAGCGTGTTGTTGATGTCGTGGTTGTAGCCGAGGATTTGAACCATGGCCTGGGACAGCCGGCCCACGTCGCGCTCCTGCTGCTCCAGCAGCTGCGCCTGCACGGCGGCGCGGAGCTGCTCGGTCTCGGTGCGCGCCCGGTCATGCTCCAGCGCGAAGCTGCCCGCGTACAGCTCCAGGAGGATGGCCAGGGGACCCAGGACGGCGAAGAGGGCCAGGTGGGCCTCGGTGCGGGCCAGCAGCGCCGCCAGCCCCACCGCCACCGCCGTGCCCAGCGCGACGAAGGGCTGTGAGGGCGCCACCCGGTGCATCCGGCCGTGGTAGCCGGCGGTGAAGATGAGCACCGCCGCGAACACCAGGGCCCCCGGCATCGTCGCCAGGGCCATGAGGCTGGCCAGGAAGAAGTGCAGGCTGGCGATGCCCGGCAGCAGGCACAACCACCCCCACGTCTCCAGGCGCTGCCGGCCCCGGTGCAGCAGGGAGAAGGCGATGCCCACCCCGAGCGACGGCAGCAGGCACGCCAACGCCTGGAGGAAGGGCAGGGCGAAGAAGCCCTGGGCCCCCGGCGCGAACGACGCCAGCGCCAGCACCGCCGGGATGACCACCGCCGAGCTCAGCCAGGCCTGGAGCGACGCGGCCGCCAGCACCTCCCGTGCGTCCTGCGAGCGCGCCCAGCGTTTGAACGCGTCTTGGACGAGGCGGCGCCAGCGGGAGGGAGGGGTCATAGGGTCGCTGTCAGATAGAAGCCCGCCGCCTTGTTGATGGCGTTCGCCTCCCGTCCCACCTGCTCCACCCGGCGCTTCAGCTCGTTGAAGATATCCGGATTCCCCCGGTGGACAACCTTCACTTCCACGGTTCCTCCGGCCAGCACCTGGTGGATGGCCTCCAGTACCGGCATCACCTCGGGGCTGATGACCAACGCGCCGTCGGGGCCCTCCACGGCGCCCAGCTCCTGGATGCGCATGAGGTACTCGCTGAGCGAGGACGCCACGTTCAACCCCACCACGCGAGGACCACGGATGTCGTTATAGCTCATCGGGCACTTCCCTCCGCCGGCACGCGGCCGGACTGTTGTGTAGATGAGAGCAGTGCCTCCAGCTCCCGGCGGCCGAAGGGCTTGGCCTGGAAGCATTGCCTGCCGGGCTGCTCGACGAAGTCGGGAGGGCAGTGCGTGCCGGAGATGAGGACGCGGCGCGCGTGAGGGACGTGGGCCTCGGCCCAGCGGAGGAAATCGGTGCCGCGCTCGCCCTCGTCCAGGTGCTGGGCGGAGAGGATGACATCCACGGCGGGGTCGGCCTCGAGGGCCGCGCGGGCCTCGGAGGCGGAGGCGGGGCGGCGCACCTCGTGGCCGAGCACGAGCAGGGTGCGCTCCAGCCCGCGGGACACCTGGGCGTTGCAATCCAGGACGAGGATCTTCATGCGGGGTTCTCCTGGAGGGAGGTGTGCTGGAACCAGTCGCGCGCGGGGGCGAGGTACAGGCCGCCGCCCACCGCGAGGGCGTAGCGGAGCAGGGCGTCCGGCGGTCCCCCCTGGGTGCCCAGCAGCGCATCCAGGGAGCGCACGTAGGAGCCGGGGTCGGCGGCGGCGGCGACGAAGGCCAGGCCTTCCTCGCCGTGGTGGCGGAAGGGGAAGCCGCGGCGGATGAGGAGCTGGTTCTCCCCGGCACCGGAGGCGCGGGCTCGCAGGACGTGGGCCTCCTGGGGCAGGTCGTGCAGGGGCTCGCCTTCGCGGGTGCGGCCCACCACGCGCTCCTGGGCCCCGGGCCTGAGGCGGCCGAAGCGCTCCAGATCCTGCTGGAAGCGCAGGTAGAGCAGCCACGAGGCACCGGCCAGTGACCCGGAAGGGACGAGGGCGGTGCGCCGCACGTGCTCGCGGGTGGGACGCAGCAGCCCATCGCGGAAGCCGAAGGC
Organism: Archangium sp.; assembly: GCF_036389735.1. Lineage (GTDB taxonomy): Bacteria > Myxococcota > Myxococcia > Myxococcales > Myxococcaceae > Archangium. The sequence continues at coordinate 12,298 of NZ_DASVWK010000459.1, read as the reverse complement.
ATCACGCCCCTCGCCGATGCGTCCGCCGAGCACCTCCTCCTCCAGGACGAGCACTCCCTTGGAGAGGGCGAGGGTGCGCCGCAGGGCCCACAGCACGGGCTCGCGGTGCTCGGCGCTCACCTGGACGAGCACGTGGGCCTGGCTGGAGGGAAAGCGGGCGGTGGGGCCCTCGCGGGGCAGCAGCGCGGGCGCTGCCGGAGCGGCCTCGGGAAGGAGCGCGGGCTCCAGCCCGAGCACCGTGTGCAGGCCGTGGGCTGGGGTCAGCTCCTCGTGAACGGAGGAGACGACCTCCCGCAGGTGCGAGAGCGCCACGTCGCGGATGAGCCGCAGAACAAGGACGGCACTGAAAGTGCCAGGCGAATGAAAGAGCCCTTCCTGCGGCCGCATTGGATGTCCCCCCCCGTCGTCAGGAGAACCCAGGGGGTCTCACGAAGTCAAACCGCACACGGGGGTTGTGTTGCTTTCACGGCTTCCCCGAAGCAGCCCGGAGGGGTCTGGGCCTTCAGCGGTGGAATGACAGCGTTGTAAGGACGCGCCGCCCGCCTCGAAGTGGAGCGGGCGACGGGGCGTGCTCTTCTGCCCCCCGGTGGACCGTGCCCCATCTTCCGACCGGAGGTGGAGCGCGCATGGTCAGGCCCAAGCAGGTGAGTGAGCGCGAGGCCCACGGGGACGTGGAGCGGGTGCTGCACGAGATGCGGCAGGTGCTGCGGGTGACGGGCGTGGACGTGACGGTGCGCACATGGGCGGGCTTCGAGCGCTTCCTGGTGGCGATGTGGGAGGCGATGGGGCCGAACGCGGAGACGCGGGCGTTCGAGTCGGCGGCGGACGAGGTGCGGGCCCAGGCGGTGGAGGTGGCCGAGCGCCTCGGGCCGCTGGGGGCGTGGGGCGCGTTGCACCTGGGGGAGAGCCAGCGCTACCACGTGCGGGGCGCGCTGGAGCTGTACCACTACCTGGACCCGAAGCTGCTGGTGTTCACCTCGGCGGTGAAGCTGGCGCTCCAGGGCATACGGGTGGGGGTGCGGCAACCGTGGGGGAGCGCGGAGCGCATCGAGCGGGGGGCTCCGGCGCGGATGATGGCGATGGAGTGGGAGTCGGAGCGGCCGGAGGACAGGCGGGTGCGAGGACTCCTGGAGGGCATCCTCGCGACGGTGGGGCCGCCGTCGCTGCCGGGGGAGTTCCGGACGCTGGCGCTGTGGCCGGAGTACCTGGAGGCGGCGTGGGCGCGGCTGGAGCCGAGGATGAAGGGAGAGGAGTGGGGACGGGCGTGTGACGCGCTGCTGTCGACGTCGCGGCGACTGGCGCGGGAGCTGCCCTACGAGGTGGCGCTGTCGCGGGAGTGGGTGGAGGGGCTGCACGAGGACGCGGAGAGCCTCCAGCGGCTGACGGACCAGCTCGAGTGGAGGCTGCCGGTGCTGGTGTTGGGGATGGCGACGCTGGTGTGCGACGTGGGGGACCTGGAGCGGCGGCTGCCCTTCCCGGCGGAGGCTCGGCTGGTGACGGACGCGGTGGCGATGGAGGAGCTGCGATGAACTGGCGCGAGTACCAGGCGAGGCAGCGGGTGGTGGAGCTGGGCCACCGCTTCATCAGCTACGTGGACGAGGGGCGGGGAGCGCCGGTGGTGCTGCTGCATGGAATCCCTACGTGGGGCTTCCTGTGGAGCGGGCTGCTGTCGGCGCTGGCGATGACGCACCGGGTGCTGATTCCGGACCTGCTGGGGTACGGGTTCTCGGACCGGCGGGAGGGCTTCGACCGCTCCATCTCACGGCAGGCGGAGGCGCTGGATGCGTGGATGGACCGGCTGGGGGTGAGGGACGCGGTGGTGGTGGGGCACGACATTGGCGGAGGCATCGCGCAGCACCTCGCCATCCGCTTCCCACAACGGGTGTCGAGGCTGTGCCTGATGAACAGCATCTGCTTCGACTCGTGGCCCATCGAGATGATGGTGCAGCTGGGGCACCCGACGGTGGCGCGGAGACTGTCGGCGCAGGCGGTACAGCGGACGTTGCGAATGGCCTTGAAGCGGACGGGCTTCGCGACGACCCCGCCGGACGGGCTGCTGGAGGGCTTGCTGGCGCCGTACGCCACGGAGGTGGGGAAGACGTCCCTGGTGCGGAACGCGGCGGCGCTGGACACGAACCAGACGCTGGAGCTGGTGCCGAGGCTTTCGCACGTGGCGGTACCCACACGGGTGGTGTGGGGCGTGGAGGACACCTTCCAGCCGGTGAAGTGGGGCGAGCGGCTGGCGTGGGAGATACCGGGAGCGAAGCTGGTACGGGTGGAGCACGCGAGACACTTCGTGATGTGGGACCAGCCGCACGAAGTCATGACGGCGCTCTACGAGTTCCTCGAGGTGGAGGAGAGACCGGAGATGGAGGGAGGCTTGGAGTCTAAGGCATACTCCGCCGCGTCCAGGCACGACGCCTGAAGCGGAGGAACCGACGAGATGAGCCTTCCCGAGCGACCCCGAGTGGTCATCACTGGAGCTGGCAGCGGCCTGGGCCGGGCGCTGAGCCTGGAGCTGGCGCGCCGGAAAGCCCGTGTGGTGGTGTCGGACGTGAACGAGACGTCGGCGCGGGAGACGGCACGGCTGGTGGAGGAGGCGGGCGGCGAGGCGCGGGTGGTGCCGTGCGACGTGACGAAGCCGGAGCAGGTGGAGGCGCTGGCGCGCGAGAGCGCGGCGGCGTTCGGCGGTCTGGACCTGGTGGTGAACAACGCGGGCGTGGCGTGCGCGGGCGAGGTGGGCAAGTTCACCCTGGCGGACTGGAAGCACGTGCTGGACGTGAACCTGTGGGGCGTCATCCACGGGTGCCACTCGTTCGTGCCGCTGCTGCGCAAGCAGGGCAGTGGGCACATCCTGAACATCGCGTCGGCGGCGGGGCTGATCTCCACGGCGTACATGGCGGCGTACAACGTGTCGAAGTCGGCGGTGGTGTCGCTGTCGGAGACGCTGCTGGCGGAGCTGAAGCCGGCGGGCATCGGGGTGACGGTGGCGTGCCCGACGTTCTTCCGGACGAACATCGCGTCCTCGGCGCGCATCTCCGAGGGCGATGAGGGGCAGCGGCTCCAGAAGATGGCGCTGAAGCTGGTGGACGGGGCCTCGGTGGCGCCGGACGTGGTGGCGCGTGCCCTCGTGCGCGCCGTGGAGAACGACGACCTCTACGTGGTGCCCATGGCGGATGGCCGGTGGGCGTGGCGGCTCAAGCGCCTGGCCCCGGAGGCGTTCGCCCGAGGCACCATCTTCCTCCAGAAGCGCGTCTTCGAGCGCATCGAGCGCAAGCAGGCGAAGGCCTGAGACTCAGAGGACCTGCTGGCCGGAGCCGCCGGAGCGAAGAGAGTTGCCCTGGGCTTGCTCTTTCAAGGGGCGGCGGGGCCCTGGAAGCCCTTCGCGCGGAAGGTCACCACCAGGGTGTCCCGGTACCCCCGCTCGGCCAGCGGCTGGATGGGCGTGCTCTCGTGGATGACGCGCTCGTCGTCGAGCAGCAGGGCGGACCACGGCTCCGTCAGCGTGAAGCGCAGGCCGTGCGGACCGGCGGCCTCGAACACGCGCGTCTCGCCGCCCTTGATGCCCTCGCGCCCGACGAGCAGCACCGCGACGAAGTCCACGCCGTCGCGGTGTGCCCCCTCGGGCGTCGGTCGGCCGATGCCGTCCGTCGTGTCGATGCGGAACTGGTGCGCCTCGACGAACCACGGCTGTGAGCCCTTCAGCGTAGAGCCGCACGCGGCCAGGCCGGCAATCAGTCGCGGCCAGACAGGCTGCTCGACCACGGCCGGCGTCATCGGTTCGAACCAGCGTTCCAGCCCCCCGTGCAGTGCGTTGTATTCGACCGGCTGCCAGTGCGCCCGGTGCGGCACCGGAGTGACCGCCGTGCCCTCGACGACGAAGCACGAGTGCCGGCGCGAGCGATAGCGGCCACCATCTCGCAGATAGGTGTCGGGCGGGAGGCCGTCCCAGGTCGGGCGCAGCGCATCGAGCGCGGCGGCCGGGGCGCCCACCAGCTCGCACAGGCCCGTGCGGTTGAGGATGGCGTAGCCGCGCTCGCGCAGGACGCGGGTGACGTCGGAGGGGGGCGTGACGGGGGGCGCGAGATTCATGTCCAGGTGCGCGTCTGGTTGCGCGCGTTCTTCTCGCGGAAGGCCTGCTCCAGGTCCACGCCGACGCGGTTGGCGATGGCGAGCAGGTAGTTGAGGACGTCGACGAGCTCCTCGCCGACATGGGCCTGGGCCTTTTCGGTCGGGGTGCTCTGTCCCTCGTCATACAGCTTGTTGTACTTGCGCACCGCCTTGAACAGCTCCCCCACCTCCTCGCCCATGAGGAAGCAGTTGTGGACGAGGTCCAGCTTCAGCCAGCCGTGCATCGCCTCCAGCTCGTGGATGTAGCGCTGGTAGTCCTGCATCGTCGGCTTCTCGGGCAGCTCGATCATGTCGTCGTTCCTTTCAAGACTCGGGTTCCTCGGGCTCCGACTCGCCAATGGGCATGCGCAGGGCCCGCGCCTTCTTCGCGCGCTTGCGGCTGAGCTCCACGCCCACCGCATCCAATCCGAGGTCATTGGCCACCGCGAGCACCGTGCCATGGCCGCAGAACGGATCGACGATGGTGCGCGTGGGAGTGTTCTCCAGCACGTACCGGCACGCGACGAGACACGCCTGCACGCCCATGCCGCGCGTCCACGTCACCTCGCCGGCTTGGGGGAGCACATCGGCGGTGGACTTCGAGAGGTCCGCGCGAATCCCCCGCGAGAAGCACAGCAGGTGCGAGTACGCGGGCCGCCCGAAGGTGGCGCTGCCCGGCGGCGCGCGGCACACCACCTTGTGCCACAGCAGCGCGTGGCCCGATTGCTCTGCGGCCTTCTGCACGAGGTAACCCTTGTCCACCCACGTCCCATCCTTCTTGATGTCCGTCTGGTAGAAGAGGGTGACGCCGTCGTCTGGGCAGCGCGAGAGGACGAGCGAGGCGGTGCGGACGAACCACTCCTTCCACTCGGCCAGCGTGAACGAGGGGAACTCGGACACGTCGGGCATGGAGGTGATGAGCGAGCACCCGGCGAGCACGGGCTGGGCCTCCAGCCACGCCAGCGCGTCCGCGCAGTGAACCGTCCGATTGCCCTGGGGAGGTGTCTGTTCCACGCGAGGCTCAGCGCCGCTTGACGTTGAAGGGGCCGAAGCCCTGGTCCGCCGGCATGACCTCGACCACGTTGATGTTCACCCGGGCCGGGCGCGAGACGCACCACACCACGATGTCCGCGATGTCCGCCGCGGTGAGCGCCTCCATGCCCTCGTAGACCTTGCTCGCGCGCTGGGCATCGCCCTTGAAGCGGATGAGCGAGAAGTCGGTCTCGACCATGCCGGGCTGTACGTCCGTCACCCGGACGCGTGTGCCCACGAGGTCGGCCTTCAGGTTCTGCGAGAACTGGTGCACGAAGGCCTTGGTGGCCCCGTACACGTTGCCACCGGGGTAGGGGTAGGTGGCGGCGATGGAGCCGAGGTTGACGATGTGCCCGCGGTTGCGCCGCACCATGCCGGGCAGCAGGGTGCGCGTCACGTAGAGCAGCCCCTTGCAGTTGGTGTCGATCATCGTCTCCCAGTCATCGAGCGACGCCTCGTGGGCGGGCTCCAGGCCCAGGCCGATGCCCGCGTTGTTGACGAGGAGGTCCACGTCGGCGAACTCGGGGGGGAGCGAGGCGAGCGAGGCCTCGACATCCTGGCGGGAGCGCACGTCGAGGACGAGCGGGTGCGCGGGCGTGTGGAGTCTGGCCGCCAGGGCCTCGAGCCGGTCGCCCCGGCGACCCGCGAGCACGAGTCGGGCACCCGCCTGGGCGAGCGCGAGGGCGCAGGCCTCGCCGATTCCGGCGCTGGCCCCGGTGACGAGGGCTGTCCATCCTTGAAGGGTATGCATGGGCCGCGGATTCTAACGCGCTCCCAGCTAGGATGGCCCTCCAATGACCTCGGCCCGTGGACTCAACGCGCTGCACCTCCGCCAGGGACACCCGGACTTCCTGGACCTGCCCTGGAACCTGCCCCTGGAGAAGTGGAACCCGGAGGTGTGCTCGCGCCTGGTGGAGATGCCCCGAGGCCTCTCCCGACACACGGTCGTCTTCGTCAGCTACGGCGCGGGCATCTACGCGCTCAAGGAGACGTCGGTGCGCGTGGGCCAGCGCGAGTACGAGAACCTGCGGGGGCTCGAGGAGCGCCGGCTGCCGGGCGTGATGGCGGTGGGGCTCGCCCGGGTGCGGGCTCCGGGAGAGACGGGCAACGAGGTGGGCGTGCTCATCACCGAGTTCCTCGCCTCGTCGCTGCCCTACCGCGTGCTCTTCATGAACCAGGGCCTGGAGCGCTACCGCGAGCGGCTCCTGGACGCGATGGCGAGCCTGCTCGTGCGGCTGCACCTGGGCGGCTTCTTCTGGGGCGACTGCTCCTTGTCCAACGTCCTCTTCCGCCGCGACGCGGGCGAGCTCCAGGCGTACGCGGTGGACGCGGAGACCTCGGAGCTGCACCCGAAGCTCTCGGACGGCCAGCGCGAGTTGGATCTGATCATCATGGAGGAGAACATCACCGGGGGGCTCGCGGACCTGGCGGCGATGGTGGAGCTGCCGCCGACGCTCGACGTCTACGCGACGGGCCCGAGCATCCGCCAGCGCTACGAGCGGCTGTGGACGGAGACCCACAAGGAGATCTCCATCACCCCGGGGGAGAGCTACCGCATCCACGAGCGGATTCGCGCGCTCAACGAGCTGGGCTTCTCGGTGAGCGAGGTGGACCTGGTGGCGAGCGGGGACGGGAGCCAGCTTCGGATGCGGACCATCGTGACGGACCGCGAGTACCACCGGCACCAGCTCCACAACCTGACGGGAGTGGTGGCGGAGGAGCGGCAGGCGGCGCTGCTGCTCAACGAGGTGCGCGAGCTGAAGGCCACGCTGACGCGCGAGCTGAACCGGAGCGTACCCTTGAGCGTGGCGGCGTACCGCTGGCTGGACGAGCGCTTCCGGCCGACGTTGAGCGTGGTGCAGAAGGAGCTCGGGCCGCCGGCGGACGAGGCCGAACTCTACTGCCAGGTGCTGGAACACAAGTGGTTCCTGTCGGAGCGGGCGAAGCGGGACGTGGGCCTGAAGGTGGCGATGAAGGAGTACGTGGCGCTGCGCCGCGAGCAGCCCGCCCTCGCCCTGCTGCGCTCGGCGAGCACGCCGCTGCCCCCCGTGGCGGCCACTCCGGAAACACCACGGGGCGCGGCCCCCACTGGCACCGCGCCCCGCGAATGAACCACCTTGTCTCAGCGGACTACCTGGCGATCAGCAGCAGCAGGCCGCGGCCGCACACGCCGTAGCTGTAGCCCTCGCCGCCGATGAAGGTCTCGGAGCCGGGGCTCGCCACCTGGCTGGCGCCCTCGGCCCAGGGGCAGGTGTCCGTCACGCGGTACCAGCTCTTGCCGGTGCCCGGCCACGGCAGCGAGAAGTTCACCGCCCCACTCCAGCCGTTGTAGGCCACGTAGATGGCGCTCGCCGTGTCACCGAGCTCGGTGCCGTCGATGCGGTAGGCCAGCGCGTGGTTGCCCGCGTTGGTCATGTACGCGGAGTCGGCCACGGCGCCGCTCGGCTGGAACCAGCGCATCTGCTCCATCACGTTGCCGTTGTTGTCCACGCCGCTGAAGAAGTTGGCGGGACGCAGCGCCGGGTGCGCCTTGCGGAAGGCGATGAGGCGCTGGGCGAACGCCTTGAAGTTCTGCTGGTCGACGGACAGCGAGTAGTTCAGCCAGTTGGCGCTCGAGTCCAGGTTGTACGCGTTGTTGTTGCCGTACTGGGTGCGCAGGAACTCGTCACCGCCGTTGAACATCGGCGTGCCGGCGCTGAGCATCAGGAAGGCGAAGCCGTTGCGCGCCGCCTTGCGCTGGTCCGCGGCGATGCCGCCCTGGTCCCAGCTGATGTTGTGGTCCTCGCCGCCATCCGACGGGCCGTAGGGCCACGCCTGGAGGTTGTTCTTGGTGTTGTAGCTGTAGAGGTCCTTCAGGGTGAAGCCGTCGTGGGCCACCAGGAAGTTGATGGAGTTGAACGGCTTGCGGCCGTCATCCGAGTACAGGTCCGAGGAGCCCGCGAAGCGCGAGGCCAGCTCGCCCGGCGTCACCGTCGCCGAGCCCAGCTGGTTCTGGTCCTTGCGGAAGGTGTCGCGGTAGTAGCCGTTCCACTCGGACCAGCCGGCGGGGAAGTTGCCCACCTGGTAGCTGTTGCCGCCAATGGCCCACGGCTCGGCGATGAGGTCCGCGCCGGTGCCCCCGGTGGCCGGCCGCGGGGCCAGGTCACGCCAGACGCGGTTGAGCGCCGTGCCGGTGTTCAGCTTGTCGTAGTTGAAGCACCCGTGCTGGCAGGTGTTGCCGAGCACCGAGGCCAGGTCGAAGCGGAACCCGTCCACGCCCAGCTCGTCCTTCCAGTACTTCAGCGAGTGGACGATGAGGTCCTGCGCCACCGGGTTGAAGGTGTTGAAGTTGCCGCCCACGCCCGTGTTGTCCCAGCTGTTCTGCATGTCGCTGGTCAGGCTGTAGTACGTGGGGTTGTCCAGGCCGCGGAACGTGAAGACGTTGTACGTGGTCTTGTCCGTGCTGCTCCACGCGCCGCCCTCACCCGTGTGGTTGTAGACCACGTCGATGAAGACCTTGATGCCGTTGTCGTGGAAGGCCTTCACCATCGACTTGAACTCGCGCGTGGGGCCGCCCGCGCTCTTGTCGCAGGCGTAGCGCCGGTCCGGCGAGAAGAAGTTGAGGGTCATGTACCCCCAGTAGTTGTCGTCCGTGGTGCTGGTGGCGTTGACGTCGTTGTCGTCGTTGTCCGTCTCCTGCAGCGGGAGGAACTCCACCGCGGTGACGCCGAGCGCCGCCAGCGACGCGGCCTTCTGCGCCGCGCCCGCGTAGGTGCCGCGGCAGGAGGTGATGCTCGCGTCGCCCTGGGTCAGGCCGCGCAGGTGCACCTCGTAGATGACGTCATCCTTGAGGGGGCGCGTGGGCTTGGTGCCGATCAGCGTGGTGTCCGGCGCCAGCACGATGCCCTTGGGGGCCCAGGCGCCGCTGTCCTTGAGCCGGTGGGTGGCGCCGGTGGCGTAGAGGGTGCCGTCCGTGTTGCTGGGGTTGGTGGGGTCGTGGCTGATCTCCAGCGCGTACGGGTCCACCAGCAGCTTGTTCGGGTTGAAGCGGTTGCCGCTGGCGTCCACGTCGGAGATGAAGCCCGCGCTGGAGCCCTTCACCCAACTCGTGTTGTAGGGCCAGTTCGGACCCCAGGCGCGGTAGCCGTAGTACACCGGGCCGGTGATGCCGTACGTCGTCTGGAGCGTGGAGACGGCGACCGACTTCGACCACACGTTGGTGGTCGTGTTCTTCGTCATCACGTACTTGACGGCTTCCTGCGCGCCGTTCGCCGTCTTGTAGATGTAGAGCTCGATGCGGGTGGCGCGCGCCGAGTAGACGTTGAAGTTGATGTTGGTCTTCGTCGAGTCGTACTGGGCGCCGAGCGTCCAGGTGATGGCGCCCTGCTGCTGGGTGCCCACGGCCTCCTGGCCGCCTTCGATGGCCTCGAGTTGCCGCGGCTCCTGCGCGGGGCCGCACGAGGCGAGCGGCAGGGCGAGGAGGCCCGCGGTGAGCAGGGCGCGCCAGGGGCGGCGGCTTCCGGTTGCAAGCTTCATGGATGACTCCCAGCGCGGGGTGGGGAAAGGAGGGTACGGATGATCGGCGGCGGCCCCGCGCTCGCCCGCCTGCCCTACCTCTCACCACCTTTCCGGCTTGGGAGTCAATCCGGGGTGGACGGGACTCACCCTGGCTGTAACGTTCTGCGGGTTTTTGAGCAGGCGCCTACAGTGTGGGCTGGTACCGTTGGGGCACGGACTACATTCGAGCCGGAAAGTTCGTCTAGTATCCCCGCCTGACGCTGTGCCTCACCGTGGCCGCCCCCCGCCGCGGAACCCCCCTGCGAGGAGAGCCTTCTCATGCCGACTGTTGCTTCCAGCGATCAGACGCCGCTCCACTATCGCGTCATCGGAGACGGGCCGCGCAACGTGCTGCTCGTGCACGGGTGGATGATGTCCGGCGCGGTGTTCAACGATCTGGTGGAGACGCTGGACCAGACCGGGCTGCGACTGGTGATTCCGGATCTGCGCGGCACGGGCCAGTCTGGAATGGCCACGAGCGGCTACACGCTCGAGCAGCACGCGCGCGACGTGCTGGCCGTGGCGGACCACGCGGGCCTCGAGCGCTTCACCGTGGTGGGCCACAGCATGGGCGGGCAGCTGGCCCAGTGGGTGGCGGCGCAGGAGCCCTCGCGCGTGGAGGGGCTGATGCTCATCAACACGGTGCCCGCCTCGGGCATGCAGCTGCCGCCCGATGCCGTGGGGCTGTTCCGCACCTCGGCGGGAGATCGCGAGAAGCAGAAGATCATCCTCGGGCTGGCGTGCAAGCAGCTCTCGGAGGCGTCGCTGGAGCGGCTGCTGAAGGACGCGGGCGCGGTGGGCAAGGCCGCCATCGAGAGCGGCTTCGACGCGTGGACGGGCGGTGGCTTCGAGGCGAAGCTGGCCTCCATCACCGCGCCCACGCTGGTGGTGGCCACGGACGACCCCTTCCTGCCACCGGCCTTCCTGCGCGAGAAGGTGGTCAACCCCATCCGCAACGCGCGCCTGGCGTACCTGCCGGGGCCGGGGCACTACCCGGCGGTGGAGCGTCCCGCCGAGACAGCCGCGCTGCTCACGTCCTTCCTGGCGGGTCTGGGTCGGTAGTCCGGAGGGAGCCACCATGGCGTGGAAGATGTCCTTCGACTACGACGAGGTGCACAAAGTCGTCACGGCGTCCTTCCAGGACTGCATCCTCAACAACGCGTTGGACGTGGCGCGCTGGCGCACCGAGGTGGAGGGGGCCCTGTCGCGCTATCCCTCCAAGGTGGACCTGCTCATCAACCTGGATGGGCTCGTGGTGAAGTACACGGCGGGCCGGGTCTTCGGGCGTGAGCGCGCGGAGGTGCTGGCGCGCTTCACCAAGCGCTCCTTCCGCTTCGGCGGCGACGAGATGACGAAGATGTTCGTCGCCACCAGTGGCACCATCAACGGCGCGGCGACGAACATCTACAAGTCTCGCGAGGAGGCCCTCCAGGCGCTGCTCGCGGACCGCAGGGCCGAGGCGGCGGGTCGGCCCTCCCTGGCCGGCAAGAAGGTCGGCTGAGTCACACCCCGGCGAACCCCTCGTAGCCGCGGTCCTCCCAGGAACCCCCCGGTGGGCGCTGGAAGGCCGAGTCGGGGAGGTGACGTCTTCAACCCTACCTGAAACGGCGGGAGTGAAACAACTGACCGCTGAAATGGGATTCTGGGTTGACTTGACGTCGCGAGTCGCTAGGGTTTGAGCCACCATGCCAGGTCACCTCCCTCCCCACGTCCGCAAGCGGTTGGCCCAGGTTCTCGGGGAGGGCCTCCGCACCGCCCGGCATGGCGCGGCACTCACCCAGGAGGACATGGCCCAACGTCTCGGTCTGGCCACCTCCACCTACCGTCGGCTGGAACGAGGGCGCATGGCTCCCGGGGTGTCCACCCTGCGCAAGCTCCGTCAGGTGCTGTGCGTCTCCCTGGACTCCCTGCTGGGCCCGGACTGCGCGGCGGCGGTGGAGCGGGCCATCCGGCCTCCCCGGCGCAGGCGTCCGGCGCGCGCGAGCACCCGGCGCCCTCGCTCCAGCCCCCGCGAACCCCCGCACCCCATCTTCTCCCTGCCTTCCCAGGTGTACCCCTTCGCATCGCATGACCCCTGGAATCTGCTCGCGGCGGCCTCCAGGCTCCCCGTGACGGAGGTCCTTCCGCTCCTCCTCCTGCGCCGGGGCACCCCCCTGGCGCTCGTGGTGGACCTGGGGTGAGGTGCGCCCGATGGGCCCTCGGGCAATGAGCCGCCGCTTCCTGTACTGCCTCCTGCGGGGAGACGCCTTCTCCCCGTCGCTCGCCGAGGCGCGCACCGGGCTCCTCCTGGTCGACGCCAACGAGCCTGGCGAGGTGGCACCCTCGGGGCGGTACGCGGGGGAGGCCCTGCCCTACGGCAGCGCGATGCTGGTGCTCTTCGATGAGGACCTGGGGCCGGGGGCCTCCGCGGTGGAGCCGCTGCGGGCGCTCCAGGCGCGACTGCCGGCGCTCCGGGTCGCCGGGGCCACCGAGGTTTCCCTCTACCTGGTGGTCGCCTACGAGAAGACGTGCGACTTCGTCCTCCCCCCGGAGGAGCTGGCGGCACTCGCCGAGCTGGGGCTGCCGCTGGCGGTGTCCTGCCACCCCGCCGCGTCCTAGGTGCGCGACTGGTCCAATGGTT
>NZ_DASVWK010000458.1:0-19520 GCF_036389735.1 Archangium sp. | reverse complement strand
GAGACACCCGACTGCGGGGGAGCACTGCGGCCCGACTTGAGCGCGAGGGGGTGAACTACGCCCACGCGGGCATTAGGCGAGCCCTGCGCCCGAGCTTCCGCTGCCGTCCGTGGCACTGTTGCCGGGTGGTCGTGGAACACGCCAGGGCCTGACGCTCGGGGCCAGGGGAGCCCACCAGGAAGCGGCAGCCGAAACTCGGGCCCGAGGAATGTTCCACTGTCAGGGGGGGCGCTGTAGTGTAAGCCCCGCAGACTTTCCGATTGCCGTAGTGGACTCGGGCACAGTGATGGAGAATTTATGACTAGTCTTGAAGATTACTTCAAAAATTGGGCCGGGCTAAGAGCATATTTCGGTAGGTCCCATCTCTAACAGGTCGCACCTCAGGTGAGGAGTTTGGCAAAGTCCCCTAACGAACTAGGCTCAAAGCAGCCCTCGCTGATCGCCTGGGCCAGCAGGAGGTCAATAACATCACATATACTGCCAAACCGACTGCTCGACTTAAGTCAGGATAAGCGCTCGCCATTTTTCGAAATCACAAGGATACGCACATGTCCTCATCGAACAAGTTCAACAAAAAATTCTTTGCAGCGCTGCACGGCGTCTCCGTTGCTAAATCATTCCCCGATCCCACATCCCCCGCCCAAATAAAATCTTACGAATTCAAGTCCACAGAGCCGCCAAGCTATGTTGTACGGCTTGTATTCGTGCTGCTTGCCGGCTCGGATCTCCCGTCTGGGCAGGACAAGTCCGCATGGGCTATTCCTATCGATTTCGATGGATCCACATGGGTCGTTGAAGATTGGCGACGTTACTCTTGGCACCTGAGTGGACCTGTTGGACGGGACAAATCAGCAAAACTGCTGGCAAAAAAAATCCGGGCCGCCGGTTCCATCCTCAATTCATTTCTACAAGAGTATGGGCGAGAGGCATTCAAATCCGATGAGATCTCGCTTCAAAATCAATTCAGCCGCACGCGGGGGCTTTACGAGTACTTCCGAGACCAAGTCGAAAACCCGCCACTCAAGCCCGAACCGACAATGCAGGGAGAAATACCAGAACATACCCCCGAAGAGCATTCTGTCACACAGCTATTTGGCTCACTGATGGGCAAACTCTTCGATGAAGCATACAGCGGGTGGGCAAGTACAGCAGCAGTGGTGGTATTCTTTTTTGCGCATCTTGAAGTCATAATGGACTCATGCTTCTCGCTATCTCCCCGAAAAGGCCTCACATTCGCGGCATTTCGGCAGCTCGAATGGCTTGAGAGATTCAAACATCTACTTCCGGTCAATGAGCCTGATGTGCAGGCTGTGTATGTCGCCATTGATCGTGTTCGCAAGCAGTATCGAAACGCGTTTGCTCATTCAACTCCAATCTTCTTTGTCACAATCCCTGGTGCGGGGCTCGTGCCCATGGATTCCGAGCACCTCTCTGAACCTCGTTGGGAGCCACCTATCGCCTTCACGAGAGAAAAGGCCATTGACGTATTCAAAACGCTTGACGACACCATAGAACTATTCCGCTCTCGTCCAGAAACCAAATTTGGATTCCGCTACGCTGAAACAGATCTTCCTATCCACATCAATCAAGCCCATGCACAGGAATTGATTGACCTCACAGCGGACCCGATCGCCTTCGAAGCAGAGATGAAGACGAGGATGCGCATTCAGGATGCTATCGAGAACATGGAACTCTGACTCTTTTCAGACAGACAATTCCCCTTTCCGGCAGAAGCCTCATCCAATGCTGAGTCTACCGATCAACACCCTCTCAGCGCTGCGGGAATGTCGGGTGCGGCAGCTGGCATTTGGTCTGGTGATGCTCGTTACGCGCAGACTACTCTCCCGGGGAATTACTCACCCCGGAAGGGGGCAGACTGGCTGAGTCGCCCCTGCATCCTTGGTGTTATGGCATTCATTCGGGCCAAGGCTTATCGACAATCTTCAAGCCGCCTCGTCTTGCGTAATCGTCGAAATTGTACGTGCCGCCGATCACGCCATGGATGAGTTGGGCGACTCTATACCAGCGGCGCGGCACATCCATTTCTCGCGGTGGCAAAGGAAGCTTGCAACGTCCGCCATCAACAGAAACGAGAATATCCCTGTACACGAGCGCGGAGTTGTAGAAGAAATCGAGAAAGTAGCTCCTGGCATTCGGGTCCGGAAAGCCGCGTGCCCACTCTTCTGCGAAGCTCTCTTCATGCTCTATCCCATAGGCAAGCGTAACGGAGAGATTTCGCTTGAAGACCAGCATGCCTGATGGCGCCATGACATCCAGCTCAACAACGCGCTTGCCCTGGTATGACGGGGACAAAATACCCAGATACAAGGGGGGATCGTGATGAAACCAGTCATCAGGCGAACTCTCGGCAATTGCATTGATGTATGCTTCAAGATCCATGTGATCCCCTTGCTCCCACAGTCACAATCGGTCACTCGTGCACACTGCGCGAGCCAGCCGAGCCCTGTTGCATATAGCCAGCGCGAGGGAACACAACATGCCGGAGCGCACAACTGCACAGGAATGTTGAGAACGGGACTGCATCGAATTCCGGCAGGCGAAGCTTGGGGCGGGGGATGTCGCCAGGGCGCGACGGCAGCTACGGCAGGAGCCTCGGGCGTGAGGATGCCACCATGGCGCGGCGGGTGAAGCTCGGGCCCGGTAGAGGTGGAGGGTCCTCATCAGGCCCCGGCAGCCGACGCTCGGGCCGGTAGAGAGGGTGTTACCGCCCGGCGGGCACCTCGGGCCCAGCAGGGGCCTCCAAGACCCAGCAGTAGTAGGCCAGGGCATCGGCGCCATAAGATGGGGTGCAGGCTGGAGGGCTCGCAGCTCCCGCCCGGAGAGGGGCCCAAGGGGACCAAAAAAGGACCAAACCGAACGGACGCGCCTGGACTCGTCCGGACAGATGGGCGCCCCATTTTCAGAGGGAAAACGGGGGCGGGCCTCTGGTCCCGAGGGGGGCGGATCCGTCGTTAGCGGGTTCGATTCCCGCCGCTTCCAATAGAGGTTGCCCGCCGCCTTGAGGCGGTGGGCACGGGCCTGGGCATCATGGACATCGTCAATGGCGCCAAGGAGAAGGACGGCGCGCAGATCGCCAAGGGCGCCGTGGGCATCAGGGGCAATCTCCGCGAGAGCCGTTGGAGGGTCTCTCGGCATCGCGGAGGGCCTGGGGATCGGTTTGCTGACCGTTGGCTTCGGCAAGCAGATGGATCTGATCGGCGACCAGAAGCACAGGATCGCCGAGCTGCAGATCGGCTGAGACCGGAGACCGGCCTCCCCCTGGCGTTCAGCCGCCGAGCAGGTGGGGGAATGGGGAAGTCGATAGCCGTCCGCGGAGCTCCCGGGCCTGTGCTAGGTCGGCGTACTGCCGCTGAGTGAAAGCCCGTGTCCGGAGCTGACTCGTCCCCTGACTCCAGAGGGCCCATTCCAACGCCCGAGACGGTGTCAAAGGATTCGAAGCGAGGGGCTTGAGTGAGAACGAGGCTCGGGCGTGGACGGGTAACCGACCGCTCTTCAAGTCATTCCGATGACTTGGCGTTGGCCCACAGGGTGCATTCGGGCTGGAGACTCGTGCGTAGGGGATGGGGATGGGCTGCGAACCCTGGTTAGTGGCGGGAGCGGTATTGAAGGACTCGACGGGCGCGGAGGCGGAGCTTTCCGCGTGGCAAGCGTCGGCCATTGCCCCCGGTGCTTTGGGCTTTGTAGTGGGTGCTGAGAGGGAGCCGGGGCAACTCGCCTGCCCCTGCACTCTCAAGCTGTGGGAAGCGCAGGGCCCCCGCACGGTCACCCTCGGGAACGTCACATTCCCGCTTGGGAAGCAAGCCCCGGCGCGCGAGTAGTGCCGCCACCCCATCCGGCCCCGAGGGAAACTCAACCTACCCGATGGGTTGCCATTACCTCACCGGACCCGGCGGCTTGACCTGGCCGTCAGCCGCTCTCTGTAATCGTCGGGTTTGGGCTTCCAACGCGGGCGGCTCGCCCGGAGAGGTGCGGCAATGTCCAGGCATTCTGTCGGTACTCGCCCCGTGGACACACGGCGGCCCTTGCGCACAGGTGCGTTGGCGCTGGCGGCGCTGATGCTGGTTACAGCGTGCGCCACGGGAGCCCCCATGGGTGGAGGGTTGACGGCTTCCCGTTACCGTTCACCCGTGTCGCGCGATTCGCCCGAACCGTGGGAGTTGGAGTTGGAAGCCGAGGACGGGGACCAGGGAGAGGCTATTTTTGCCAAGCTGCCAACGGACTTCGCGCCGGTGCAGGTGAGCGACGCCGAGTTTTCGGCAGCCATGACAACGCTTTGGCTTGACATGCCGCTTCGGTTGGCCGCGTCCCGGCCCCCATTGTATGTCGGCCGTAGGCTGGCGCTGGCTTCCGCGCCCTTGAGTGGCAAAGCGTGGCAATCAGATCTGGCCCGCTCGTATGGGCTCCACTGCGAGCGGTGCGGCACCCCGGGAGACTGTCTGACGCTGTTTGAAGATGGGCCCGGCTTCCAGGATGACGACAAGCGCAGCCTGGCGCTTGCCCTGGCGGTGGGCCCTGCCCTGGAGGGCGTCAACGCGGAAGTGCGGGCTATGCTCGATCCTACGCGGATGCTCGCGATGATTAGCATTGGCATCACGGTTTATATGGCGCTGCTGTTGGCGCCAGTACCCGAGCCAATAACAAAGGGCGCGGCATTGGTGTTTAGCGCCGCCCTGTGGGGTTATCTCGGTTGGGAATTCTTCAACCTGATAAAAGCCTATGCGGAGCTGTACGAGGATGCGGCCCGGGCCTCTACCTTCGCGGAGTTGCGCGAGATTGGCGAGCGTTTCGGGCGTGTCATCGGTCCTAACAGTGTGCGTATTCTCGTGGTGGTGGCGACAGCGGCAATAGGGGAAACGGCGGCGCTTGCTTCCAAGGCCTCGAAGCTGCCCGGATTCGCGCAAGCGTCGGAGCAAGTCGCGGCTAATACCGGCTTGGGCCTGCTGGAGACGACAACCGGAGCCGAGCGCCTGATCGTCTCTGTACCCGAGGGGACGATCCGCGTGGTGTTGGCGCCTCATGCCGTGGCCATGGCTGCCCGGGGCGTTGGCGCTGGGAGTCCTGCGCCGACTCGGGGTAAGCTCCTCCCCAACGGGCACAGGGCGTGGGGGTCGTTTGGTGGCTTCAAGTCAGCCATGGGGAAGGCGGGCCCCGGAAAACAATGGCATCACATCGTGGAGCAGACCAAAGGAAACGTAAAGCGATTCGGGGGCGAGGCCCTACACAACACCGAAAACATCACAGCACTCAACGAGGGGCTACACACCGACGTGAGCGCCTTCTACTCGTCGATTCGAGAAGGAATCACCGGCTCCAACACCCTGACGATTCGGAAATGGCTTGGCACTCAGTCATACGAAGCCCAGCGTCAGTTCGGACTAAAGGCAATTGAAAACATCAGGAGAGGAATTTGGAAAGTCAGGTAAAAAAACCAGAAGAACTGGCGGAACAATTTGCCCACCACACAGCAGAACAGACAGACGCAATCTTCCGAGGTGATGCCAGAACCGGAAACAGGCACGCGAAGAAACGGATCGCCACGTTCAAGAAATTACGCGCTCACGGAGACGCGGGGCGGGATGCCCTCGCTATGTTGCTCACGCACCCGCGAATGGACGTACGCGGCATGGCGGCGGTCTACCTGCTGCGCTATCGGACGGCGGAAGCCAAGGCCGTCTTACTGGAGATCGCAAAAGGTGAAGGACTCGCCGCTTTTGAGGCTTCGGAGGCCCTGAAACGCTGGGAAGAGGGCACTTGGGCACTAGATCCAGCCGAGGATGCTGCGGGGCAGCCAGAAGCACCCCGCCCGGCACCGCCCAGCAAGCGCAGCCGACCACGCACGGAGCGCGCCGCGAGTGACAGACGGAGGGGGAGCAAGCGGGACAAAGGCGGCGGTTGATCTTGAGAAGAGCGCGCCAGGGCCGAGCAGGCGAATCTCGGGCCTGTGGAGGCCACCGGGCAGCACGACAGCCTAGGCGAGTACCCTCGGGCCCGGTAGAGGTCACCAGGGCCCTGCAGGTGAAGCTCGGGTCCGGTGGGGTCATGCCAAGAGGAGTTGCCTCTTTACCGGCGATGCCATCCGCAATAGCCACGGCTCCCTGGTAAGGCAGGTGTTATGCAGTCTTTTGCTTTGCACCATTCGCCATTGTCTTCAGTCCACCAGGATGGCCCCATGAGTTGCAGGGTGGCGGCTTCTTGCGGTTTGGCGACAAGACGCGCCTCTCTGGCAACCCCGTCCGGTATCTTGATGTCGTCCTGTATCTCTCTGATGGACTTGTCAATTTTGTGCACCCGGGCGCCATTGCCTATGGGGCCTGGTTTTGTTCTGGCAACCAAATACAGGACGCTATCGCGGGCATCCGGAAGTCGACCAGAACTACCAACGATGGCATTGGCACAGCAGAGTGCGTCGTTTCGATCGAGTGTTGTTACAAGCCGTAAAGCGACGGACTCCCAATTGTGTTCTTGGATGCGCTGGGTCGGCGCTTGTGCGACAACCATTGCATGTGTTGAAGGAGCTTGTGCGAACTCGATATCTTTGAATCTAGTGTTCCAGCGCTGACGAAGATGCACACTTGTTGCTCCCGCCCGTCCAACATAGACCTTTATTTGGCGGATATCGCATTTCATTACTTCGGGAAGGCCATGGATAGATTTGATGAAATAGCGAATCGTCGACCGCAGGTCGCGCGGCCTGGGCGCCTTCTTGATCAAATCATGAAGCTCATGCGATGAGAAATTCTTGAGCTCATCCAAGCGAATGACGTTTCCACTCATATTCATCTCCTAATGATCGGAGTGATCAGGCAGCTACCCGTCCGCGTAGCAGTACCAGCCCTTGAGTTGCCCGACGGAGCGGAGGACCAGCTTGAGATTTCCGCCACGGGTTTTCGCAAGCTCAAGCACGTCCTCCAAGTGCTGTGCGCCGCGCGCGACTGCGAGGAACGTACCGATCGCGCTCATGTGGGTGTCGGATGCAAGAGAGAAGACCTGCGGGCCCAACGAGGTCGGGAACCGGAACGACAGATATTTTTCGCGGTTCCCCACCGGCTCAAGGCTTCCATTGAGCTGGTATGCGCGGGGAGCGCGCCTTCGTGCGTCATCAAGAACCCGCACCAAGTCGGCAAGACCACTCACTTGGATCGCCATAGTATCTCCTCCTGCGCAGTACGTCCTAACCGCGTTTCGATATTACCGCGCACCCGTTCCGCTACCTGACGCAAGGCCCGGCGGTGCGGCGCATTCTACAGCATCTGAAGCTGCCGCCGCTGGCCCCTGCGCACGGGCTGCCGCAGTTGTCAGCCTGGGACTGAGGCTTCGGCCCGTTCCGCCCCAAGATGCCGACCGACCTCGCGGGTGGCTGCTCCCTGTGGAGCCTCCCTGCAAAGAGTAGAGGGGCGCGGATGGGTGGGGTGTGCCGGGGGCTTACGGTCGGGCTTCGACCTCTGGGCCCTGGAGATTGTGGTTATCTACCCAGCAAGGAGGCACAGCATGCAGGAGGGCGGGACCGATGTTCCGCATTAGGGCGGTGAACGCCACTAAGAGCCGGGCAGTAGTAGGCCAAGGTATCAGCGCCAGAAGCCAGCCCGGGGGGCGGAGGGCTCGCCGCTTGTCGCCCGGCGAGGGGTTCAAGGGGACCAAAAAAGGACCAAACCGAACGGACGCGCCTGGACTCGCCCGGACAGATGGGCGCCCCATTTTCAGAGGGAAAACGGGGGGTGGGCCTCTGGTCCCGAGTGGAGGCGGATCCGCCGTTAGCGGCTTCGATTCCCGCCGCCTCCACTGTCATGGCCATTTCAAGTGCGCGGCTCAAGGGGTGGAGCGCCCGCCAATCTCCGGGAAGCGCTCGTAGGCCCGTTTGAGCCCGTCCAGGTGGGCGGGGTTGTCCAGATCGAGCGGCGCATCCGTGAGCCTGACAACCCACCCGCCCGTCACGGTACGCCGTGCGTGCGACAGCAACTCCGCGTCGCGGGCAGGGTCCGGAAACCCGATGGCTCGTGCGGCAGCGGCCGACCAGTAGTTCAGCCACCCGAGGCGACGCGGAATCTCAGGCGAACGGATGTAGTCTGGGAACCTGAGCGCCGGCAGCCCTCGTGGCGGAACTCCTGGCTTACGCACCGGATCGATAGTCTGCCGTGAAATTTCCACGGTAGCGTTGAATGGCGTAGCGTGTCCCCAATACGCGCGTGAGCCTTCCCCAATCGCCTCAATCACATTCGCTGCCGCCGCGATACCGACTGGGTCGAGTGGTAGTTGCGCATGAACTTCAAAGTGCCGCGCGCCATCTGCTGCAAGACCGTTCGGGTTTTCCCACCCGGAAATCGTCACCAGGTGGTCGTCGTCATCGTTGCAAAGCAACGGAAACCCTCCATCTGTCCTGCTGGACGCGATCCACTCATCGCGGTGAGGTAGCGGAATGAGGTCTTCCTTCTCCGAGGTCGTCCACCCCAAGCGCAATCCAGGAAGTGCACGCTCCATTCCATGAACGATGGCAAGCGGGCGCCCATCGTCACCTACGAGCGCAGGCGCGTACACGCCGATAGTGATCTCATTTCGATCAAATGCCATGTCAGCACCAATCCATCACGACGACGGTGAGAGTGTCATCCAAGCTCTCTAGTACCGCTTTGTGCGCGGCGCTTCTGACGCCGACGACGAAATTGTAGCCACACGCTTCTGCAAGTCTTTTCTCGCGCTGTATCTCCGGTAGCTTTACTCTGGCGAGAAAACTCTGAGAGCGAGGGGGGGCTTGTCAAAATCATCCGTCTTGACCTCCCAGAGCGTGCGCGTGGTCAGTTGCAGTGCGTCGAAGTTCTTCCCATTCACGAACACATCCGAGCCGGGGAAGGTGTTGTTCGGAATATCGTTGGCGCACTTGTCGTGCAGGTCGTTTCCTCCACGGGGCGGCCCCGGAATCGGCTCGCACCTGCGGCGGCGCTCTCGCTCCGAGGTTTCGATTGGCCCCAGGGGAGGGAAGTCCGGCCCCTTTGGCTCCGGCTTGGGCTTGCGTTTCGTCAGGGGCTCCGACAGGGCGGGCTTCGTTTCAGGTACGGGCCGCGTTTCAGGCACGGGCCTTACTCTCTCGGGGCGGCCCCTCTTCAGTTCATACGCAGCCAGGGCCTCTTTGATGGCGAAGCCCACCACCACCACGCCCGCCACAACTACCGCACCCATGACGATCTCCGGGGCCGCCAGGACGCAGACCCCGAGCCCCACGGCAGCGGCACCCGCCGAGGCGACCGCGCATTGTCCTGTGGGGTCGTGGAACTCGATTCGGTCATGGTCGAGGGCATGAAAGCACCGCTCCGCCAGCACGGGCCAGGGCTCGGAAGCTTCGCGGACGGCGCATCGCCCCCGTCCGTCCAGGGCAGCGTCGACGCTTGCTGGAGGTTGGCGAGTCTCGGGTCCCGGACCGCTGGTTCTCTTGGGCGCGGCGCTGACGTAGCGCAGGCTGAGACAAAGAGCAGAAGTGCCATGCACGCTCGGAAACGCATGGCTACGTCCTCCAATCAATTCAGGACCTATGCGTCTTGACGGGGCAGCTCGGGGTATGTCGGCGCGCCCCGATCGCCACGAACGAGCACGCGAGGGGAGCTTCCTCCCTGGGAGAGGACAAGCCCGGAAGAGCGCTACGGCGAGCGGTTCGCGCTACGGAGCATGGCTCACTTCTGGAGGTCCAGAAGTGATGTGCGGTGATGCGGGATGCTTCTGGATGTCCAGAAGTGAGGTCCCCTCGCGCGCCCTTTCGGCGGGCCCTGCATGCCGCGAGTTGTCAGATGGCACGGCCGGAGCCGCGATCCTCGGGCTCCGCGGCCAGGTCCATCAGCGCCCGGAACTCGGGCGAGTCCACCTTCATGAGCAGCAGGGACACTTCCAGGTCCCCCGGATAGCGGCCGAGCTGCACCTTGCCCTCCTGGCCGTGCAGCAGCGCCAGCTGCGAGTGCCCCTTCACCTCGGGCAGCATCAGGTCCAGCTCCAGGCGGAACGTCTCGCCCTCGGCCGTGGGCGTCAGCACCAGCCGGTAGTCCGGCTCGCTGGCGCCCGGCTTGCGGCGCTCCGCGCGCACCGTGCGGCCCGTCTCACCCAGCAGCTTCGGCTGCGCCACCAGCCGGCCCTCGCGCCGCACCTCCAGCGCGAAGTACAGCGGCTCGGCCTGGGCCTCCGCGGGCACCGCCGAGATGCAGGCCAGGCCCACCATCAGCGCCAGCCCGAGCCATGCCTTCTTGATGAGGGTGGAGCGCTTCATGGGGAGTCGTCTCCTGGTGAGGCCTGATGCCTCGCCGTGGGGCATACCGCCGGACGAGCCCGCCCCGGCCAGGCGCACACGTTGGCGATCCTTAGGAATATCCCAGATAGGCTCCGCGCGCGAGCCCGGTTCCCTCGCACGCTCCCCCTCCATCCCAGGTCGGTTCCGCTCACCCACGGACACACCTGTTCACTTGTTCAGCAAAAAGCTGTTCAGGGTCACTCCCTCCGAGTAGATCGCTGATCACTCGGAGCGTGGGCGGGCGTTCGCCCGCTGTCACGTCTCCCTGCCTTGACCCGACCTGACGCTTTTGCGCATTGTCGAAAACCTTCGATGGACCGGACCGAACGCCTCCTCGACCTCGTAGCCCTGTTCCTGGATGCTCGGGAACCCATCCCCTGGGCGGAACTGCGCGAGCACTTCCCCCACGACTACATGGGCATCTCCGACGACGCCGCCGAACGCAAGTTCGAGCGCGACAAGGCGGAGCTGCTGGAATTGGGCTTCCCCCTCACCTACATCCAGGGCGATGACGAGCGGAAGGACGGCTATGTCGTCGACCGCGACGCCTACTACCTGCCCGAGGTGGACCTCTCCAAGGAGGAGCTGGCCGTCCTCTATGCCGCCGGCAGCGCCGCGCTGACCGCGGGCGCCTTCCCCGGCCGCGACGACCTGTCGCACGCGCTGCGCAAGATCGGCTTCTTCGCCGGCCACGCGCTGCCCACCCCGCGCGTGCGCATGGAGCTGGGCACGGAGCAGGATGGTCCGCAGCTCGCCGCGCACCTGGAGCAGCTCTGGCAGGCGTGCGCCGGGCACAAGTGGGTGCAGATGTCCTATGCCTCGCCCAAGCGCTCGGAGCTCATCGATCGCAAGGTGGATCCGTACGGGCTCACGCTGCGCCGGGGCATCTGGACGCTGGTGGGCTTCTGCCACCTGCGCCAGGACGTGCGCACCTTCCACGTGCACCGCATCCGCTCGTTGAAGGCGAACACCGCCCGGCCGCGCACCCCGGACTTCGAGGTGCCCGAGGGCTTCGCCTTCGACGACCACGTGGCCAGCTACCCCTGGCAGCACCGCTTCCACCCGCGGGTGGATGTGCGCCTGCGCCTGTCCGGCGAACTCCTGGCGCGTGGGACCACCCTCTTTCCGGGCGCCAGCGTGGCCCCGGCCGAGGACGGTGAGAGCGTGCTGGTGGATCTGCCGGTGACGTTCCTGGATGGGCTGCTGCGATTCTGCCTGCAGCTCGGGCCGGCCTGCCACGTGGAGGCCCCCGAGGATGCCCGCCAGCGGGTGAAGGACATGGCGACGAGCATCCTCGAGAAGCATGGGGTGGCGGCATGAGCGTCCACGAGCGTCTGCGTCGCCTGCTGTTCCTCGTCCCCTTCGTCTCCTCGCGCCCCGGCATCTCCGTGGAGGAGCTGGCGCGCGCCCTCAACGTCAGCCGGGAGCACCTGCTGGAGGACCTGGACCTGCTCACCTGCGTGGGCCGGCCCCCCTTCAACCCGGACGACTACATCGACATCTACGTGGAGAACGACCGCGTCTACGTGGACCTCGACCAGCGCCTGTCCGCGCCGCCGCGCCTGACGGTGGGCGAGGCCGCGGCCCTGGCCGCCTCGGCCGAGCTGCTGCGTCCGGCCGCGGGCGATGCCCTGCGCAGCGCGGTGGAGAAGCTCGAGCGCGTGCTGCCCCCGGGGATGAACGAGCGCTTCCGGGAGATGTACCGGAAGATCGACGCCACGGTGGACGCCCCGCAGGCCCTGGGGCCGCTCACCCGGGCCATCCACGAGCGGCTGGAGGTGACGTTCGACTACGTCACCCCGGGCCGGGGCGCCCCCGAGTCCCGCCGCGTCCGGCCCCACGAGCTGCTCAGCCACCGCGGCCAGTGGTACCTCCAGGCCTGGGACCTCAACCGCCAGGACGACCGGCTCTTCCGGGTGGACCGGATGCAGGGCCTGGCCGTCACCACCACCCCCTTCCAGCCCCGGGAGGACTCCCGCGCCCAGGTGCCCAACCCGGCCCGGACCGATGCCGCCGTCCGGGTGCGCTTCTCCAAGCTGGTGGCCCCCTACGTCCGGGAGCGCTTCGGGGAGGACGCTCGCCTGCTCGCTGACGGAGGGGTGGAGGTGCGGGTCGCCGGTGACAATGAGCGCTGGTTGACGCAGTGGGTGCTATCGTTCGGCGGCGAGGCCGAGGTGCTCGAGCCCGCTTCGGCCCGTGCGGCCGTGGCCCGTGCGGCGAAGGCCGCGCTAGGAGTCTGAGGTTTTCATGAGCTTCCAGCTGACGATCGCCGAGGGCAAGGAGGCCGGGAAGGAGTTCGTCTTCGAGCAGGACTCCGTCCTCATCGGGCGCGTCACCGAATGTGACGTCGTCCTGTATGACGCGGGCATCTCCCGCCGCCACTGCCGCATCTTCTCCGAGGCCCGTCGCTACTTCGTCGAGGACCTGGGCAGCTCCAACGGCACCCGCGTCAACGGCAACCCCATCTCGGGCAAGCAGCCGCTGTCGGACGGCGATGCCATCTCGCTGGGGGGCGTGGTCTTCAAGTTCAAGCCCGTGCAGGGCGAGGCCGCGGTGGAGGAGGAGCCTCCAGCCGAGGACAACAGCACGCGCATCGTGTCCGTGGACGTGGTGGCGCGGCAGCGCAGCCGCACCCGCGGCGAGGCGCTGGCCCCCGCGGGCGCCAACGAGGAGGCGCTCGAGGAGGCGCGCAGCGAGGCCACTCGTCCCCAGACGCCCGCCATCAAGGGCGCCCGCCCCGGGGCTTCCCGTCCCGGCCTGCCCGCCACCACCTCGGAGGCTCCCGCCCGGCCCGCCCGGGGCGCGGGCCCCGCCGCCCTGGAGCGCGCGCCGGCCTCGGCCGCCGCGGCTCCCTCCCGGCGCCCCGCCACCAACGCGGTGGCGCGTCCCGTCGC
Organism: Archangium sp.; assembly: GCF_036389735.1. Taxonomy (GTDB): domain Bacteria; phylum Myxococcota; class Myxococcia; order Myxococcales; family Myxococcaceae; genus Archangium. Next base: position 6,341 of record NZ_DASVWK010000458.1, on the reverse strand, counting down.
GGCTGCCCCGGGCGCTGGCCTCTCCGCCGCCGAGCGCGCCCGCATCAAGCGCGAGCACTCGGGCCTCGGGGCCCAGTTCAAGCTCTTCTGGATCGATGCCAGCCCCGCGGTGCGCAGCGCCCTCATCGGCCTGGGCCTGGTGTCGGCCCTGGGCGTCATGGGTGTGGTGTACTGGCTGGTGCTCTCCAATGAGAACAAGGTGGTGCGCGGTCCCGAGCCCGTCTCCCTCAGCCGCAAGCCCGTCGAGGATTCCTTCGGCCTGGGCGACGGCGTGAAGTGGGAGCGGCCGGATCAGAAGGTCTTCGAGTGGGAGTACACCGCCGCCACGCGCGCCCTGGGCATCCTGCGCTTCCAGGCGCAGGGCATCTCCGACGGCGAGGTGCTGGTGACGGTCAACGGCGTGGACGTGGGCAAGGTGCCTCCGGACACGCTGGCCAGCCAGGAGCGCTTCAACGAGGTGGTCATCCCCTCGCAGATGCTCAAGAAGGGCGCGCCCAACCGCATCGTCTTCGACAACACGAAGAACCCGCCCGGCGAGGACACCTGGCGCGTGTGGAACGTGTCGCTGGAGAAGGTGCTGCTGCCGGAGATTCCGCCCGAGCAGCTCGTCGAGGAGGCGCGCAAGGCGTACGCCCGTGGCCGCAAGAACCTGGAGACGGCGATGGTGGGCGCGCGCAACCGCTACGAGGCGTGGAAGTCCTTCCGCGAGGCGTGGCTGCTGCTGGAGGCCCACCCCGAGCCCAAGCCGGACCTCTACTTCGAGGCGCGCGAGCGCGTGAAGGACACGCAGAAGGAGCTGGACCGCGTCTGCTCCAAGCTGATGCTCGAGGTGGAGGGCTACGTCAACAAGAGCGACTGGCAGACGGCCTCGGCCACGCTGGACCACGTCCGCGAGTACTTCCCGGATGACTTCGACCAGGACTGTGCCTACCGGGCCGAGGTGAAGCGCGCCAAGCTGGGGTTGTAGGCGCGCTTCGTCCAGCAGACGACGTCACAACCGCCCGGGGAAAGACCTTGGGGCGGTTCCTGGCGGTTGCCGGATCGTCCGGTCGTTCCCACCCTGTCCCCACCATGGGTGAGCAGGAGGCGGAGATCGGCACGGAGAGCGGCGAGCAGCCTCGGCAGGAGGCTGGCTGCCCGCCCGCTCATGAGCCGGTGTGGAGCCCCCACGTCTCCTCCACGCTGCTGGCCCGCTACTACCTGCCGCGCCGTCACCAGGTGCTTCAGGGCAATGGGTGTCAGCTCCTGCGCGACGGGGTGGAGGCCTACCCGGCCATGCTGGCGGCCATCCGGGGTGCGCGCCGCTACATCCACCTCGAGACGTACATGTTCATCACCGACGCGGTGGGTGAGCTGTTCGGCGAGGCGCTGGCGGAGGCGGCCGAGCGCGGCGTGCACGTACAGGTGCTCTATGACGCGTTGGGCTCCTGGACGAGCCGGCGCGGCTTCTTCGAGGCCCTGCGCGCGCGCGGGGTGGACATCCGCCCCTTCAAGCCCTTCTCCAGCCTCAACCGGGGACTGCGGCACCTGCTGCGCAGGGATCACCGGAAGATATTGGCGGTGGACGGGGAGGTGGCCTTCATCGGCGGGGTGAACATCTCCGCCCACTGGGCGCCCGAGGGTCAGGGCAGCGCTTGGCGCGACGACGTGCTGCGGGTGGAGGGGCCGGCGGTGTACGAGCTGGAGCGCCGCTTCGTGGCCACCTGGCGCCTGGCGTTCCAGGACCGGTTCCGCTCGTGGCGCGAGGCGCGCCGCCGCAGGCGTCAGGCCGCGCGCCAGCGCCGGGGCGAGGTGAGTCTGGCGGTGCTCTCCAGCCGGCGGAGCATCCACCTCGCGTACCTGCACGCCATCGCCCGTGCGCGGCGCAGCGTGTTGGTGGCCGCCGCCTACTTCATCCCGGATCGCAAGCTGGTGGCCGCGCTGCGCGAGGCCGCCCAGCGCGGGGTGGAGGTGAGCCTGCTGCTCAACGCGAAGAGCGACCACCCGTGGCTCGTGCACGCCACGCGCGCCTTCTACGAGAAGCTGCTCACCGCGGGCGTCCGCATCTTCGAGTGGGAGCGCTGCGTGCTGCACGCGAAGACGGCGGTGGTGGACGGGGTGTGGGGCACCATCGGCTCGTTCAACCTCGAGCGGCGCTCGCTGCTCTTCAACCACGAGGTGAACGCCGTCTTCGCGGACCCCGGGCTGGGCCGTCGTCTGGAGGAGTCCTTCCGCGGCGACTGCCGGAGCTGCCACGAGGTGGACCTGGAGAAGTTCCGCCGCAGGCCCCTGTGGCAGAAGCTGTTCGAGCGTGTGCTGTACGCCTTCCGCAAGGTGCTCTGATCACTCCACGCGGGCGGCGGTGCCCATGCGGCGGGACTGGAGTTCGTCGCGCAGGGGCACCACCTTCGTCTGGGAGAGGTCCACGGAGGTGGTGAACGCGTCGTCCTGGGCGGGCACGCGCAGCTTCCTCAGGTGCGCGTTCAGCCGCTCCTGCCGCTTCCGTTTGCTCGGGTGCTCGGTGGAGAGCCCGCTGTCCGGCAGCTTCGAGAGGAAGGCCACGTACTCCTCGGGGGCGTAGCCCGCGGCGGCCATCAGCTCCACGGCCTCCAGGTCGGCGGCGTATTCGTCCTCCTGGCGGAAGCCCTTCTCGGAGACGCGTGCGACGAAGCCGTCCGTGATGGACTTGACGGCCTCGTCGCTCAATCTGTTGAAGTCGACATTCCGGGTGAGGTCCTTGAAGAGATTCCGCAGCTCGCCAGGGGGCAGCTGCGAGGGCCCGATGAGCGCGCTTCCGATCCGCGCCGCCGTCTTCACCCCTGCCTTGAGCTGCTCGGCCTTCACCGCGCTCCTGCACTGATCCACGAGGTACGTCTGGTACTCGTGCATCGCGTGCTTGCCCGTGATGTGGCCAATCTCATGCGCCAGGACACCCGCGAGCTGGGCCTCGTTGTCCAGTCGCGCGAGCAGCCCCTCGGACACGAAGACGTAGCCCCCGGGCCCGCTCACCGCGTTGACGCCCTCGGACTGGAGCACCCCGAACGTCCAGGCGAGAGTCGGCCGGCTGGACTGGGCCGCGAGGTTCTTGCCGATCTTGTTGAGCTGCTCGTGGAGCGCGTCCGCGTCCGCCCCGTGGATGAGCCCTCCGCCCTTGCTCACCCAGTTGACGCTCACCGCACCCCCGAAGGCGTACTCCTCCTCGATGTCGATGGTGCGCGCCTCCAGCGCCTTGCATTCCTTCTCCATCTCGGAGGCGTGCTGGCTGGTTTGCGCGTGTTCGCTCGCGAGCCGCCCCACCGTGCCACCGGAGTTGATCGCGAATCGCTGGACGGTGGAGCAGCTCGAGAGGCCACTCACCATCAGGCACGTCACGAGGGAGGTCACCTGGCGCCGGTTCATCACCTGCTTCCCTTCTTTTTCGCCGCCGGACGCTTCGCCACCTCGGGCGGGCCCACCACCTCGGGCAGCCCGCCCGCCCGGGCGTACTCGGCCACCTGGGCGTCGTTCACCGCGGTGGCGAGCAGCTCGAGGTCGCTGAGTTGCTTGACGCTCTCGGGCTTGGGCAGGGTCTTGCCGTACGCGATGGCGCCGGGCCCCAGCGCCTTGACGGCCGCGCCCGAGGAAGCGAAGGCCTCCGGCGACATCTGTTTGCCGGGGTGCTTGCTCGTCACCTCCATGGAGGGCGGCGAGACGGAGAGGTTGGCCTGGTAGATGAAACCCTGGAGGGGGCTCTTCTTGTCGGTGGCCACCCGCACCTTGCACCAGGGCGAGCCTGGGTCCTTGCCCTCGTAGGTGACGGCCTTGCCCGGCTGGAGCACCACCAGCGTGTTCGCGGTGGGGCTGTTCGAGGCCTTCAGGTGGGTGTTCTTCGCCTTGACGTACAGCGTGCCATCGGGCGGCTTCACGGCGAGGGCCGAGCCTCCGGTCATCATGCACGCCAGCGCCAGCAGCGTGGGAAGTCTCTGGGGGCTCAAGGTCACTTCTCCAGGCTCACCACACCATCGAAGGGCAGTGTGGGGGGATTCAACGTGTAACGCTCGCAGCGCGCAAGCAGCGCCCGGCTGGGGCCGTCCTCGGGGTCCGCCACGAGCGCCTCCTCCAGCACGCGCCGGGCCTCCTCGAAGCGGGCCTCGCGGTAGAGCGCGAGCGCCCGGTGGTAGCGCTCCACGGTGGCGCGCTTCGCCGCGGGCAGCTCTCCGGCACGGGCCAGCAGCTCGTACACCGTCACCGCTTCCTGCTTGCCCGCCACCCGCACCCGATCCAGCTCCCGGACCTCGATGTGCTCGCGCGCCAGCTCATAGGTGAGGGGGCCGATCATGATGACGGTGTCATAGGCCTTGTTGGCGCCCTCCAGCCGGGCGGCCAGGTTCATGCCGTCGCCGATGGCGGTGTAGTCGAGCAGGTGCTCGCTGCCGAAGTTGCCCACGAACATCTCCGCCGAGTTGAGGCCGATGCGGGTGTAGACGTCCGGCAGGCCCTCCTTCTTGAGCTCGACGCGCAGGGCATCCACCTCGGCGCGCACGGCGAGCGCCGCGTAGCAGGCGCTCACCGCATGGTCCGGCATGTCCAGCGGGGCGCCGAAGAGGCACACCACCGCGTCGCCGATGTACTTGTCCAGGCAGGCCCCGTGCCTCATCAGCACCGTGCTGACGCGGGTGAGGTAGCGGTTGAGCAGGGCCACCAGTGCCTTCGGGTCGTCCTTGAAGCGCTCGCTGAAGGTGGAGAAGCCGCGGATGTCGGAGAAGAAGGCGGTGATTTCGCGCGTCTCGCCCTCCAGCGAGGGCAGCTTCTGCTGCTCCACGAGCTGATCCACCAGCGTCTTGTCCAGGAAGCGGTTGAAGGCCTCGCGCAGCCGCTCTCGCTCGCGGTTGGCGAACATGTGGTTGAAGGCCACCGCCGACAGCGTGGCGAACTCGCCCGCGTAGGTGGGCATCGCGCTCAGCACGTGCACCTGCCCGTGCTGGAGGAAGAAGCCGGTGACGAGGAAGAAGCCGAAGAAGAGGAGCAGCGGCCAGGCGATCTCCAGGAGCGGCGAGCGCACCAGGGTGATGAGCGTCACGGAGAAGAGCGCCACGAAGAGCGTGAGCAGGAGCGACACCCAGAAGGGCGCCTCGGTGATGAAGCCGCCGGACAGGAGCGCCTCCAGCATCACCGCGTGCTTGACGAGTCCGGGGGCCTCGCTCTGGAAGGGGGTGGCCTTCACGTCGCTGGTGCCCACCGCCAGCCCGCCCACCAGCACCACCTTGCCGCGGAACGTGTCCTCGGGGATGACGGGCACGTAGGGCGTCCCCTTCGTCTGGTGCTCCTGGCGGCGCGCCCAGTCCTCCAGCACCGCGTACACGCTGAGCGCCTCGAAGCGCTCCTTCCACCCGCCGCCGAAGTCCAGCTCGGCGCTACCGTCCGGGTTGATGGGCAGCTCGCGCGAGCCGAGCTTCAGCCTGCCCGGCGCCAGCTCGACGCGCTCGGCGCCCAGGAGGTCCGCCGCCGCCGCCACCGCCAGCGTGGCGTAGGTGTTGGCCCCGTCCGAATACGCGAAGCGGGTCCGGCGCAGGCGCCCGTCCTCGTCCTCCTCCAGCAGGACGAGCCCGAAGCCCGGCGCGGTGCGCACCAGTCCCGGCAGGGGCGGCACCGGGTGGCGCATGAGCCGTGCCCCGTTGTCGCTCGACTTCTGCTCCAGCGAGGGCAGGGCGAAGCCGGAGGCCCGAACGGGGAGGGCGAGCGCGCGGGCCACCTCCTCGGGCTCCAGGGGCGGGGCCTCCCGCGTCTCGACGAACTCCTCGAAGGCGTCCCCGGAGGCGCTGGCGGGGTGGACCTCCGGGGTGGGGACGGGCGCGGGAGGCGGTGCGGGCCGGTGGGCGAGGCGGTTGACGGGCTCCACCCGGGGAAGGGCGGGCTGGCCCGCGTTGATGCTGAATCCGAGCGTGAGGGGGATGCCGCGCTCCTCCAGCACCTGCGCCAGGGCCAGGTCGTTGCTCTCGTCGGTGCCCCGCTCGTCCATCACCCCGTCGAAGACGATGGCGCGGGCCCCCTGGTCCACGAGGTGCTCGAAGACGCGCGCCCAGAGGTTGCGCGAGTAGGGATAGACGCCGTAGTTGCGGACGTACTGCTCATTGTCCCGGATGCCCTGGAGCGTCTTGTCGTCGATGCCGACGATGACGACGTCCTTCGAGCGCGGGTGCCCCTTCGTGAAGAGGGTGAGGCCCTGGTCGTAGGCGGAGCGCTCGGCGTCGCCCATCCGCAACAGGTCGTACTTCTGGCAGAGCGCGGCGCCCGCCGTGGCGAGCACGGTCACCAGCAGCATGAACTTCCAGCTGTTGCGCAGCCTCAGGGCGTGGACGCGGAGGAGGGGCTTCACGGGCACG
>NZ_DASVWK010000457.1:0-1792 GCF_036389735.1 Archangium sp. | reverse complement strand
GTCCTCGACCGGGCCGATGCCGCCGCCATAGAACGCAGCGGCCGCCTTGAAACGCGACGGCAGCGCGGCGTTCGCGAGGAATGCGTAACGCCCCCCCATGCAGAACCCGACCACCGCGACCGCGTCGACGGCGGCTTCCTCCCGGCCCAGCAGGAAGTCGAGCGTCCTCTCCGTCTGCGCCAGGACGGTGTCGTCGTCCATTCGCTGCAGGTGACCGATGGCGTTGGGCAGATCGGCGTACTCATAGACTGCTCCGCCGTAGATGTCGGGCGTAACCGCGACGAAGCCCGCGTCGGCGAAACGCTCGGTCAGCCGCTTGAAATGAGCATTGAGTCCAAATGCCTCGATGTAGATAACGACGGACGGAAACGGTCCCGAACCGTCAGGCCGCGCGTAATAGCCCCGGAGCCCATCGCCGAGCTCAACCCACTCACCACTTACGCTCATCGTCTTGCTGCCTTCAGAAAAGCCAGCAGGGAGCGCTGGCGTCACGTCCACATGTAGCCAGTGAGGTCGCTCGGGTCGCGGCTCAGCGCGTCAGCTCACGTACCGCGTGGCCCAGCTCCGGCAGGATGAGCTTCTGGAGCCCCAATCGCACCGCCTGCGGTGAGCCCGGCAGCGCGAAGAGGATCATCCCCTCGTACGTCCCCGCCGTCGCCCGCGACATCATCGCCGCGCTGCCAATCTCCTTGTACGACAGTGCCCGGAACAGCTCGCCGAAACCCGGCAGCGTCTTCTCGAACAGCCCCTGGAGCGTCTCCACCGTGCTGTCCCGGCGGCTGATTCCCGTCCCGCCGTTGAAGATCACCGCCCGCGCCCCCGACTCCCGAGCCTCCTTCAGCATCGCGCGGATGGACTCGGGCTCGTCCTTGATGAGCCGGTAGCCGCTCACCGAGTGCCCCTCACTCTCCAGCAGCTCGCGCAGCACCCGCCCGCTCTCGTCCTTCGACTCGTCCCGGCTGTCCGAGCACGTCACCACGAACGCGCTCACGTGCACCGGCGCGTGCGCCTTGTGCTCCGCCGCGGTCGGTGAGCCGTGCTCATGCCCGTGCTCATGAGAGTGGCCATGGTCGTGCCCGTGGTGGTGGTGGTGGTGGTGCCCGTGGTCATGGTCGTCGTGGTCGTGTCCCTCGTGTGCCATCGCGTGCCTCCTAGACGTCCTTGTCGGACAGCTCGACCACCAACTCACCGCTCTCGACGTCCACCTGCACCCTGGGCTGGTCATCGCACACGCCCGGCGACGTCTCGTTCTTCCCCGTGTCCATGTCGAAGCCGACCTCGTGGCAGGGGCAGACGACCATGTTCCCCTCCAGGCGGCCCCCGGACAGCAGGCACCCCGCGTGGTTGCACCAGTCGTCGAGCCCCTTGTAGCGCCCGTTGATCCGCGCAACGCACAGGCTGCGCTTGCCCACCTCGTAGCCCCGCATTTCCTTCTCGGCGAAGTCCGCCGGTCCGAGCTTGATCTTCATCGGCTCCGTCTCTCGTAGCTCTCTGGAATCAACAACCCGGCGCCCTTCTATCCCGACAGGGCCGGGCCCGGGGAGGGCTTGCGGGGGGGGCCTGCTTTTCCGCTCGCCTGCACCCCCCTTTCGAGGGCATTAACTTCCTTCCGTGATGCCCCCCGACAAAGCAACCGTGGCCCAGGTCCTCCGGGACATCTCCCTGCTGCTCCAGCTCAAGGGCGAGAACGCCTTCAAGAGTCGCGCGTACGACACCGGCGCGGACCGCATCTCCGGGCTCACCGAGGACCTCGGGGCCCTCGTGCGGGAGGGCCGCCTCCAGAAGCTGCCGG
>NZ_DASVWK010000456.1:0-2452 GCF_036389735.1 Archangium sp. | reverse complement strand
CGAGCACGTCGCTGCCCGGCACGCCCGTGAAGTTCAGCGTGCCGTCCACCGGATTGGGTCCATAGACGTACACCTCGGTGCCACGGAACCGGTCATCCGGCGTCGAGAGCCCGGAGGCGTTGGTGTGCCAGGCAACGTAGACGGCATCCTCCCCCTCCTCGTGCAGCCAGGCCGCGAAGCGCGGGCGCGAGGAGACGTCGTCGTTGCGCTCATTGGAGAGCGCGTTGATGCCCGAGGGAGCGAATACCGACGGCGGCGCGCCGCTGAACTGGGTGTGGTAGCGCGCGCACTCCTCGAAGCGGGGACGCGATAGGGGCCCGAGCGTCGAGTCACCAATATCGCCGCTGCCACCCCCGAAGCGCACCGCGTCCAGGGACACGCTGCCCTCCATCGCCGAGTCGTTGAGCATGACCACCGAGGCCGTCTCCGGGTGTGGGCCCTCCCGGAAGTAGAAGCGGCCCAGCAGCACCCACGTCCCGCCGTGACGGCGCTGGTTCACCCGGAAGTGGCTCTCGCCCCCCGCGTGCCGCACCACATAGTGCGCATCCGTGACGCGGCCCGGATCCGAGCCATAGGAGACATACACGTGGTAGTAGCCGTCGGCCGGAATCGAGGGCGCCCAGGTGGCCCGCGCCGTCGCCGTGGGCGAGGCGGTCATCAGCCGACTGTCTCCGAGCTTGAAGGGCTCCACCGCATTCCGCATGGGCATCGGCGGCGAGCCCCAGCCAGGGCTGGAAGTGGAGAAGAGTTCCGCGGCTCCCTCCTCCGAATAGCCCGCCGCCCCATTGTCGACGAGGGCCATGTGCGGGTTGAGGTCCGACTCGCGCACGGGAATCACCGTCGCGCCGGCTCCCATCAGCATCGGCAGCAGGTACTGGTTGAGCGTCTCGATGGAGACCAGGTCCTCGACGACGTCGTTCGTGTTGCCGCGCTGGGTGGCCCACCGCCCCAGGGGCGAGCTGCGGTAGAAGCCGTGCCCCGGGCTCAAGTAGAGCGTCTTGCCCGACAGGGCTCCGGCGCGACCGCGCGTCTGGGGCAGGCCGGAGAGCGCCCGCACTCCCGACACGTCCTCACGACGCACCAGGGGAGGCTCCGAGGGCAGCCAACGCGTCTCGTGGGGCCTCGGGCCGGAGAGCGGCACGTAGCTGGCGCCCGGGGGCTCCAGGCCACAGTCATACGAAGAGGAGGAGACATCGTCTTGAGCGTGGGCCGTGCCCGGCAGGCGGAGCAGCGAGACCAGCACCCAGGCGATGGTGTGCACGTGTGCAGGAAGGGCCATGGGGGGTCGGACGTTACGGCCCGGCGCGAGGACACAGCAATCGAACCGTGGGTGCCCGCCTGCTCTCCCGCTAACCTGTCCGTGATGAGCTCACCAGCCCTCTCACCTTTGCCTCCTCCCGAGCCCAAGCCGCCTTCTTATCCGTCTCGCGGGGGCTCCGGGATGCTCGCCTCCTTCCTCCACGCGTGGAACGGGCTCATCCATACCGTCGTCCATCAGCGCAACATGCGCGTCCACCTGGTCTCCGCGTTGCTCGTGGGCCTGGTGGGCAGCGGCATCCCGCTCGGGCTCGCGGAGAAGGTGACGCTCATCTTCTGCGTCCTCCTCATCTTCTTCGCGGAGATCCTCAACAGCGCGCTCGAGCACCTGGTGGACCTCGCCACCCGGCACTTCGACGAGAAGGCCCGCCTCACCAAGGACGCGGCCGCCGCGGGCGTACTGGTGCTCGCCCTGGGCACCGTCGTCATCTTCTCCGCCATCCTCGTCCACAATTGGGAGACCGTCGTCACCAGCGGGCCTCAGATCGCCCGACAGGTCCTCCTCGGGGTGCCGCTCGCCCTGTGCATCACGGGCCTCGTGCTTCCGCATCCCCGCCCCGTCTGGGTGGATGGGGTGGCCTTCATGATGGGCGCCCTCCTGCTCGGGATGCTCGCCCTCCAGAGCGCCAGCTCCGTCTTCACCGCCATGAACGCGGGCCTGCTCCTCGTCGCCGGGGCGGCTGCCCGCCAGCGCCGCCGCGAGTCCCAGCGGTAACAGGGCCTGGAAACAAAAAGACCGGCGCTCGGCCGGTCTGGTTGCCACCTAGGGGGCTCGAGCCCCGGGACCTGCCCGGAACTCGGTCGCCCGCTAGGGACGACGCCATTGTACCGACTCAGGCCTCCCGTCGGAAGTCCGCCTGGCTGTCGGGCGTCGGGGGGACGACACTCTTGTCCGCGCCCTTGATGTCCTCGGTCACGAGGTCCAACAGCTCGGTGGCGATTCCGATGATCTGGGTGGGGGTGTAGCCGCTGGCGCGCAGTTGCGTGAAAAAGGTGCGGGCCAGAATGCGGGGGGCCTGCTTGTCAGTACTCAAGGACGTGTCCTCCGGAGCGGTGGGACCGCGTAATCACTGGGGGTTTGTTCTTCAACCCCCGTGCCAGCAGTCACCTTCCGGACGAATTCCTCATGACTCTC
>NZ_DASVWK010000455.1:0-2710 GCF_036389735.1 Archangium sp. | reverse complement strand
CACCCATGGGCCACTCGGTGGCACGGCATCCCACTTGTACTTGGGTGCACGTTCACGCCCGGTGCGCCTTCTCCGCGCATGTCTAGTAAATAACGGAGACCGGCCGTGCCGGGGGGTGTCAAGGAAGGGCCACGTTTTCATGAGCGACGCGCGAGTTCTTCACTTCTTCGGCGGCAAGGGCGGGGTGGGCAAGACCACGCTCGCGGCGGCGTACGCGCTGCGGCTGGCGGAGGAGGCGCCCAAGGAGAAGGTGCTGCTCGTCTCACTGGATCCGGTCCGCACGCTATCGGACCTGGTGGACAAGAAGCTGACGGCGAAGCCGACGAAGCTGGACGCGGAGGGCGGCGAGGCCGCTGCCGCCAAGGAGTCCAAACCGGAGGCGAAGGGCAAGAGCAAGGCGGGGGCGAAGACCAAGGCGGACGGGGGCTTGTGGGGGCTGGAGGTGGAGCCGGGCGCGCTGCTCAAGCCCTTCCTGGCGAAGTACCTGACGGCGCTCCAGAAGACGGCGGGCAAGGGCACCCACCTGACGGAGGAGGATCTGGGCAGGCTGTACAGCCAGGCCACTCCGGGGCTGGAGGAACTGCTGGGCCTGCTGCACGTGGTGGAGCTGGTCGAGAGCGGCGAGTTCGATCGGGTGGTGTTGGATACGGCGCCCACCAGCCACACGCTGCGCCTCTTCGACATGCCGGTGGGGCTGCGCAAGTTCCTGGGCCTGGTGAAGGCGGGGGCGGAGCGCTCCGCGGGTGGCAAGGGCAAGAAGGCCCCGGCCGCGGCGGAGGAGCAGGCCTTCCTGGATGAGTTCTCGGCCAAGGCGGAGAAGCTGCTGGGGCAGCTGAAGGATCCGGCGCGTACGGCCTTCCACCTCGTGACGCTGGCGGAGCCGGTGCCCGAGGCCCAGACGCGTGGTTACTTCGCGCACCTGCGCGAGCGCGCCATTCCGGTGGTGGAGGTGGTGGTCAACCAGGTGGAGGACAAGGAAGGCTGCGCCGCCTGCCAGGGCCGCCGCGGTCTCCAGGCGCCGCACGTGCGCAAGTACCAGGCACTGGACAAGAACGTGCCGGTGCACCTGCTGGCCAAGCGCGAGGTGGCTCCTCGGGGCCTCGAGGCGCTGAAGCTGCTCGCCAAGGAGTGGGCGAGCGGCAAGGAGACGAAGACGCTGGAGTTCGCCGCCGCCGAGGGTCCGCCCGCGCTGGTGCGCGCGCCGTCCATGCCGCCGATCGCCGCGCCGCCGCTGCCTCCCACCCGGCTCATCTTCTTCGTGGGCCAGGGCGGAGTGGGCAAGAGTTCTTGCGCGGCCGCCGCGGCCGTGACGCTGACGGAGAAGGAGGGGCCGGTGCTCCTCATCTCCACGGATCCGGCGCACTCGCTGTCGGACGTGCTCCAGAGCCGGCTGACGGACGTGGAGACGCAGGTGAAGGGCACCAAGGGCCTGTACGCGCGCGAGCTCGACATGGCGTCCTGGTTCAGCAACCTGCGCAAGCGCTGGAAGGAGAAGGCGGAGAAGGCCTTCGAGGGCGCGCCGAAGACGGGCAACGACGTGCCGGCGGATCTGCTGATGTTCCGCAACCTGCTGGACTGCGCGCCTCCGGGCATCGACGAGCTGGCCGCCATGTCCTGCCTGACGGACGCGCTGGTGCAGGAGCGCTTCAAGCGGATCGTGGTGGATGGGGCCCCCAGGGTGAGCTCCATGCGCGTGGTGGAGCTGGCCGACACCGCCAAGGGCTGGTTCACGGCGCTGCACGCGGTGCTGTCCAAGTACAAGTCGAAGGGCCTGGGTGAGCTGGCCGACGACATGGCGGCGTTCCTCAAGCACATCAAGCGCTTCGAGGACGCGCTGGCCTCTCCGACCGAGTCGCGCTTCGTGGTGGTGACGCGGGGTGAGGATCTGGCGGCGGAGCGCACGGAGCGCGTGGTGGAGTACCTGAAGGAGCGCAAGCTTCAGGTGGAGCGCGTGCTGGTGAACCGGGTGGGTCCGAAGGCGGACTGCGCCCGGTGCGAGAACCGGCGGAAGAACGAGCTCAACGCCGCGAAGAACATGGAGAAGAAGATCGGCCTGCCGGTGACGGTGGCGCCGGCGCTGGGTCGTCACCCGGCGGGCCTGCGCGAGCTGAAGGCGTTCCGCACGGCCTGGTACGCGCTGAGCGCGACGGCGAAGACGAAGGCGGCCTGAGACGCAGGGGCCGTGGCCTCACCACGGCCCCATCCGAGGCAGATTCGGAATCACCCGAGGCAACTGGTGCCGGAGCCGCTCGGCGATGTCCTGGGGCGTGCGCGGGGACGATTCCCGGGGCGCCGGCTGGCCCTGCTCCAGGCGCAGCGCCAACGCCGGTCCCGCGAGCAGCAGACACACCGCGGGGACGATGCACAGCAGCATGGGGGGAATCGCCGCGAAGAGCAGCCCACCCACGCGCCGGAGCGGCGAGGCGGTGAGCTCGGGCCCCTGGGTCATTCCGAGGAAGGTGGCGAACACTGCGCCCCCGAGCAGTCCCAGCAGGGCGGACAGCAGCCAGCTCGCACCCCCGAGCACGGTGCCGAGCACGGGCTCGACGAGGCCCGGATTCTTGGCCGCCAGCAGGAAAGCGAAGAAGAAAGGGCTGCCCGCCACCAGGGCCACCAATCCCCATTGCCGAGCCTCGAGTCGCGCCATCCCCGCCACCTCCTTGAGGGGAGGGTGGGCAGGGGGGGCTCGGTCGCCAAGTCCCCCTCCAGG
>NZ_DASVWK010000454.1:0-8671 GCF_036389735.1 Archangium sp. | reverse complement strand
GTGTTCGCCTGTGTGAGGTGTGGAGGCAGGCGGCGGGTGTTGGCGGGCCGTGAAGGCAGCAGCAGGGGTGCGCGCGATTGTGGAGCACCTGGGGTTGCCCACGAAGAGTGCGAGCCTGGCCCCGGCGCGACAGCCCCCTCGGGCCGCGTGGTGTTGAGGCTCAAGGGCTGGGGCCCTGTTGAGGGCAGCGGGTTGGATCCGCTCCCTCACTGACCTCATGGCGGTCGATCCGCTGCTCTGGATGGCGGCCTTGGTCGCGCCGTAGAGTGGGCCGCTTGGGCCGGCGTGTGCCCCGAGAGGGCTGCACCGCCTCTCCACCGGCCCCGCGCATCCTGTAAATTGGCCGCCTATTGATCGCACCAACCTGGATTGGATCGCGCGACCAAAAAAATATCTCCTCGAGAGCTGTGCATGGGTGGAGATGCACCCACTCTCCTCCTGATTAGTCGACGAATGTCTCTCAATTGGCCGCATGGGTATGGATGACCCCATCTCCTCGGTGGTGAGTCATCCGAACCCCCCCTCCGCGAGGTCTGGCACTCGCACCTACGTCTCTCGGAACCTCTAAACACATACATGGGGAGCGGCTGAAAGGGCACTTCCGGCCCAGTGGCACTGCTGAATTGCAGCTCTGGCGCGAGACAAGCCCTGGAGTCGGGTCAAACGGCCGGAGGAGGACACTTCGGCCCGCCCATTGCAGAAGGGATCTGGCGGGTAGCGAATCCCTGGAGGCGACCTTGGCTCGTCAGAATCAGCGTTCTTGGATGGTTGGTCTCGGCATGTCGGCCCTGGTGGGCATCCTGAATGCCTGCGGTGGTACCCCTCGGGAGGAGGTCGCGGCCCCTGGGACGTCCGTGTCGGCGATCTCGGAGCCCAGCACCCAGAGCGCGATGCGGGTCTACTCCCCGAACGAGACCTTGGACCCGTCCACCTTCGCTCCCCTGGGCTCGCCCGAGGCGCTGGGCGGAGAGGTGCTCGAGGGGACGCCGGCCCTCTCCGGCCGCATCGACTTCAGCGATCGGGGCATGACGGCCGGCATCTTCAAGGCCACCACGGGCATCGTTCGCATCGTCTTCCCCTTCTCCGAGCACGCCACGATCCTCGAGGGCGAGGTCACCCTCACCGACGAGGCGGGCCAGTCACACACCTTCAAGAAGGGTGACAGCTACTTCATCCGCCAGGGGCAGATCATGCTCTGGGAGGTCAAGGGCGAGCACGTCATCAAGAGCTTCTTCAACGTCACGGAGCAGGTGACGCAGTAGGTGCGCCGTTGAGCTGGACGCTCACGGGCCCACGAACACGCGCTCGACCTTCCCCGTCTTCCCGTTCAACATGACGTCGGCCTCGATGGCATCGCGAACCATCGACAGTTGCTCGGCCGGAATCCTCCGCGAGCGGTACACGACACGCGCACTCCCATTCTCCCCGCAGTGGAGCCGGACATGGGTGGAGGGGTGCTGGGCGAAGTCTTTCTTGAACATGCGCGTGGCGGCCTTGGCGGCCTCGCCGAGGGCCGGCTCCAGCGCGAGAGCACACGGCGCGGATTTGAGCGTGGGACCTTTCCCGCTCGCCCGCTCGAGGCCCCGGGTTCCACCGCAGGTGGTCGCGGTGAGGGGTCCGTGGCCCGTGCTGAAGACCAGATAGCTCTTGCCGACCTCGAAGGGAAAGCCACAGCTCTTGCCTCCCGTCGTCACCACTTCGGTGACTCGCTGGATGCTCCCCTTGTAGAGCCTGCTCACCTCGAACCGGTGGACCTGCCCCGTGCCGTCAGCGCTGGGGGTACTGGACAGCACCGTCCCGGAAAAGACGGTGTCCGCCGCGTTCAGGTCCGCCTTGTCCGAGGGGCTCCTCCGGGGACACTCGCAGGCTTCGGCTTCGGGAACGGCGAGGAGCAGCGCGGCGAGCAGGGCGAGGAATCCAGGCATGGGATGAACACCGCATGCGCCGAGGCAGGTGTCAAACGACTCTGATGTAACTCACTTCTCCGGGATGTCCGTCAGCTTCAGCCGGAACTGCGCCGTCTTGCCCGCCGCGATCGGCACCGACAGCACCCGCCGCTTCCCGTCCTCGCCCTTGAGGATCAGCAGGTGCCTGCCCACCGGCACCGGCTTCTTGATCAACGGCGTCTTCCCCAGCGAGCGCCCCTTCAGGAACACCTCCGCCTCCGGGAGCACCAGCAGCGTCAGCGCTCCCTGCTTCACACTCCTCGTCGTGCTCGGGGGCTCACCGTCGCCGTCCTTCGTCGCCTCGGCTCGCGGATCCTTGCCCTCCTGGGCCTCCGTCGGGGGTTTCGCTTCCACCGGGGGCGGCGCCTCCGCCTCCGCGGTGGCGCTCTCCGACGTCGGTGTGGGTTGCGGCGGCGGGGGCAGCTTCTCACCGAGCCGATCAATGGGCGTTATCGGCGACGGATCTCCCATCACGGCTTCCGGGATCGCGGGATCGCCCGCCTCCAGCAGCCCGAGCAGCTTCACCGCTCCGAACCCCAGACCACCGCCCAGCACCAGCAGCGCCAGGAGCCACGGCCCCAGCCGGCTCGTCCCCGCCTGCTCGGGCTCCCGCTCGTGCCCCGACTTCTCCCGCGCCACCACCCTCCCCGTCGTGAGCACCGAGCGCGATTGCCTCGGCGGCGCCTCGTCCCGCTCCGCCTCGCGCGTCTCCCGAGCCGCGGACTCCACCCCCGCGTCCACGCCACCCCCCAGCATCCGCGCCGTCCCCGAGTCCACGTGCGCGCCCGCCTCGTCCGCGCTCTCCAGCAGCCGGTTCGTCACCTCCATGCGCTCCTGGAAGTGCTCGCGCATGAAGGCCGCGCGCTGATCGGCGTCGAAGAGCAGCGTCCCCGCCGCCGCTTCGATCGCCCGCGCCATCTCCCGCCCGTTCGCGTAGCGACTCTCCCGAGGCCTCGCCAGCGCCTTGAGCACCACCGTCGACACCTGGGACGGAATTCCTGGCACCCGCGCCGAGGGCACCGGGATCGGTGCGTCCAGGATCATCTCCAGCTCCTGGCGCTCGCTCTCCGCCGAGAACAGCCGCTCCCCGGTGAGCAGCTCGTGCAGCATCACCCCCACCGAGAACAGATCGCTGCGGCCATCCAGCGGCTCGCCCCGCACCTGCTCGGGCGACATGTACCCGGCCGTCCCCTTCACCATCCCCACCTGGGTGTTTTCCCGGGCGTCTCGGGCCTTGGCGATGCCGAAGTCCAGCAGCTTCACCCCCCCGTCGTACGCCACCATCACGTTCTTCTGCGCCACGTCCCGGTGGATGACGGGGTAGGGCTTGCCCCCGGGCAGGATGAAGGTGTGCGCGTAGTGCAGCGCCAGGCACACGTCCCGCGCCACCGACAGGCTGAAGCCCAGGGGCAGGCTCTCGCCCCGGCGCCGACACGTGGCGGCGATCTGGTTCAGGTTCTGCCCCGCGATGAACTCCATCGCCAGGAAGAGCCCCTCGGCGTCCTGCCCCAGCTCGAACACGTGCCCGATGTTGGCGTGGTTGAGCGCCGCGGTGATGCGCGCTTCATCCAGGAACATGCGCTCGAAGCGCTCGTTGTCGCGCGCGTCCGGGAGGATCCGCTTGAGTGCTACATACTTGCGAAACCCCCCCGGCCCCGAGGTGAAGCCGAGGAACAGCTCCGCCATGCCCCCCACCGACAATTGGGTGAGCACCTGGTAGCGGCCGATGCGCTGGCCCCAGTGCGGATCCTGGGGGGAGGAGGCGTGCGACATGGGCCGAAACGATAGCCCACCTGCCCTGTGGACGACCTGTGGATGGAGCCGGTGTCCCTGTGGACAACTCCCGCCTCAGCCCACACCCTGTGGATGCCCGGGGATTAGCGCCAACTTCCCCACATGTAGCACGCCTGGGATTCCTCAGTCGTTCCAAGGGGTTCCAGACTTTTCCACAAGCCCACAGCCCCTGCTGTCACTCCTGTTTGATCAATACCTACATTACTCAAGTAAAGAAACAGAGGGCCCTGGGGACTGGGTGGAGTTGGGGAGGGCTGCCCGGTCCGGTCAGTGCCAGGTGCGCGAGAGCGAGACGAGGGTGAGGCGGGTCTTGGAGGCATCCAGCTCGATGCCCACGTCGATGCCCCCCAGGGGAAACTCCATCGTGACGGGACCCTGGCGGGGCAGCAGGCCGCGCTCCTGCCAGGCCTGGACGGCCAGCCGGAAGAGTTCGCCCAGCAGGTGGGTGCGGGTGTCCTGCGCGAGCGAGTCCATCTGCGGTTGCAGCGCCAGCGGCACGTAGACGGTGAAGGCCTGGGTGAGCTGCTCTGAAACAGCGGATTCGATGGAAGCCATGTCTTCGGGCTTTGCGAGAACCGTACCGGCAGTGAACTCCAGGAATTCCGGGGTCTTGCGACACCTCCCCCCGGGGCGGACGGTAGAAACGAAAGTGCCCCCGAGGGTGACCCGGTGAACGGGAGCGGGGTGAGCCCTCTCGCTCCCGGGGAGGGCCAGGGCTATAGCCGGGGCAGGGGTTCACCGATGACGCGCGAGACGAGAGCAGGCGGCTGGGGATGGGTGCTGGTGCTGGTGCTGCTCACGGGGCCGCTGGGGGCCTGCCGTGACGAGCGGCCGCCGTTGGTGGGGTCCTCGGGCGAGGTGCGCTTCTCGCGGCAGGAGGTGGCCTTCGTGGCCACGTACGTGGGTGTGGCTCGGGAAGAGGAGCTGCGGGTGGGCACCGCGGGCCGGGCCTCGGTGCGCGTGGCGTGGGGGACGGTGCCGGCGCCCTTCGCGCTGGAGGGGCTGCCGGAGCGGGTGGAGGCCTCGGCGGAGTCCACGGTGACGGTGCGTTTCGCCCCCACGGCCCCCGGCACCTACGAGGCCACGCTGGTGGGCACCGAGGAGGGAGGCCGCACGGTGACGCTGCGGCTGACGGGCGAGGGCCGGCCGGTGCCCGCCTGCCCCTCGCCGGTGACGTGCCACCGCTTCACCTTCGATGTGGAGAAGGAGCAGTGCGTGGAGGAGGAGGTGGAGGACGGCGCGGCGTGCGATCCAGGCAACGCGTGCGTGCTGGACGCGGTGTGCCAGGCGGGCCGGTGCAGGGGGCGCGAGCGCACGTGCGATGACGGCAACGCGTGCACCACGGACGTGTGCGGCCCGCTGGACGGGTGCCTGTCGGTGCCGGCGCCACCGTGCCCCGGGGACGGGGCCTGCCAGGAGGGGTGGTGTGATCCGGGGGAGGGCTGCAAGCTGAAGCCGGCCGCCGACGGCACCTCCTGCGGCGGCAAGGCGCGCGGGTGCGACTCGGCGGACGTGTGCGTGGAGGGGGCGTGCGTGAAGGCCAACCCTCCGGACGGCTTCGTGTGCGCACCGGCCTCGCCCTGCCAGGGGGAGGGCAGGTGCAAGGGCTCGACTTGCGTGCGGCCGCCGGCCCAGGCGCTGGTGCCGGACTGGACGTACGACGCGGCGGCCCAGGACAAGGAGCTGCACGATCTGCTGGTGGGCCCCTCGGGCGACGTGACGCTGTCGGGCTTCTTCGCGAGGCCGGTGATCGGAGCGACGGAGGACTCGCCGGTGCAGTCCCAGATGACGGCGCGGCGCTGCATGTTGTGGAACGAGCGGCTGCTGTGCATGGACCTGCCCCAGCAGGGGAAGGTGTCGCTGATGGAGCGGACGACGGGAGCCCCGCGCTGGACGTTCGAGCTGGCCCAGGCGCGGCCGGACATCGCCCAGCAGGTCTCGACCCTCTTCATGGCCCGGCTGGCGGTGATGGCGCCGGATCGGCTGGCGGCGCTCTTCGAGGGCTACCCGGCGGGCAAGGATCCGGCCGGGCTGTGCCGGCTGTACTTCCTGGTGGTGCTGGACGCGGCGGGGGGCATGGTGTCGGCGCAGACGCTGGAGGATCCGCTGCTGTCCCGGTGCGACCACCCGCACCCCTTCGGGCTGGCCTCGGACACGGCGGGGGACCTGTACGTGACCTTCTCGCCCACGGTGAACTCGGGGGCGCCGCTGGCCGCGGGCTCGCCCACCCTGGTGATGGCCTTCTCCTCGGACGGGGTGCCGCGCTGGAGACGGACGCTGCCCTTCAACGGAGGCGAGCTGGGGCTGGTGCGGGGGCTGCTGCTGCCGGAGGGAGGCACGGAGCCCCTGCGCACCTCGGATGGCGAGCCGGTGGCGTCGCTGCCGCTGAAGCTGGGGCGGGCGGTGGCCACGCGCGAGGTGGTGGTGCCGAGCCCGGAGGGCGCGACGGTGAACCCGGAGGTGGTGCCGCCCGAGTCCCCGCGACTGCGGGGGTACACGGTGCCCGGGGTGGCGCCGGCGTGGACGTACGAGCTGCCGGCCAGGACGAGCTTCGTCTCGAAGGAGCTGCGGCTGGGGACGTGGCAGGAGGGTGGGGTGCCCCGGACGATGGTGCTGGGCTTCGCGGCGGAGGGGACGTCACCGCTGCTGGTGGGGGTGCGCGCCCAGGACGGGAGCGAGGCCTTCCGCTGCGAGCTGGGGTACACGCCTCGGAGCGTGCCGCAGCTCTTCGAGCTCGGCCCGGGGGCGCTGACGATGATGGACGGGGCGAACCGGTGCGGCGAGTGCGATCCCCCCTTCGCCTACGGCAAGGCGCGCTTCCAGCGCTTCACCCTGCCAGGGCTGGCGCCGGCCGAGGAGCCCTGGCCGGGCACGTTCGGCGGACCGGGGCATGATCACCACGAGGACGGAGTGCACCCGACGGGTTCTCCCCGCTAACGCTCGACTGGACGAAAGGGCGCACCCGGGGGCGGCTGGTGGTATCACTCCGCCGCCATGTCCCAGGCTCCCGCCCCCCTGTTCTCCACGGTCCCCAACGAGATCGATTTCCCCGCTGACGAGCGCCGCACCCTCGCCTTCTGGAAGGAGCGCCGCGTCTTCGAGCAGACGCTCCAGGGCAGGGACGAGGCCCCCGTCTTCGTCTTCTACGAGGGCCCTCCCACCGCCAACGGCCTGCCCCACAACGGGCACGTCCTCACCCGCGTCATCAAGGATCTGTTCCCGCGCTACAAGACCATGCGCGGCTACCGGGTCCCCCGCAAAGCGGGCTGGGACACGCACGGCCTCCCCGTCGAGGTCGAGGTGGAGAAGGAGCTGCGCATCCACGGCAAGGCGGAGATCGAGCGCTATGGCGTGGAGCCCTTCACCGAGCGCTGCATCGAGTCCGTCTTCCGCTACACCAACGAGTGGGAGCGGCTGACGGAGCGCATCGGCTTCTGGGTGGACCTGCCGGAGGCCTACGTCACCTACCACCGCGGCTACGTGGAGAGCGTGTGGTGGGCGCTCTCCGAGCTGTTCCGCAAGGGCCTGCTCTACCGGGGCCACAAGATCGTCTGGTGGTGGCCCCAGGGTGGCACCGCGCTGAGCTCGGGCGAGGTCGGCATGGGCTACCGCACCGTGGACGACCCCAGCGCCTACGTCGCCTTCCCGCTGCGAGACGCGCCCGACACCTCGCTGCTCATCTGGACGACCACGCCCTGGACGCTCCCGTCCAACATGTACGCCGCGGTGAACCCCACCGTGGACTACGTCACCGTGGACGCGGGGGACCGCAAGCTCATCATCGCCGCCGCCCTGCGCGACGAGCTGGCCAAGAAGCTCAAGAAGGACCTGCCCGTCCTCGAGACACGCAAGGGGAGCGAGCTCGTGGGCAAGCGCTACACCCCGCCCTATGACGTGTACGCCGGACGCGTGGGCGACACGGTGCTGCCGCTCGCGGACGGAGGCAAGGACACGCCCGCCTGGCGCGTCATCGGCGCGGACTTCGTCACCCTCACCAGCGGCACGGGCATCGTCCACATCGCCCCGGCCTTCGGCGAGGACGACTACGAGGCCTTCCGCCGCGAGCGCACCCGCTTCGCCAGCCCCGAGGCCCTGGAGATGTTCTGCGCCATCCGCCCGGACGGCACCTTCTCCGAGGACTTCCCCCAGCTCACCGGCCGCTTCGTGAAGGACGCGGACAAGGACATCCAGCGAGAGCTGAAGGAGCGCGGCCGGCTCGTGCTCGTCGAGCAGTACCGCCACGAGTACCCCTTCTGCTGGCGCGCGGATGACGACCCGCTCATCCAGTTCGCCCGGCCCGCCTGGTACATCCGCACCACCTCGGTGAAGGACAGGGCGATCGCCAACAACCGCGAGGTGAACTGGGTCCCCGAGCACATCAAGGAAGGCCGCTTCGGCGACTTCCTCGCCAACAACGTGGACTGGGCCCTCTCACGCGAGCGCTACTGGGGCACGCCCCTGCCGCTGTGGGTGCACTCGGAGACGGGCGAGGTGGAGGCCATTCCGTCGCTCCAGGCCCTGCGCGACAAGCCCGGCGGCAACCTCGCCGCCGTGGAGGCCGAGCTCAAGGCCTTCCTCGCCAAGAAGCCCGGCGCCACCAGTGCCGAGCACCTCATCGTCCACAAGCCGTGGATCGACAAGGTCACCTACGAGAAGCCCGGCACCCCCGGCCGCTTCGTGCGCGTGCCCGAGGTGGTGGATGTCTGGTTCGACTCGGGGTGTATGCCTTTCGCCCAGTGGGGCTATCCCCACGCGGCCGGCTCGCGCGAGAAGTTCGCCCAGGCCTTCCCCGCCGACTTCATCTCCGAGGCGATTGATCAGACGCGGGGCTGGTTCTACTCGCTGCTGATGATCAGCACGTTGGTGTTCGACGAGGAGACGCAGCGGCGCCAGGGCATCACCCCGCGGCGCGACTGGCCGCACCCGTACAA